>JANLPP010000415.1:0-10129 GCA_031367295.1 Hyphomicrobiales bacterium | reverse complement strand
CACTGCTGGAAAAACCTGCTCGGCGCTCATCCCTTGGTCGCGCCCAGCGTCAGGCCCGCGATAAAATGTTTCTGCATCAGAAAAAACATCAGCACGGGCGGCATGGCGGCGACGATGGAGGCCGCCGACACCCAGTGCCATTGCGCAATGAACTGGCCGTTGAGCGACTGGAGGCCGCCGGTCACCGGCATGGCATGCGAGCCCTGCACCAGCACTGTCGCCCAGAAATAGTCATTCCAGATGAAGGTGAAAATCAGCACCGCCAGAGCGGCGATGGCCGGGCGCACCACAGGCAGAACAATATAGAGAAAAATCTCCCACTCGTTGAGGCCGTCGACGCGCGCCGCCTCGATCATGTCAAACGGCATGGCTTTCATGAAATTGCGCATGAACAGCGTGCAGAAGCCGGTCTGGAAGGCAACATGGAACAGCACAAGGCCGGTGGTTGTGTCGTAGAGATGCAGCCACAGAGTGAAATCGCGCACCGGCACCATGAGAATCTGGAACGGCACGAAATTGCCGGCGACGAACAGAAAGAACAGCGGCAGATTGCCCTTGAACTTGTAAATCGCCAGTGCGTAGCCAGTGAGGCAGGACAGGCCCACCGCGCCAATCATCGTCGGGATCGTCACCTTGAAGGAGTTGAGGATATATTGCGCCAGCGGCGAGTTTTTGAAGACAGCGGTGTAATTTTCCACAAGGTAGACGCCGTTCGGCCAGCCCCAGTAATTGCCCACCGCAAGATCGGCTTTGCCGCGCAACGAAGTCATCAGCACGGCGATGAGCGGCAGCAGCCAGATAATCAGCGCGATCGGCAGCGCAATGCGGTAGGCATTGCGGACCAGCGGCGAGGCTTCGTGGATTGGGGTGGGGAACATCAGCCGCTCGCCCGCTCGTTCATCACCATGCGGTAGATGAAATACGAGATGTAAAACATCATGATGAGGAACAGGATGACGGCAATCGCCGCGCCATAGCCCATGCGGTAGCCATATTCCGACAGCGCCTGCTCATACATGTAAAAGGCCAGCACGCGCGACGAGCCGTAAGGCCCGCCATGGGTCATGATCGACACGAGATCGAACGAGCGCAGCGCGCCGATGACCGTCACCACGATAGCGACAAAGGTCGCGGGCCGCAGCTGCGGGATGATGACGTTCCACAGCATCGACCAGCCGGACGCGCCGTCGAGTTTGGCCGCCTCGATCTGCTCGGGCGAGACATTGTTGAGGCCGGTCAGGTAGAGGATCATGCAATAGGCGGTCTGCGGCCACAGGCCGGCGGCGATGATGGCGAAGGTCACCCAGTTCTCATCGCCCAGAAAAGCGATGGGCTTGAGGCCGACGGATTTGAACAGGATGGCCACCAGGCCATAGCTCGGATCATAGAACCACGAGAACACGAGGCCGACCACAACCTGGCTGATGACGAAGGGAAAAAAGAACAGCGATTTGACCAGTCGGATGCCGAACACTGTCTGATTCAGAAACAGCGCAATCGCGAGGCCCATCGGCACGGCGAGCAGATACAGCACGAGCCAGAGGACGTTGTTTTTGAGCGAGGTGTAAAACGCCTCGTCGCTGAACAGCTCGATGTAATTGGCAAAGCCGATGAATTTGGCGGGGCTGAGGCCGTCCCAGTCATACAGGCTGATCGCCATTGAGCGGACAATCGGGATGATGACGTAGATGAGGAACATGAAAACGCCGGGCGCAAGGAACAGCGCTGGCGTCAGCCAGGGCGGGCGCGCGGGGCGGCGGGAGAATGTGCTGATTGAAGACATGTGCGGATCGCGCTAGATGACGCGCGCCCACCCTCTCCCTGTGGGAGAGGGTCGCGCGAAGCGCGGGGTGAGGGGTTACAATCTTCGAGATGACGCGCGCCGCAACGTGCGCAAACTTCCCGGCATTGTAACCCCTCACCCCGGCCCTGCGGGCCGACCCTCTCCCACAGGGAGAGGGTGGCGCCCGTCTATTACGGCAAGCTTATTTATAGACCTTCTGTCTTGTTTTCTCGAGCCGCTCCAGAATCGCGTCGAGATTTGCAGGCTTCACCATGAATTCCTGGAAGCCTTCCATGCCCGCCTTCGCCATTTCAGCCGGCGCGTCGCGGTCATAGAATTGCGCGATGCCCTTGGCCTTGCCCAGCATGTCAAAGCCGGCGGTCAGAAACTTGTCCGCTGGCTTTTTCGCCTGGTTGTTGACCGGCAGCTGGCCGAGGATGGCGTTCATCTCGCCCTGCACTTCCGCCGTCGCCAGATAGGCCAAAAACTTCCTGGCGTCGGCCTTGTTCTTCGCGCCCGAGGGAATATGCAGCGTGTCGGTCGGGGCTTCTTCACCCATCGGCACGCCTTCGGTGATCAGCGGGAACTGCATGAAGCCGATCTGCTCTTCCTTCATGCCGCCGTTCTTGAACACCTCAACGGCGAAATTGCCCATCAGATACATTGCGGCCTTGCCCTGCGCCATGGCGGGCACAGCTTCCTGCCAGTCCTGCGAGGCGTGGTTCTCGATAAAATAGCCGTTGGTGACCAGCTCGCCCCACTTGGCGAACACAGCCTTCACCCTGGGGTCGGTGTAGGGCACCTTGCCGGAGGTCAGGTCCATATGGAACTGGTAGCCGTTGACGCGCAGGTCGAGATAGTCAAACCAGCCGCCGGTCGGCCACAGCGCCTTGGTGCCGATGGTGAAAGGCACGACGCCAGCGGCCTTCAGTTTGGCGCAGGCGGCCATCAGCTCGGCCCAGTTTTTGGGAACCGCGATGCCGTTCTTCTCAAAAATATCGGCGCGGTAATAAATGCCCCACTGGTAGTAGGTGTAGGGCACGCCCCACTTCTTGCCGTCAATGGTCATCGACGGAACGGCGGAGGCAAGCTGTTCGTCAAGCTTGTTGGCCGTCCACACGTCTGTCACATCTTCAAACAGCTTGGCGTTGACAAAGGGGGCCATGCGGTTGCCAGCGTACCAGGCGGCGATGTCGGGCGATTCTGCCGTCAAAAAGTTGCGAATGGAGGTCTTGTAGCCCTCGTGGTCCATGATGTTCCACTTGACTTCGACGTCCGGATTCTTGGCCTTGAAACCGTCGATCAGCTTGGTGAAGGCAGCCTTGGGGGCCGGGTCAGAGGTGTCGGTGTTGATGACCAGCGTTCCCGCCAGCGCCGTTGAGGCCATGAAGGCCCCGGCAAGCAATGAGGCAAACAGCCCCGCGCGCTTGAAAGACATATGTGTTCCTCCCTGTTTAGAAAATATCGCGCTGCGCCGCCAGAGCAGCCGCCACGATTTCAACAATCGCATGTTATTCGCGGCACGTTGCGGAAAGGGTCCGCAACCTCGCGCTTTTGGCAACCTGTCAGGGCTGCAAGACATAAAGCCTAGGAGGGGCACGCATGCCTGTCAACGCTCGGCATGCAGTTCACCGCGATTTGAAATTGCAGAAGGTCATATATTTTTCAGGCGTCAACCGGCGAAAAAATCAACCGGCTTTGTCGCCAAGCGTCAGCACAGGGCCGCCGGCCGCGTCCGCGTCGGCGCGGTCATGCGTGACCAGCAGCACTGGCAGGCCGCGCGCTGCCGCATGGGCGAAAACAAAGCGCCGGACCCCTTGGCGCAGCGCCGTGTCCAGCTTGCTGAACGGTTCATCCAGCAGCAGCACCCGCGGTTCCGCCAGCAGCGCGCGCAGCAGCGCAACGCGGGCGCGCTGGCCGCCCGACAGCGTTGCCGGATCACGCTCCGCGAGGCCCTCGAGGCCCGCCTCCACCAGCGCCTGCTGCACACGGGCGCGCCGCGCCGCCCTGCCCTGTGCCGCATTGGCCAGACCGAATGCCAGGTTCTGGCCAACGGTCAGATGCGGGAACAGCAGATCGTCCTGGAACAGCACGCCAATCCGCCGCTGCTGCGCGGGCAGGCCGGTCACATCGCGTCCGTCCACACCAACACGCCCCTGTGCCGCAAAGGCCGGTTCAAGATGCCCGCCGACAAAATCCAGCAACGCCGATTTTCCCGAGCCGCTGGGCCCCATCAGCGTCGTGACCTGCCCGCCCGCGATCGTCAGGCTGAGGCCTTGCACAAGCACCCGCCCGCCGATGGCGAGGCTGACGTCCTGAAGTGTCAGGCAGGCGTTCATGCGCGCCTGCCGGGCGCGCGGCGCGCGGGAAAGGCAAGCGCCGGAATTGCCAGCGCGGCAAGATAAACCAGCAGGGGCGCAAGCGCGAGGAGAAAGGCAAAGGCACCGGCGATCCGCCGGTCCGCGCCGCTGGCCAGGGCGATGGCCTCCGTCGCCAGCGTCGGCACCCGGCCAGCGCCGGCAAACAGGGTCGGCAGATATTGCGCGGCGCTGGCCGCAAAGCCGACCGCGCAGGCCCGCAGCACTGGCGCGAGCAGCACCGGCAGTTTCACCGCCAGCAGAATGCGCAGGGGCGAGGCCCCGAGCGAGGCGGCGGCGCGGGCGTAGCGCCGGTCCAGCGCGGCCCAGGGATCGGCGAGGGCGATCAGCATGTAGGGGAACACCAACAGCAGATGCGACCAGGCAACAGCCAGAAATGTGCCGTCAAGGCCAACCCGGACAAGCGGCACCTGCAAGCCGAACAGGAACGCGATCTGCGGTGCCAGCAGCGGCAGACAGACGAGATTAATTGCGGGCGCGTTCCAGCGGCGCCCATGGCGGTCGCAGGCTTCAAACCAGGCAAGCGCAAGGATCAGGCCCGCCAGCATGGTGGTCGCCCCGAGCAGCAGCGTGTTGGCCAGCGGCAGGGCAAGACTGTGGCTCTGGCCCATCCATGTGCCGAGGCTCCAGTGCGAGGGCAGAGCATCGGGGAACCGCCAGGTCGAGGCCAATGACCACAGCGCCATGGCCAGCAGCGCCGCGCCGCCCAGCGCCAGTGTCGCCCCGGCGGCAAGGCCCGCCGCCTGCACTCCAGGCTCGCACGCGCCCGCTCTCGCGCCGCGCATGATCCAGCGCTGGCCGATGGCGCGCGCCGCGCCCTCGCCAGCCCGCCACAGCGCGATTGCCGCGATCACCAGGCCGAGCTGCAAGACCGCCGCCGCCGCCGCCGGCAGGTAGCGCGTCACGTCAGGCGCGGTGAACCAGCGCAGCGCCACCAGCGACAGCGGTCCCGGATTGCCCGGCGCAAGCACCAGCGCCATGTCCACCACCGACAGCGAATAGGCCAGAACGGCATAGACAGGCAGGCGAATCCGGGCATAGACCTGCGGAAAAATGATCTTTGTCCAGGCAGTGCCGGGGCTGTAGCCGAGCGAGGCGGCGACACGCAGCTGCTGTGCGGCGGGAATCTGGTGGAGCGCGCCGAGCATCACCAGCACCAGGAACGGCACTTCCTTGACCAGCAGGCCGAGGACCAGCGCGATGCCCCACGGGTCCTGCACCGTGGCAACATCTGGCGGGACGCTCCAGCCGGTGAGCCAGGGCGACACCAGGCGCACCGCCCAGCCACTGGGTGCAAGAACGAACGCCAGCCCAATGGCAACCGACGCATGCGGCGCGGCCAGCAGCGGGGCCAGCAGCGCCTCGCCCGCGCGCAGCCGCGCCCTCCCCTGCACGCTCGCGCACAATGCCGCGGCGAGGCCAAGCGCGAGCAGGGTTGCCGCAAAGCCCGTAGTCAGCGTCAGGCGCAGGCTTGCCCGCAGGCCGGGATAGGCGAACAACTCGCGCCACGGCGCAAGGCTGAACTCATGCCCGCCAGCCGCTGGCAGAAAGCCAAAGGCGGGGAGCAGCGTGCCCGCCAGCCCGGCGACAACGGGCAGCAGGAAAAGCCCGGTCATCAGCGCGCCAAGCGCCGCGATGGCGCCGGGCATGCGGGGCGCTGCGGTTTGCGGGCCTTGCGCGTTCAGTGCGCGTACCGGCTGACCCAGTCCTGCGTCAGGCGGGTCATCCACGAGGCGTGCGGCTCGCCCAGAACTTTGCCAAGTTCGGCATTGGCTGGCAGTGCCGGATCGGCGGGCAAACCGGCAAACAGCTGCTGTTGGGCAGGCGACAATTTGGCGAGATCAAGGACCGAATAACTGCCGAGCACGGCAATGTCCTGCGCATGGGCCTGGGTTGCCGGTTCAAGCAGGAAATTTGCCACCAGCATCGCCGCATCCGCATGCGGCGAATTATAGGGGATGGCGACAAAGCTGGTATTGCCGATAGTGCCGCCCGGCAGGCCGAAAACCCGCGTGCCGGCCGGCAGAAGGCCGGACTTGACCGAGGCCGCCGCCTCGGCCGGATCAAACGACAGGGCAATGTCAATCTCGCTGTCTGCAAGAAGCTGGCGCTCTGCCGGGCCACTGGCGGGGAACAGCGCGCCGCCCCGCCACAACAGCGGCCGCAGCGCGTCATACCAGGCCCAGAGCGGGGCCGAGGCAGCGGCAAAAGCCGCCTCCGTCACAGGCTGCTGCAATAGCGCCGGGTCTGGCGCAAGCTCCAGCAGCGCCTGCTTGATAAAAGTCGCGCCGATAAAATCGCGCACATCGGGATGCGTGAAACGCCCCGGATTGGCCCGTGCCCAGACGAGGAAATCCGCCATGCTGCGGGGCGGCTGCGGCACGCGCGCGCCGTCACAGACAAACACAAACTGCGCCAGCCGCCATGGTGCCGCCATGCCATCGACCGGCGTGGTGAAGTCAATGGTGTTCGACAGTTTTGCGTCCGTGTCGAGGTAGCGCATGTTGGGCAGCTGGTCGGCAAAAGGCCCGAACAGCAGGCCCAGCGATTTCATCGACAGAAAATTCGGGCCGTTAATCCAGATCAGGTCAACCGAGCCATTGGTGTCATTGCCGGCGGTTTTTTCGGCGATGACGCGCGTCACTGCCTCTGACGTGTCCGTCAGTTTGACGTGGCGCAGGGTGATACCGTAGCGGGCCTGCACCTGCCCGGCCGCCCAGTCAATAAAAGCGTTGGTGCGCCCGTCCCCGCCCCAGGCATTCCAGTAAACATTTTGCCCGCGCGCCCGGGCGGCCACCGCCTCCCAGGCCCCGGCGCTGCGGGCAGGCCGGGCAAGCGCCAGGGCGAGTGCTGCAAGTGTGCCTGCGGTTGCAAGGCGTCGCGTGATGTGTGCGGTCAAGGTGTCAACTGCGCTTTCCCGGAGGTTCTCTGGTGCCTGACAAATCACGCATTTTCCAGGCATGTGCAACCGGCAAGGCTGAAGCTCTCTCGATCAAGCAGCAAATCTGCCCTGACCGGCGCGGCCGGCTCTGATGCAGCCGGCCATGGCACCCTTGCCGCCTGCCCCGCCAGCCACTAGGGTGCGCCGCATCGGCGGGCAGGTCGGTGCGGCTTGTCCGTCCCCCGCGTGTTCATTCCCCAATGGCCAAGGCTCATACCATGCCCTTCACGCTTTCCAACGCGTCGGTTGACGCTTTCACAACTACACTCACCGCCCTTTCCGGCATTCTTGACAAGGCGGCGGCGCATGCGGCGGCGCGCAAGATTGACCCCGCCGTGCTGCTCGCCACGCGGCTCTATCCCGACATGTTCGCCTTCACGCGGCAGGTGCAGATCGCCACGGACCAGGCCAAGAACGGCACCTCGCGCCTTGCCGGCGTTGAACCGCCGCGCTTTGAGGACAATGAGACGACGATTGAGCAGATCAAGGACCGGCTGGCCCGCACCATTGCGCATCTGCAATCGCTTGACCGTCATAAAATTGATGCGGCGGCGGATCATGACATCGTGTTTCCGGTCGGGCCGCAAAACCGGTTCAAGATGAAAGGCGGGCAATATCTGTCAGGTTTCGTCGTTCCGAATTTCTATTTTCACGTCACGGCGGCCTATGCGATTCTGCGCCACTGCGGCATCGAGATCGGCAAGCGGGATTTCGTCGGACAGATTCCGATGATTCCGGCCTGACGCACACACAAGGACAACAGCACATGGCAATCACACGCATCGGCGCAGGCGCGCGCATGAGCAAGGCCGTCACGCATGGCGCGACGGTCTATCTGGCCGGCCAGGTGGCGGAGAAGGCAGCAGGCAAAAGCGTCGCCGAGCAGACCGCCGAAATCCTTGGCATCATCGACGCGCTGCTGGCGGAAGCGGGCAGCGACAAGACCAAAATCCTGTCAGTCAATATCTGGCTGGCCGACATCAAGACCTTCGCCGAGATGAACTCGGTATGGGACACGTGGGTGCCCGCCGGGCACACGCCCGCCCGCGCCACGGTTGAGGCAAAGCTTGCCGCGCCGCAATACACGGTGGAAATCGCCGCGATTGCCGCGCGTTGAAAGCGTGTTGCGATGGGTTGAATGCATGACACGGGTGCGACTTCCCTCCCCCTTGTGGGCAGGGGTTGGGGGTGGGGGTCGACGAGTCCATGACCATGACTCGCCGGCCCCCGCCCCTGTCCCCTCCCCACAGGTGGGAGGGGGACGCTAACGGCCAGGATTCAATCTCTCAGTGTTTTATGTTCCGGAGAGATAAAGCGCTTGCCGCACCGCCTGCCTGAAAATTTTCGCCGCGCCGCCACGCCTGACGACGCCGTGGCGGCGCTCGACGCCCTGCACAAGGCGGCGACCGCCGCGCTGCGCGAGGCGCTGGCACGCTACGAGGCCACGGGCGAAAAGCCTTCGGCCCAGCAGCGCGCGCAGTTCCGCTATCCCGAGCTGCGCGTCACCTACAAGGCGGGTGGCGAGGAGCTGCCGCCCAACCGCCGCGCCTTCGCCAAGTTTCCGGCGGCTGGCGTCTACACCACGACCGTGACGCAGCCGGAGGACTTCCGCAAATACCTGCTGGAGCAGCTTAATCCGCTCGTCGATGAATTTGGCGCGGTCATCGAGGTGGGGCCGGGCGGGACGGAAATTCCCTACCCCTACGTATTCGAATCGGGCGACGAACTGGGGCGCGGCAAAATTTCCGCCGCCGAGATTGCGCGCTTTTTTCCCATCCCGCAGCTTGCCGCCGTGGGCGATGAGATCGCCGACGGCCTCTACGACCTTCGCCCTGGCGAATCTCGCCCGCTCGCCCTGTTCGACGCGCCGCGTGTCGACTACTCGCTGCGCCGCCTCGTGCATTACACCGGCTCGGACTGGCGCCATGTGCAGCCATGGATTCTGCTCACCAACTATCACCGCTATGTCGACCAGTTCATCCGCTGGGGCCTTGCGCAGGTGCGCGGCTCCGGCAGTTTCCACCAGATGATCCTGCCCGGCAATGTGGTGATTGACGAGGCGATGAGCGAGGGTGAGGCCGACGCCAAAATCGCCGCCGTGGTCTGGCACAGGTTCCAGATGCCGGCCTATCATGTCGCGGCGCGTGACGGGCATGGCGTCAGCCTCGTCAACATCGGCGTCGGCCCGGCCAACGCCAAGACCATGACCGATCATCTGGGTGTGCTGCGCCCGCATTGCTGGCTGATGGTGGGCCATTGCGGCGGCCTGCGGCAAAGCCAGCAGATCGGCGACTATGTGCTGGCCCACGCCTACCTGCGGCAGGACCGCATCCTCGACCGCGCCATTCCGCCGGACATGCCGATCCCGGCGCTGGCCGAGGTGCAGGTGGCTTTGCAGGAGGCGGCGGCGCAGATCACCGGCGACCGCGGCGAGGCCTTGAAGCAGCGCCTGCGCACCGGCACGGTCGTCACCAATGACGACCGCAACTGGGAACTGCGCTGGAGCCAGGAGCGGCGGCGGATAAACCTGTCGCGCGCCATTGCTGTGGACATGGAATCGGGCACCATCGCGGCGCAGGGTTTTAGACTGCGCGTGCCATACGGCGCGCTGCTCTGCGTGTCTGACAAGCCGCTGCATGGCGAGATCAAACTGCCCGGCGCGGCCAACGCCTTTTACGAGCGGGCGGTGGGCGAGCATCTCGACATCGGGCTGCGCGCGCTGGAGCTGCTGAAAAGCCAGCGTGATACACTGCATTCAAGAAAACTGCGCAGCTTTGACGAGCCGCCGTTCAGGTAGTGCGCACGACCGCCGGCCTCCGGCCGGCTTCGCGCATGCCAGGCCGGCCAGAGGCCGGCGGTCCAGTCAAAAACTCACGGCGTCCCTCAGCTTCTCCAGCACCTCGCGCGTCACCGCCGTGCCGTCCATGCGTTTCACAAAATCCTCCCAGCTTTTGAACTTGCCGCGGCCGCGCTCGGCAATGATCAATATCTGCCGCGCCTTGCCGATGTCGGGCAGGGTTGCCAGCG
>JANLPP010000385.1:0-5329 GCA_031367295.1 Hyphomicrobiales bacterium | reverse complement strand
CCGCGCCTCGCGAAAAGCTTTTTGCGCCCGCTTTATGATGTCTTTGCCTGAACTGGAATCAATCACAGAGGCCTGAATCGAAGCCAGCGCGCGATCGAGTCCGGCAGCCTGCGTCTTCAAGATTGTTGTATCGGGGTCGATTGCTTCGACAAGCCTGTCGCGCAGATGTTGAAACTGTGATTGCCCCGCTTTGCCGCGGCGCGCCAGATCGTCAAGCGCCTCGACGATGGCTTGCGAATCACGAGCGCAGCCAAGCGCTTGTTGCACGTGCCCGACAGCCCTGCGCGCCGATTTTGCCTGTGACCGGCAAGTATCGGGCACCAGTCCGAGAAGTGCGGCGGCTTGTTTCAGACCAGCTCTGGCATGGTGAACTTGAACCTGCGTCGGCAATGCGTGTGACCGAAGGCTGGCGGCGGCATCGCGCAGAACGTCATCAACAAGCACCCGCCACCGCCCGGCGAGGGGGGAGGCAAGAACGGACAGTTCGTGCGTAACTGGATCTCCCTGCATGGGCTCAACATGCTCCTTCGTTCGACGCCATGCGTCACAACATGTCAACGCAGCGCCGCTAACCTGGGTTCACCTCTGTGCTTGCGCTCACAATTTTCTGCTGCTGGCCTGAAACATCCACTGTACGCGGGCATCCTTATTGTTGGCGAATGCGGGCCCCGGCGTCGTGCAGGCACCGGGAGTTCGAAACATCCTATCGGCCGCTTGATATTGACACTGGGGCCGCGTTCCATAGCGCTATGATCCGCACCTCGGGGTGGGTTGGGTTATTGCCGAGAATGCTGAGAGTCGCGGGGCTGAGCGAGAAATGCTGTCCCTCTATTACCGGGAGGCCGATCCACCGCGCGGCCAGAACACATCCAAACTGGCCATGGGAGAAGAGCGCCGTGTCGCCGTTCAGCGCGGCAAGACTGGCGATGAGCCGGTCGGCGCGGGTGGAGACTTGCTGCGGCGTTTCACCGCCAGGACAGCCGTCCGCGAAAATATTCCAGCCAGGCCGCGCCTTGCGGATGTCCGTCGTGCGCAGTCCCTCGTAGTCGCCATAGTCCCATTCCGCGAGATCCGGTTCAATCTCTGCCGCCGCGCCCAGCCCGGCCAGCTCACAGGTCCGCCGCGCGCGCTGCCGGGGGCTGGCCAGCACACGCGCAAACTTAAGCAACCGCAGCGCAGGTCCCAGAGCGCGCGACTGCGTCTCGCCATGCGCGGTCAGCGCAATGTCGGTACGGCCGGTGTGCTGGCCCGACAGTGACCATGCGGTCTCGCCGTGACGAATGAAATGCAGCCGGGGCAGAGTCACGGCATCTCCATTGCGTCGGCGTATTCGCCTCGGCGCGCCAACTGATTGCATCTGGCGCGGTGCAATAGCGCCTGCTGTGCTGCCACGACATTGGCTGGATCGCCGCGCCATATCTCAAGCGCCGGCTGCTGGATGGCGCGGGCGAATGAATACGCCAGCGCCCATGGCGGCACCGGTCTTGCCGTTTTGAACCCGGCGTTCATTGCGTTCAACCGTGCGGTGGCGAGTTGCGCCGATTGGCCGCCCGACAGGAAGGCAATGCCCGGAACGGCGGCGGGGACAACCCGCAGCAGGGTGTTGACGGTGGTGTCGGCAACCTCGACTATCGACGGCTGTTTTTCGCAGGCCAGTCCAGCAAGCGTCATGTTGGGCTTCAGAATCATACCCTCCAGCATGACCTTTTGGGCGTCAAGCTGGCTGAAAACTTCGCGCAAAACATTTGCCGTCACGTCACGGCACTGCTCCAGCGTGTGATCACCGTCCATCAGCACTTCAGGTTCGACAATCGGGACCAGTCCGGCTTCCTGACACAGGGCTGCATAGCGGGCCAGAGCCTGGGCATTCGCCTCGATACATCCCCGGCTTGGAAGGCCATCATCAATGGCGATCACTGCGCGCCACTTGGCAAAGCGGGCACCCATGCGGAAATATTCCTCCAGCCTCTCACGCAATCCGTCGAGGCCCTCGGTGATTTTCTCACCGGGATGCCCGGCGAGGTCCTTCGCGCCGGTGTCAACCTTTATGCCCGGGATGATGCCCGCGTCCGTCAGGACCTTGAGAAAGGGCGTGCCGTCCATTTTCTTCTGGCGGATCGTCTCGTCATAGAGGATCACGCCGGTGATGTACGCGCCGAGGCCCGGCGTGGTCGCAATCAGTTCCCGCCAGGCGCGCCGCGCCGCCTCGGTTTGCGCAATCCCGAGCGCGGCGAACCGCCCGTTGCAAGTGGCGTTGCTCTCGTCCATCGCCAGCAGGCCCTTGTCACCGGCGACAAGCGCCTGGGCGGTTGCAATCAGCGCGCCTGCATTCATTTAGTGACGTCCCATTTCCAGTCGCGGATCTCGGGCATGTCCATGCCGTGCCTGCCGATATGGAGCTTGTGTTCAACGAGTTTGTCCCGAACCAGCTGCTTCAGATACGCGCCCCTGCCGCCGAGTTCCGGCAGGTGATCCACCACCTCCTCCACCAGATGGAACCGGTCGATCTCGTTCTGCACGCGCATATCGAAAGCGGTCGTGACCGTGCCCTCTTCCTTGTAGCCCTTGACGTGGAGGTTGCGGTTGGTGCGCCGGTAAGTCATCCCGTAGACAAGTGAGGGATAGCCGTGAAAGCCGAAGATGATGGGCTTGTCCGTGGTGAACAGCTGGTCGTAATCGGTGTCGCTCAGGCCATGCGGATGCATGCGGGCAGGCTGCAGCCGCATTAAATCGACCACGTTGATCACGCGGATCTTCAGGTCCGGCAGATGCTGGCGCAGCACGGAAACGGCCGCCAGCACCTCCAGCGTCGGCACGTCGCCGCAGCAGGCCATCACCACGTCAGGCTCGCCGCCCTGATCGTTGCTGGCCCATTGCCAGATGCCGAGGCCTTGGGTGCAATGCACGATCGCGGCGTCGATGGTCAGCCACTGCGGCAGCGCATGCTTGCCCGCCACCACCACGTTGACATAATGGCGGCTGCGCAGGCAGTGGTCCATGACCGACAGCAGGCAGTTGGCGTCCGGCGGCAGGTAGACCCGCACGATATCGGCTTTCTTGGCGATGACGTGGTCGAGGAAGCCGGGGTCCTGATGGGTGAAGCCGTTGTGATCCTGCTGCCAGACATGCGAGGATAACAGATAGTTCAGCGAAGCTATATTGCGCCGCCAGGGCAGCTCGGACGTCACCTTCAGCCATTTGGCGTGCTGGGTCAGCATCGAATCAACGATGCGGATAAAGCCCTCATAGCTGTTGAACAACCCGTGCCGGCCGGTGAGCAGATAGCCTTCCAGCCAGCCCTGGCACTGGTGCTCGCTGAGCATCGAGTCGACCACACGCCCGTCAGGCGCAAGGAACTCATCCGTGCCGGTTTGCGGCGCGTCCCACTGACGGCTGGTGACTTCAAACACCGCGCCCAGCATATTCGAGAGCGTCTCATCGGGGCCAAAAATCCGGAAATTGCGCTGCGCCGCGTTCAGAGCGACGATGTCGCGCAGGAACTTGCCGAACACGCGCATGTCCTGCGCCTCCACTGCGCCGGGCGCAGGCACGCTCACCGCGTGCGGGCGGAAGTCGGGCATCCGCAGATCGCGCAATAGCGCGCCGCCGTTGGCATGCGGATTGGCACCCATGCGCCGCTCGCCCTTCGGCGCGAGCTCGGCCAGTTCGGCAATGAGGCGGCCTTGTTCGTCAAACAGCTCCTCAGCTCTGTAACTCTTCATCCAGGTTTCCAGCTGAGTCAGATGCTCCGGATGTTTGGCATCGATTTTGATCGGCACCTGATGCGATCTGAATGTGCCCTCGTTCTGCAAGCCATCAACAAGTTTTGGCCCTGTCCAGCCCTTGGGCGAGCGCAGCACAATCATCGGCCAGCGCGGCCGGGTTGTGTCCTTGTTATCGCGCGCAGTCTTCTGAATTTCGTGAATTTCACTGACCGCTTTCTCCATCGCGGCTGCCATCAGCTGATGCATTGTCTCCGGCTCATCGCCTTCGACAAAATACGGCGTCCAGCCGCAGCCCTTGAAATACTGCTCCAGTTCCTCCGGCTCGATACGGGCGAGGAGTGTGGGATTGGCGATCTTGTAGCCGTTGAGGTGCAGGATCGGCAGAACCGCGCCGTCGGTTTTGGCATTGAGAAACTTGTTGGCGTGCCATGCTGTCGCCAGCGGCCCGGTCTCCGCCTCGCCATCGCCGACAACACAGGCGACAATCAGATCGGGATTGTCGAACACGGCGCCAAAGGCATGGCTCAGCGAATATCCCAGCTCGCCGCCTTCGTGGATCGAGCCGGGCGTCGAGGGCGCCACATGGCTTGAAATCCCGCCGGGAAAGGAAAACTGCGTGAACAGCTTTTTAAGCCCGGCCACATCCTGGGCGACCTCCGGATAAACCTCGCTGTAGCTGCCTTCAAGATACGTGTTGCCCACCAGCGCCGGGCCGCCGTGGCCGGGGCCGGAAATGTAAATCATGCTCAGGTCATATTTTTTAATCACCCGGTTCAGATGCGCATAAATAAAATTCTGCCCCGGCGTCGTGCCCCAGTGTCCGACGACCACGGGTTTGACATGGGCCAGCGCCAGCGGCTCACGCAGCAGCGGATTGTCGTAAAGATACAACTGCCCGACAGACAGATAGTTGGCCGCCCGCCAATAAGCGTGCGTCTTGTGCAGCTCGTCGGAGTGCAGCGTTGAAAGTTTTGTGGGCGACCGGGCGTCGCCGGCCGGTGTCTGCGACGCCTTAATTGCAGCGGGTGCATTCATCTGGGTAACCTCCATCAGGCCTGCGTGGTTACCGGCTCCAGAATTTGGGCTAGTGTTCCGTCAAACAGAAGACAAGAAACAACGCGCCTGGCGCATGTTTGTTCCGGCGCTCTGCGGTGCCACGCGTTCGCAGGAAATGCCGATCAGCTCGCGACCCGTCAGCCTGATCCAAAATTGAGGACGCCCATGACGGATTTCGCGATCATGACTTCCTCGTTTGTGCGGATGACACGCACCTTGACGCGCCCGGTGTCCGGCGAAATCAGCGGCGTATGGTCCGCGTTGCGCTGCTGGTCCACCGCAATTCCAAGGAAACCCAGGCCTTCGCAAATCCGGGCTCGGACAACCGCCGCGTTCTCGCCGATGCCGCCGGCAAACACCAGCTGATCTACTCCGCCCAGCGCGGCTGCGAATGCGCCGATCCATTTTGTCACCTGATAACAAAACAGCGCGACTGCTTCGGCCGCCCGCACGTCCTGCGCTTCGTGGGCAAGCAGTTTCTGCATGTCGGAACTCGTTTCTGATATCCCCAACAGCCCGGACTGGAAATTGATCATGTCATCGAATTG
>JANLPP010000371.1:0-1568 GCA_031367295.1 Hyphomicrobiales bacterium | reverse complement strand
TGCTGCGCGCCTGCGTAGATCACAAAACTTATTGAGCGGCCCTGCTGAGGCACTCTGGCCAGGAACTCTTTGCATTTGACCTGGCCAACTGTGTAATTATCCTGATCCCCGGTCGCGACGAAAATTGGCTTGTCGGATAGATTTGTGTCGTCGTGGAACGCGGTGCCGCACCATGGGTATTCCGCCACATAAGCGGCAAACTCCAAGCCTGCTGGTCCATGCAATTGCTGAAAACGCCGCTCCGCCGCGTAAAGCGCAGCTTGCCCGCCGCGAGAAAAACCCATAACGGCTACTCGGGTCACATCGATACGCGGGTCTTTCGACAGAAATTCCAGCGCCCGCCACGCATCGATGATCATATTTAGCCGACCAAGCTGGGTCTGATCGGCCATCGTGTTGAAAATTCCACGATTGGTGAAACTGTCGATGGCGACCGTGACTATCCCAAGTTTGTTTAAATCGGCTTTCCAACTATCCATGGCCGCGTCACTTGAGCCAAGTCCGCCAGACCCCTCCAAAAGCACGATTGCTGGCAGCTTCTGATTTGCCGGGACGCCCGAGGGGAAACGAAGCTCGGCGGCAAGAGAGATAGAGCTGTTGTCTTTCTTGCCAATAAGAAATTCTTGATCCGTTAGCGTCTGGGATGCAAACGCCCTATATTCAAATCGTGCAACAGGCGTACCGGGACTCGCAAGGGTTTGAGCCTGCTGCGCTTTCGAGCCTACCGAAGCAGAAAACGCAAACGCAGCAAGTGCGATTATGGACAGAAAATATTTCATAGCAGCACCCTCCCACTCTTAAGAAACGCAACCATCACTCCGCCGTAAAAACCGATTCCCGGGCGAGATGATCCGCAGCCGCCCCCTGCGCCAGCCGCACATCCTCTCGCGTCAGCGGCGGATAGTCAGCGACAACCTGCTGCGGCAGGTCACCCGAGGCGAGGCAGCGCAGGATGTGTTCGACCGTGATCCGCGTGCCGGAGATGACCGGCTTGCCGAACATGATGCGGGGATCGGACAGGATGCGCTGGTTCATGGATAGAGGGTAGCACAGGCAGGTGCCGGTCGCCAGACGTGACGTCCCCGGACGCAGGCGAGAAGGCAGCCCCCTGCTTCACCACCACCCGTGTACCCAGTTTCACCCGGTCATACAGGTCGATGGCATCAATGTTGCGCCTGCGGATGCAGCCAGAGGACACGGAATGGCCGATTTTGCACGGCTTGACGTCGCCAAGTTTGTTCGCTATTGGTTCTTTGTTCGCTTCCTGTTCCCCGTAATAATAGTAAGAGCAAGCCCGCAGGAATTCCAGAATGCCTGTCTCACTCGCCAAATTTGCTCCCGGCCTGCCGCACGCGGCTGGTGCCGCTGTCGCCATCGCCCCTGACCGCAGGCGCGGGCGCGGGGCGCTCAGCAATGTGTCCGGGCGTTTTGAGCACGAACTGCGCGAGGAAACCGATGATGGCTGGGGGGCGCTTGACAGCCTGCCGGCCTTCAAAACCGAGGTCACGATAGAGCGCCCGCGCAAGGTCATCACCCGCAACGACTCGCCTGACCTGTCCTTCGACCGC
>JANLPP010000326.1:0-1869 GCA_031367295.1 Hyphomicrobiales bacterium | reverse complement strand
GCGTTCTGGCCATCCCTGGCAGAGGCCGGGGTTGCTGCGAGTGAGCCAGCCAGAACTGCGGCAGTCAGGGTGGCGGCGAGGGTCTTCTTGAAGAAAGTTGTCATTGTAAGCTCCTGTTTCTGCGTGTCCGGCGTCCGGGATAGTGCGCCTTTGTGAGGGCGGCGGGGTTTGTCTCCGCCGATGAACTGGACACTAGGGGAGCGCGCAAAAGGCTGCTGTGCGCGGATGCACGGGGAGAAAAACCCGCAGGAAACTGCGCTGCCGGGGGCGGGGCAGCTGGCCCGGCCATGCCTCTTGATTCAGGGCGCGCCATACCCAGCTTACTATGATAAAGCCAGACATCCCTGAAAACTCTCCGCATGGAGCCTGACATGTCGTCCACTCAAAACCTCAAGATTGTCGGCCTCGGCAATGTTGACCCGGTTTTTACGCGCCTGCGCGTGGAAGCCGAGGAAGTTGCCCGGCGCGAGCCCGAGCTCGCCGGTTTCCTGTTTTCAACGATCCTGAACCATGACAGTTTTGAGAGCGCCGTGGTGCACCGCGTCGCCGCCCGGCTGGACCATCAGGACGTGCCAGCCGAGCTGATCCGCCAGCGCTACCTTGATCTCGTGGCGCGTGATCCCGGCGTCGGCGAGGGCATGCGTGCCGATATTCTGGCGGTGGTTGACCGCGATCCAGCCTGCACGCGGCTGATTGAGCCGATGCTGTATTTCAAGGGATTTCATGCCCTGCAGACGCATCGCCTTGCCCATGGCTTGTGGAAGGCCGGGCGCAAAGATTTTGCCCTTTACCTGCAAAGCCGCTCGTCGGAAGTGTTCCAGGTGGACATCAACCCGCAGTCACGCGTCGGCAAGGGCGTGTTCTTTGACCATGCCACCAGCATCGTGGTGGGTGCGACGGCAGTTATTGAGGACAATGTCTCGATATTACAGGATGTGACACTGGGCGGCACCGGCAAGGAAACCGGCGACCGGCATCCGAAAATCCGGGCGGGCGTGCTGATCGGCGCAGGCGCCAAGGTGCTGGGCAATATCGAGGTGGGCCGGTGCTCGCGCGTTGCGGCTGGTTCGGTCGTGCTGGCCGCTGTGCCGCCCAACACCACGGTTGCGGGCGTGCCTGCAAGGGTTGTCGGCACGGCAGGCTGCGCCGAGCCTGCCCGCACGATGGATCAGCTGATCGCTGAAAAGCTGTCGGACTGAGCGCTTTGGCGCGGCTTGCGGCGCTCCGGCTTTTCTGGCATTTCAGGCCGCCAAAACCAGGCAACGCGCCCGGACATCGTGGCCATGCGGAGAAGCGCTTTGGACAAGACCGAAATTCACAAACTGCAAGGCTTTCTGCAAAAAGCGCTCGGCAACAAAATGGTCCGCGTCACGCTTAATCCGCGCGACACGGACAAGGCGGACGTGCATCTGGGCGAGCGCAAACTTGGCCTGCTGGAGGTGGACGATGAAGATGGCGACCGCTCGTTCGGTTTCTCGATGAAGCTTCCGGTCGAACGTCCTGCGATTCAGGACTATCTGCAAAAGCTCTTCGAAAATCCGAAGCTCAAAATCAGCGGCCGGATGAAAAAAGCCGACTCGGTCGAGCTGAATTGCGGCGACGAATTTGTCGGCATTATTTCTGCGGATGACGCCAAAAACACGTCCTACACGCTGCAGATCGCCATTCTTGATTTTGACCTTGAGGATGTGTGAGGGCAGGGCATTTTGGGCGCCAGCAGGCGGCGCGGGAGGCTGGCGCATTGAGTAAACATGAGCTGGAGGAAAGCCACGTCTTTTCACCGCGTTTTGGCGCGGACGGGTTGCTCGCCTGCGTGACGCAGGAGGCCGCATCCGGCGAGGTGCTGATGCTCGCCTGGATGAATGCAGA
>JANLPP010000309.1:0-2136 GCA_031367295.1 Hyphomicrobiales bacterium | reverse complement strand
CAAGGCCGACTGGCAGTTCACAACAGCGGACGCCCGAGTTAAACTGAAGAGACTCTACCCTCAGTTCGAATGACTCGGGGCACTAGGCCTCTTGCTCTCGACATAATCGTCGTTATCGCAGCCTCACCACCCCTCTGTGCCAACAACCATGAGACAAACACCTGCCGGGAGTTTAGCGTTGGGGGCTGAGGTTTACAGGTCCGATGGTTATGCCCGCTTTGACACACACACCGATCCCCGCCGCCTCTGGCGCTGAAACGCAGGGAGGCCGCAGGCCGGAAGGCGTTTTGGCGCCAGAGGCGGCTTCGCGCGAACTTAAGGCCCGCCAGCGCCGCCGCACGTTCAGCGCCAGGGACAAGCTGCGCATCCTGGCGGAACTGGACGGGGCGGATACGCCCGGTGCCACCGGCGCGATCCTGCGGCGCGAGGGGCTGTATTCTTCTGCCATTACCGGCTGGCGGCGGCAGCGCACGGCGGGGGTCTTTGCCGCGCTGACCCCGGCCAAACGTGGCCCGAAGCCCGAACCGGCCGACCCGCTGAACGCCCGTCTGGTGCAGGCTGAGCGGGAGAACCGCAAGCTGAAACAGCGGCTTGAACGGGCAGAGGCGATCATTGAAATCCAAAAAAACCAGCGCGGTTTGATGCCGCCTGTGGGGGTAGAAACGCTTTTGCGCTATCTTGCTTGCGGAAGGGAGCGGCCGTCTACTTTTTGGTGGCACGTGACCCCGTAAAAAAACATGGTCCATGGGTTGTTGCGAACTTGAGAATGGTGACGTCTTCGGGCGATCCCGGTTAGGAAATTGATCACTTGCGCAGCCCAGCCCTTCCGCTTTCGCCAGCAGGAGGAATGGAGATGAAGGACAAGACAAAACCGGAGGGAGCGTCGTCCTCGATGGCGATGATCCATCAAAATGCAGCGGCCATCGATATTGGCGCGACCATGCACATGGCGGCGGTAGGTGCCGACCGGTCGTCCGAGCCGGTTCGCAGCTTTGGCACATTCACGGCTGACCTGCACCGGCTGGCCGACTGGTTTGCCGAATGCGGCATCAGGACGGTGGTGATGGAATCGACCAGCGTTTACTGGATACCTATTTTCGAACTGCTTGAGGAGCGCGGCCTCGAAGTGTTTCTGGTCAATGCCCGTGACGCCAAGCATGTACCGGGTCGCAAGACCGATGTCAGCGATGCGCAATGGCTGCAGCGGCTCCACGCCTTCGGCCTGCTGCGCGCCAGCTTCCGGCCCAAGGGCGAGATCGTTGAACTGCGGGCCTATCTGCGCCAGCGTGAGCGGTTGCTCGACACAGCGGCCTCGCACATCCAGCACATGCAGAAAGCGATGACGGAGATGAACCTGCAGCTTCATCATGTGGTGTCCGACATCACCGGAGCGACCGGCATGCGTATCCTGCGTGCCATCATTGCCGGAGAGCGCGATCCGGCTGAACTGGCGTCCATGCGCGACACGCGCTGCCATTCGAGCGCGGAGGTCATCGAGAAAGCCCTGACCGGCCATTACCGGGCCGAGCACCTGTTCGTCCTGGAGCAGGCTGTGGCGCTTTACGATGTCTTTCAGAGCAAGGTCGCGGCTTGCGACGTCCGGATCGAGGCTGTCTTGAAGCAGCTCAATTCGGTTCGGGCGAACGAAGACGATGCTGGGCGCGGCGCTTCTGGACCGCCGCCGAAGCGCAAGAGCCGCCAGTCCAACGGTCCCGCCTTCGACGTCGGCGCAGCGCTGCATTCCCTGCTTGGCAAGGACCTGACCAAAATCCATGGCATTGGTCCCTATCTCGCGCTCAAGCTGGTGTCGGAATGCGGACAAGACCTGTCAGCATGGCCAAGCGCCAAGCACTTCACCTCGTGGCTGTGTTTGGCACCCGGCAACAAGATATCGGGCGGCAAGGTCCTGTCGTCGCGCACACGGCGGTCCGGGAGCCGCGCTGCTGCGCTTCTGCGCCTGGCTGCCGTCACCATTGGCCGGAGCGAGACGGCGCTGGGTGCCTTTTACCGGCGACTGTCGGCTCGCGTGGGCAAGGCCAAAGCCGTCACCGCGACGGCGCGCAAAATTGCAGTGCTGTTTTACAACGCGCTGCGCCATGGCATGGAATATGTCGATCCCGGTGCCTCCTATTACGA
>JANLPP010000289.1:0-3764 GCA_031367295.1 Hyphomicrobiales bacterium | reverse complement strand
ACTTGGCAGGATCTCCCGCAACGAAGAAGGCGGAGTCGCCCGAGCCAAGGCCGAGTTGAAGTCGTATCAATTCTGATTTTTCCGGGCCAATACTGTTTGCAATTGGACCCCTTCCAACGACCACTGGCTTTTCATCAAGACCAGAACCAGAAATGAACATAATATACCCCAGCCCTGGCTGCCCTTCGCCCTGCGCCCAGGAATTCATCCTGTCGCAAAACGTGCGCGAGCCGCCGCCCGGCGCGGGGATGGCCCAGACCTCGGTGCCCGGAGTCTCCAGAATGCGGGTAAAAACCTTGAAGTTCGAGCTGCGGAAATGCGCGCTCACGTCCTGCATCACAATCGGGTTGCGCAGGTCCGGCTTGTCCGACCCATACTTCCGCATCGCCTCAGCATAGGGAATGCGCGGCCAGTTTTTGGTGACCTTCTTGCCCTTGCCGAATTCCTCGAACACGCCGGTAATCACCGGTTCCATCGCGGCGAACACATCCTCTTGAGTCACAAAACTCATCTCGACATCGAGTTGGTAAAACTCGCCCGGCAGGCGGTCGGCGCGCGGATCCTCATCGCGGAAACACGGCGCGATCTGGAAATAGCGGTCAAAGCCCGCCATCATCAAGAGCTGCTTGTATTGCTGCGGCGCCTGCGGCAGGGCGTAGAATTTGCCCGGATGAATGCGCGACGGCACGAGGAAATCGCGCGCGCCCTCCGGCGAGGAAGCGGTGAGAATCGGCGTCTGGAATTCGTTAAAGCCGCCCGCCATCATGCGCGTGCGCATCGAATGAATCACCTTGCCGCGCAGCATGATGTTGTTGTGCAGCCGCTCGCGCCGCAGGTCGAGAAAGCGGTATTTCAGCCGCGTCTCTTCCGGATAATCCTGATCGCCGAACACCGGCAGCGGCAGCTCGCCCGCCGCGCCCAGCACCTCGCAGGCGGTGACGTAGACTTCCACCTGGCCCGTCGGCATGTCCTTGTTTTCGGTGCCCGCCGGGCGGGCGCGCAGCTTGCCATCAAGCCGCACCACCCATTCCGAACGGAACTTCTCAACATCCTTGAAGGCCGGCGAATCCGGGTCGGCTACGCATTGGGTAATGCCGTAATGGTCGCGCAAATCGATAAACAGCACGCCGCCATGGTCGCGGATGCGGTGGCACCAGCCGGAAAGGCGCACGTCAACGCCAATATCAGCCTCGCGCAGTGCGCCGCAGGTGTGGGAACGGTAGCGGTGGAGAGGCGCGGTCATGGGCGGGCTGAGCTCGGTAAAGGTGAATTGCGCGCGAAAAGCCATGGGTTGGCGAGGATGTCAATGACAGGCGCTTCCACGCAATAGACGGGCGACCCTTATTCAGCTATTTTCCTGCAATGGCATCAAACATCGCTCTTTACGATCAGGATTATTATGCCTGGAGCCGCCAGCAGGCCAGCCTGCTGCGCTCGGGAATGGTCAGCGAAGCCGATCTGGAAAACATCGCCGAGGAAATCGAGAGCATGGGCCGGTCGGAAAAGCGCGAACTGGCGAGCCGCCTGACCGTGCTTTTGCTTCACCTGCTGAAATGGCAGTTCCAGCCCGGCATGCGCGGCAAAAGCAGGCGTCTGAGCATCAAGGGTCAAAGGGCCGATATTGAAGCTGTTTTGAGGGACAATCCAAGCCTGAAATCCGAGTTGAAGGGAACCATTGCCGAGGCCTATCACCGTTCACTGATCGACGCGGAAAAAGAAACCGGGCTGGAAGGCGAGACTTTTCCCGCCGTGTGTCCCTATGGCTTCGCTGACATGATGCGTGAGGATTTCTGGCCTGGCGCGCCTGCGTGACCGCGCGCTGCGCTATTGCGAAACGCGCGCCAATCCGGCTGCCTCGTCGTCTGCGGCCTCCGGCCGGTTGACCAGCGCCACCATGGCGTAGCTGATGATCAGCAGCAAATACCAGGACGACAGCTTTGATGAATAATCGACGCAACCCGCTGCTATTTCCGGAAGGACTTGACGTGCCATACATTGTCCATACAATTGTAAAATGAGAAAACTCACCTGGAGTGTTGAGAAAAACCGGGAACTGAAATCGGCCAAGGCACGCAATGTCTGTTTTGAGGACATTGCCGCCGCAATCGACAGCGGCGGATTGCTGGATGAGATAGCGCACCCAAATGCAGACAAATACCCGCACCAGCGCATTCTTGTCGTTCGCGTGCATGGCTATCTGTATGGTGTGCCCTGCGTCACGACTGTAGACGGGCTGTTCCTGAAGACGGCCTATCCAAGCCGGCGTCTCAAGAAACTCTATCAATCGGGCAAAACCAATGACCAGAATTCCTAGAGTTGATACCTATCTCGATGCGGAAGAGAAGGATCTGATTGAGGCCTTTGAGAACAGTGATGCGCCGGTTGCCAGTTTGCTGACGCCCCGGCGGCGGCGGGAAATCGAAGCCATGGCGCGGGCCACGATCAATGATGCCCGCGCCAAAATCTCGCTGCGTGTGCCGCAAGGCGATCTGACGCGTCTGAAGTCGCGAGCCATGCAGGAGGGCGTGCCGTACCAGACCCTTATCAATTCGCTGATTCATAAATACGTGGCTGGCTGATGGATCACTGGCCCAGCTACGGCGCATGCGCTGCCTCCCCCTCCGCCATAGCCTCCGGCCGGTTGACCAGCGCCACCATGGCGTAGCTGATGATCAGCAGCAGGTACCACGACGACAGCTTGCCAAAGCTGACCATCGCCCAGCCGTTCAGCTGGTTGGGATAGGCCCAGGTTTTGGTCAGCGTGCCGAGGTTTTCGGCAACCCAGATGAACAGCGCGGTCAGGCCGCAGGCCAGCAGAAACGGCATGCGGCGGTGGACATGCCACACCCGGTAACAAATCCAGGTGCGGCCAAACAGCAGCGCGGCGACGGCAAACAGCGCCAGCCGCAGGTCGGCAAAATAGTGGTGCAGAAAAAAATTGGCATAAATGGCAAGGGCCAGCGCCATGACGCTCCATAGCGGCGGATGCCGGACAAAACGGAAATCAAACAGCCGCCAGCAGCGCGCGATAAAACTGCCGACCGCAGCATACATGAAGCCGGTGAACAGCGGCACGCCGCCGATGTGGAACACGCCGCCTTCGGGATAAATCCACGAGCCAACGGACGTCTTGAAAATTTCCATGGCCGTGCCGGTGACGTGGAAAAGCAGGATGACCTTGGCCTCTTCCCATGTCTCCAGCTTTGCCGCGAGCATCAGCGCCTGAACGCCCAGCGCCGCAAAAACCAGAAAGTCGTAGCGCGCCAGCGCCGCGCCTTTGGGATACCACAGGTGCGTGGCAATGATCAGCGCCAGCATGATCGCGCCGAAAAGGCAGGCCCAGGCCTGCTTTACGCCAAAGCGCGCGACCTCGTAGACAAAGCGCGTCAGCGGTTTTTGCCACGCCCAGGCGGCCAGCCGCGCCTCGCCGGAGATGAAGCGCGCCAGGGGTTGCCAGAGGGCGGCGCTGGAGGGGTGGCTTGCCGCGTGCGGCGCTATTGGACCGCTGTCCTGCGGCCGGCCTTGCAGAGAAGCCATTGCTTATTTTCCTGCCGAGAGCGCGGGAGACCGGGGTCGGCCAGAAGCCGACGGTCCAGACCGAAAACACCAGTGACATAGCCTGGGTGTTGCCGCTAAACTGCGGTGGATGATGACAGACCGATCGCAAGCACCCATGTCCGCCCTGCCCGACTTCACGACTATTGCTTTCGCGCCAGTGCCCGGCGCGCTGCCCGCCCCCGTTGGCGCAAGCTGGCTGACGCCCG
>JANLPP010000236.1:0-10133 GCA_031367295.1 Hyphomicrobiales bacterium | reverse complement strand
TTTGGGCAATACGCAGATGCCGCCCGCCTGAAGCGATATTTCCTCGATAAAACGCGCCGTGATTTTGACCTCGCCACCGGCGGCAAAGCCGACGCGCCCTTTGACCCGGCCGTAAAGGTCCAGCGCCGTCATTGTCCCGGTGTTCAGATTGCCGGACTGTCGTCCTGCATAGCACCCGACCCTGACCAGCTCGGCCTGTGCGGACTTGATCAGGTCGCGCGTATTGAACAGTGGCTCAGCGGGGGCGGACGCGGCCGGCAGTGTGCCCGCGTCAAGTGACGCGAGTTGCGCGGGCGGCGTATCCAGCGCCAGCGGCGTGCGGTCGGCAAGCGGCAGTATTGCGCTCAATGCGGTGACCGCAGCCTGCGACACAGCACTATCGCCGCCAGCTGCCAGCAGGCTGTCGGCCCCGGGACCGGTTGCGATTTTGCCGGGCTGCTTGCCGGTTGTCCGGGTGCCGGACTCAAGATCGGCGAACTGCTGCCCGTTTACCAGCGGCGCGGACACTGTCTGCGCAGTCTTTTCCGCATCAAGGCGGGTGATTTCAGTCAGCCTTGCAATTTCGAGCTTCTCTGCGGCGTCCTTCTGGTCCTGCTCCAGCTGGGCGATGCGGGCAGCGTCCTGGCGCTGCAATTCAGCCCGAGCCGCACTCTCCTGCTCTGCCCGCTGGCGCGCTTTGTCCGCGTCAATCGCCGCAAGGCGCAGTACATCGGTTACACGCGCCTTTTCGGCATTTGCGGCTGCGACACGGACAGCCTCGTCCTGCGTGGCCTTTTCGGCCATCAGCCTGACCTTTTCGCGCTCGGCAGTGGCGGCGGCCTCCGCTTCCGCCAGCTTGCGGCGATCTGCGTCGATCTGGGCGAGGCGGACAGTTTCCTCCCGGGCAGCAGCAACACGAGCGGCCGTCTCGCGGGCCAGCGCGTCAGCCTTGTCGCGTGCGAGTGCGGCAAGGCGATCTGTTTCAATCCTGGCCAAACGCTCGGCATCTGCCACAGCTGCCCGCTTTTCGGCTTCGCGCGCTGCATTCTCGGCAACGAGCCTCGTCTGACGTTCGCGCTCAGCGGCGGCAAGGCGGTCAGTCTCCTGCGCCTTGGCGATGCGGGCGGCATCTTCACGCGCGGCTTTTTCGGCAGCGGCGGCGGCAATCTTTGCCAGACGCTCCCGCTCGACTACGATAATCCGCTCGATTTCCTCGGCCCTGGCGATGCGCGCGGCGTCCTCACGCGCGGTCTTTTCGGCAGCGGCAAGGCGGTCGGCCTCCAGCTTCTGCAGGCGGTCCGTTTCAATCCTGGCCAGCCGCGCCGTTTCCTTCTCGGCGGCGAGCCTCGCGTCCTCGACCCTGCGAGCCTCTGCCTCGGCCCTGGCAACCCGCAGCGTCTCTTCGCGTGTGGCCTTCTCTGCCGCCAGCTGGGCAACCGCCCTCGCCGCGCGCTCGGCTTCAAGCCTCGCCGTTTCCTCGCGCGCGATGCGTTTGGTATTTTCCTGCGCGGCGGCTGCCATGCGGGCCGCCTCCTCGGCGGCTTTCTTGTCGGCCTCAAGCCTGGCTACGCGGTCCGCTTCTTCCCGCGCGGCTTTGTCATGCGCCAGCTTCAGCGCATTTTCCTGCGCCGCTGCGGCCATGCGGGCAGCTTCTTCGGATGCGCGCTTGTCAGCGGCAAGTTTGGCCAGCACCGCCGCCCCGTTGAGCTCCAGCGACTCAATGCGGTGGTGGGCGTCAGGCACGAGGAATGAGTTGGGATAGCGGGCGACAAAATCGCGGAAATCCTGCGGATTGATGGAATCGCGCACGCGCGGCCACATCACCGTGTCCGTCTCGGACTGATTGAGGTAGAAATCATTGCCGACAAGCGAGGACGACACCTCAGGCACCTGCTTGCCATTGGTCTTGTTGCTGACGTCGGATGTGACGCGCCGGAACAGCGTGCTGACCTCAAGGCCAGGCTCGCGCAGCCGCTTCAGCAAAGCGCTGGTGAAGGGGCTGTTGCGCTCGGCACCATCCTGCGCCACCTGGTTCGACTGGGTGGCGTAGACCACAATCGTCCCGCCGCCGGTTTGCTGGTCAATCCGCACAAGGCCGCGCGTATTGCCCTCAATCCCGCGCGTGGTGTTTTCATAGCCAAGGCTGCGCGCCAGCGGATTGTCGCGGCAGGTGTCCAGAATCATGATGCGGATGCCTCTTGGCGCGACATCAAGCGCTTTCGATACCTGTTCGATCGAAATCAGGCTGTAATTGACGTCGGCCTGATCCGCCACATCGGCTTCAACCGGCACAAAATAATTCATGCCACGCACCTGAATGCCATGCCCGGCGTAGAAAAACACCACAGCGTCCGCATCAATCGCCTTGCGCTGGAAATCCCGCAGTGCGAGCGTGAAGCTGTTCCGGTCCGCCTCCTCCAGTTCAATAACCTGAAAGCCGAGCGTTTTCAGCGTCTCGGCAACATCCGCCGCGTCATTGGCGGGATTGGGGAGCTTGGCAACCTTCTCGTATTTCGAGTTGCCGATGACGAGCGCCACGCGCTTGTCGGCAAAAGCGTCAACTGGCAGGAAAGCGCACATCAGCGCCCCTGTCACAATGATTACACGGTATTTCCAACGCTTGATCATGGAGGTCACGGCCCCTTTTGTCCGCTATACCTCAACCTTGCGCCTCTGCGCCTGCTCACTCTGTACTCCAAAACACACCGCATGACAATTCCAATCTTAGGGGTTGATTAACCCCGCCGCCGCCTCAGGCGGCGCGCGCCTTGCGCTTCACGGCTGGCGCAGCGGGTTTTGCCGGCTGCACGACGGCGGCAGGCACTGCCGCCGTCTCCACAATTGCCCGGTATCGCCTTGGCACATAGCCGCGCGCCAGCAATGCCGCCAGCGGATAGACATTGCGGCAGACCTTGCCGCCGCAGCCGCCCGTCGACGACTCGATCACCGCCGCCTTGCGGTCGGGCGTGAAGCCGGCAAACAGCATCACATGCGATCCGGGCTTGTTGAACGCGTCACCCGGCTTCATGTCCCACGGGTTGGGGATGGGATTGGTGATCGCCGGTATAGCGACAGTGGTGAAATGCGCGGCAAGGCCCCAGGTGGCGCTGACAAAGGCCGAGCAGTCCACCCCGGCGACGCCGGGGCGCGGATCATTGCGGGTGCAGACATTGCCGGCCAGCTCACCCCGGTTGATGCGCGTGGCAATGGTTGGCAGCGCGCCATGGCAGCCCCAGCAATAGGGTATGCCGCGCACCTCCTGGTTTTCCTTGCCGACGAGATACATCGGGCGGCGGCCGCGGTTGCCAAAGCCGGTACAGCCGACGTTGGCGTCCGCGCCATAGGCGGCCGGCGTCACCCGCCAGCGCACATCGGCGAAAGACGCCGCCGTCTGCATGATCTGCGCGCGGGTCAAAAGGCGGATGGCGGCGATCGGTTGGATCACCACATCGCCGCCCGCGCCAGCAAACACCGCCGCCGCCGGGTCTTCGATGCTGAGATCGACTGTCTGGTCTTTGTTCATGGCGCGGAAGCCGACGCCGAGCACGTCGACAACGTCCTTGCGGGTGCGCATGAAAAACACCTCGCCTTCGGGCGTCACCGTGACGAAACGCCGCGACAGGGCGACCTCGGGTGTCAGCGGAATCTCATAGACGCCTTCAAGCAGGCCGGACTTGCTGAAACGCACGACAAACGTCGCAGCCTTGCCGCCGGGGGGAATATTTTCAATCAGCACATAGGCCTTGCCCTCAATATCCACGTCCAGCACCTCGACCGTGCCGAGCCGGTCGCGCACGCCCAGATGCAGTTTTGGCAGCGGCGTGCTGCCCTTTGGCGTCAGGATGATGGCGGCGGCCCGGTCACCCTTTTCGGTCACGACAGTGGCAAGAACCTGGCCCTTGCCACGCGTCACCAGAGTCTGGTGGCCTTCGGCACGGGCCTGCTGGACCTTCTGGGCCTGGCTGGGGAGGCGCGGCGCGGTTGCGCCGTCCTTGCGCGAATCGATGGTGCGCGTGGCGGCGGGCGCGGCACCCGCATCCCCGTCGTCGACCGGGCCGCCCATCTGGCCAAACATGGCGCTGGCGGCTTCGTCCGTCTCGCTGCTGATGCCGCGCGACTGCGACAGGCTGCGGGTTGCGCCCTCGCCCGACACATTCAGCTTGATCGGCTTGCCATCCCACACATAAATATTGCCGCCAGCCACCACCATGTCCGAGGGGTCAACGTCCTGCGGCAGGCTGAGCGAGCGGGTGGGGCCATCCGGCGATCTGGCGTCAAAACTCAAGACCCGGCTGTTGACCTGGTCAAGCAGGTAGATTTCGCCATTGTCGCCCGAGGCGATGGCCTGCGGCCCCTCAATCTCGACGTCCGGACGCGCCTCGACAACGCCGATGGCATTGGCGCCGGAACCCGCGCCAAACTGTCTCAGCACGTGGCTGTCTTGCGCCTGCGCCGGAGCAAGCGGCAGAAGTCCGAGAAGCGGCAGGACCGGTGCCAGCAGACAAGGCAGTCTCATGTGACTCTCCAGCGGTTGCCGGATAAACTGCTCCAGAAACCCTTGACCCAAGCGCCAGCCTACCATGCATTGCCCGGCGCAAGGTGCGCAAACGCACGTTGCGCACACCGGCTTATGGTAGCCTTGCATTGTTAGCCTGCCCCGCAGGGAAAATCCGCAAGATTCGTCAGGCGGGCCGCACCGCTCGCGCAGAATTTACCCGCACTGCCCGCCTCTGGAGACCGCCCTCGTGACTGATGCAGCCCTCACCACCTATGACCGGGTCGCCTATCCCAGCGTGCCGCACATTGACATGCATCCCGCGACAATTGCCGCCATCGCCTCGGTCTGCGGCCATATTGGCACGCCGCGCAGCCATTACAGCGTGCTGGAAATCGGCTGCGGCTCGGGGGCCAACCTGATGGCCATGGCGCTCGCCGCGCCCGAAAGCCGGTTCACCGGCATCGACCTTGCGCCGAGCGCCATCGGCATCGCCCGCTCCATCGCCACGGCAGCGGGCTTCGCCAACGTGCGCTTTGAGGCCTGCGACATTCTTGCAGCCGGCGTGCCGTCCGGACCGTTCGACTATATCATCGCCCATGGTGTCTATGCCTGGGTTCCCGGTATTGTGCGGGCCCGCATGATGGCGCTGTGCAATGAGCTGCTGTCGCCAAACGGCGTCTTCACCGTCAGTTACAATGTGCTGCCAGGCTGCCGCATCCGCGAGGCAATGCGCGACATGCTGCTTTGGGCCACACGGGACATTGCCGATCCGCTGGAAAAGCTGCGGCGGGGCCGGGAATTTCTGGAATACCAGATTGGCGGGTGGGAGGTGAGTGATCCCTTCTGCACGGCCCTGAAAATGGAGGCGGCGGCGGCGCTGAAACGCGATCCGGAGGTGCTGTACCACGACGAACTGGGCGAATGCTTTGAGCCGCAGATGCTGACAGACGTGGTTGCGGCAGCGCGCGCCAACGGCCTCGACTATCTGTGCGACACCCATGTCGCGCTGATGAACGAGGCGCTGTTTCCCGGCCCGCGCGTTGCGAGCGCGCTGGGCTGGAGCGGTGGCGACTGGGTAAATTTTGAGCAGCTGCTGGATTTTACCGGCATGCGCCGCTTCCGCCGCAGCATTTTTGTGCGTCAGGGAAAGGTGGGCGAGCGCCGGTTTGAGCCGCAGCGGCTGGCAGGAATATTCGCCGATGCCGAGTTGACCCGCGACGCGCCCAATCCCGAAAAGCCGGGGAGTTTTACCTTCCGCACGCCAAAGGAAGAAGAACTTGTGACGACAAATCCCGAAGTTGCCGCGTTTTTGCAAACTTTGGCCGAGGCCTATCCGCGTGCGCTCGACCTTTCTGTCTATGCGGCCGGGCACGAGCTGCCGCAGCCATTTCTGGAAGTGCTGTTTTCCGGTGCCCTGACGCTGCGCACGCGCCCGCTGGCCTGCACGCTGACGCCCGGCGAGCGCCCGCTGGCCAGCCCGCTGGCCCGGGCGCAAGCGTCCATCGGCGAGTTCAAGGTCGCCTCCATCAAGGGCGGCGCGGCGCGGCTCGGCGACGAGGGCGTGCAGGCTTTTCTGCTGCTGCTGGACGGCACGCGCACCTTAAGCGAAATCGCCGAGGCCATGGCAGCGCGCATGAATGTGACCTATGCCGACGCCATGGACCGCACGCCCGGGGTGCTGGCGCACCTCGCCCGGCTTGGCGTGATGATTGGGTGAGGTGACAATGACCGCCCGCAGGACTAGTCTTGCCGCAGCAGCCGCACTGGCATGTGCGCCACGGCACGTTCCGGCGGCTGGCGACGTGCCAGGTGTGACAGAGCGTTTAACACGAGGAGGGAGTTCGCTGCTGGTGAAGGCCGGGCGAAGGCAATCCGATGACACAGTTTAACCGTTTGCGTTCCGCCGCCCGCCGCCTGCCGGCCATCGCCGCCGCCCTCATTGCCGGGCTGTCGCTGCTGTGGGGCTTTGCGGCACAGGCCGCCAGCCGCCGGGTGGCGCTGGTGGTGGGCGTGGCCAATTATCAGGCAGTGTCGCCGCTGCGCAACACGATCAATGATTCCATCCGCATGGCGGCGACGCTGGAACGGCTGGGGTTTGAGGTCACACGCGTCGCCGATCCGGGACGCTCGGATTTCGTCAGGGCGATCCGCGATTTCGGCGCGAATGCGAGGGACGCCGAGGCAAGCGTGTTTTTCTACGCCGGCCATGCGCTGGAGGTTTCCGGGCACAACTGGCTGCTGCCGGTGGACGCCAAACTGGAATCCACGCTCGACCTGCGGCTTGAGGCGCTGGACATCGAGGCGGTGCTGGACCGCGCCCAGCTTGCCCATACCGCGATCATGTTTCTCGATGCCTGCCGCAATAATCCGTTTGCCGAAAAACTGGCGGGCGATACGCGGGGCGGCGCGGCGCGGGGCCTCGCGCGCATTGATCCCGCCTCCGGCGTGCTGGTGGCCTTTGCCACTGCGCCGGGCCAGGTGGCGCTGGACGGCAATGGAGCCAACAGCCCCTTCACCGAGGCGTTGCTGCGCTATATCGAGACGCCCGGCCTTGAGGTCCGCCAGCTGATGTCGCGCGTGCGCGCCGACGTGCGCCAGTCCACCAAGGACCAGGTGCCATGGGAGCAATCGGCGCTGGAGGGCGATTTCTTTTTTGTCGCGCCGGTCAAGATTGCCCTGCCCGTCCCCGCAGCGGTGCCCGCCCCGGCTTTCGACACCGAGTTCCTGTTCTGGGACACGGTTCGCAACAGCGCGGTTTCCCTTGATTACGAGGCCTATCTGGTAAAATTCCCGCAAGGGGTTTACTCCAGCCTGGCGCGCATCCGCATTGCCGCATTGCTGCCTGCCACAGTGCCGGTGCCCGCGCCCGCAGCGCCGGCGGCAGCGCCCCCGCCACCCGCAAAGCCTGCCGAGGCTGCGGTGGTGCCGCTGTCATCCTTCACCCCGGATGTGCCGGCCCAGGAACCCGCCCCGGCTGCCGCTGTGCCAGCTGTGGTTGCAGCCCCGGCTGTGGCCGCCGCGCCAGTGCAGGTGGCGGTGTTGGTGCCGGCGGCAGTTGCAGAACCGCCGCCCGTTGCCGCGGCCGCGATCCCTGCCGCTGCCCTGCCCGCCATCCCCGTCCCCGCCGCCCCGGTGAAGGCCCCGGTGCGGGACCTTCCCGCAGCGGCTGTGCAGCCGGTAACGCCGGCCGCCGCGCCGGTGGTGGTCGCCACCATCGCGCCGGTCCAGACGCCTGCGGCCAGCAAAGCCGCGCTGACCCGCCAGATGGAATCGCAGCTCAAGACGCTGGGCTGCTATAGCGGCGACACCGATGAGGACTGGAACGGCGCTGCCGCCAGCGCGGCAGTTGTGCGGCTGAACCGCGCCAATCCGGGCAGGAACCTGCTGGGCGAACCCTCGGAAGAGCTGCTGACCCGGCTCACCGGCAAGGACGTCAAGTCCTGCGCGCCGGAGTGCCGCACCGGCTTTTCGGCGCAGGGCGGAAACTGCGTGCGCAATGCCTGCGACAAGGGCGAGGTCAGAACCTCGCGGGGATTTTGTGTGGAGCTGCCGCAGGCCCAGGAACCTGTGCGCCAGCGTCCGCGCCCGCCGCGCCATGCCGCCCGCCCGCCCGTAGTTGAGGAGCCCGCGCCCGCGCCGGTGCGCCCGCGCCCGCACGTGCAGCGCCGCGTCACGGTTGACCCGCCGCCCGTGCGCCAGCACCGGCCCGTCATTGTGCGCGAGCGCCCGTCAGGCCCGAGCGGCGGATGCTTCACGGTTGATGGCCGCCAGTATTGTTCATGATGGCGCGCCACGGCTGCGCCGCAACACCGAGGCAGGACAATGCACAGCATCATCAAACGCGCCGCACGCGCCGCCCTGCTTGCCCTGCCGCTGGCCGGGCTTGACGCTGCCAGCGCCAGGGCTGACTGCCAGATCGGCTGGCTGCGCTGGGGGCCAAGCTATGCGGAACTGCGGACAACCATGCGGGTGACGCGCAATTCCGCCTGCCGCAAAGATCTCAAGACGCTGGATTTTGTCGCGATGCAGGAGATAGCGGTGACGCGCAGGCCGCAGCACGGCGCGGCAGGCAAGGCGTCGAAATATGATTTCGCCTACAAGCCGAATGAGGGCTACACCGGCACGGATGCTTTCGAGATTGACGTGACCTTCGACTATAATGGCAGGCAGGGACATTCACGCCTGAGCTTTGACGTGACCGTCGAGTGACCACGGCGTTTCTGGCGCCGGCGTTGCGCCGTTGTGTTTTTTGAAACACGCGCAAACGCCCGGAAAACAAGGGGTTTTTCCCGCACCATGTGCGCCGGCGCACCTACAGGCGGCTAAATTTCTCTAGTCTGCATTTTCACCGGCAGCGCCGCACTGCATACGCTGCGGCCTGCGCTGAAAGGCAAGACCATGGCTGACGTAGACGACGCCCATCAGGAAATGATGACCGAGTTCGGCATCGACCAGTTTCTCAACAACAAGGCGGGCATTGGCAACGAATGCACGCACTGGGTCTATGCCGCGCTGCTGGAGGCGCGCGCGCTTGACTCTGACCGTCCCCTGCACATCTCGCAGAGCGGCAATCCCTACACTTGGGGCCGCCGCGTCGAGCCGCTCAGCGCCCTGCCCGGCGATGTCACGCAGTTTCACAGCTTCAAGAATGATTTCTTCTGTTTCCTGCCCGATGGCGACAGCAGCCGCTGGTTCACCGCCAGCAAAATCCGCGGACCCAACCACACCGGCATGGCTGTGGTCGTACCCAAAATGATCCAGCCGCGGACGGGCGCGTTCGCGCAGCTTGAGTCGCATATCCACGAGGCGGGAACCGCGATGATGAGCATCCGCGCCAACCTGATATTCTTTGAGTCCTTCGCCATTGCCCTGACCGCCAGCCAGCTGGCAGCGGCAAAAGCGTCAGGCAACTGGCCGCCCAACGTCAACACCCGGAATTTCGACGAGATGCTGAGAGACATCAACTGGCTGGAGCTGCGCCGCACCAACGGCATAACCCTGGCCCAGGCGGCGGCGGCAATCGGGCAGATCAATCACAAGAAAGCGCCGAAAGTTGACGGCACGGAGATGGCGGTCATTTTCCGGGTGCAATCGAGCGGCCACCTGCGCTTCTACCGGCCGCAGCAGAGCGCCAAGCGCCTTGCCATGAACGCCGCCGATTTTGAAAAGGAAAAGGCCAGGCTGATCGCCATGATGATCCGCAGCGGCAGGCCCGGCGAGGCGGAGACTAAAAAGCATCACCTTGATGAGTTTGGCAGCGACAACAAAAAGCAGCGTGTCGCGGATCACCGTTTCGACTGGACCTTCCGCCCTGCGGGCATCCCGACCTGGGTGGCCAAACTGCTGGAGCGGATGGCAAAGTAAGACGGCGGCAAGGCGGACCGGCGCGTAGTGCTGCCGGGCGTCCTTGCGAGCGAAGTCAAGCAATCCAGGCGCTCGCAAAGACGAAGAGTTGGCATGGCGGTCACGGGCCGGGGCCGCCGGCATAAGCGCTGCCTTGCGCCCGCGCCCGCCCCATGGCAACGCGGGCGCATGCGCGCCTTTCCCACGCCTCTGCCGATTGACGATGTTCTGGACGCGCTCGCCGCCGCCCTGCGCGCCGCGCCCAACGCCGTGCTGGTCGCGCCGCCGGGCGCGGGCAAGACCACGCGTGTGC
>JANLPP010000222.1:0-30838 GCA_031367295.1 Hyphomicrobiales bacterium | reverse complement strand
GGCGGCAACCTGATATTCGCGCATGGCGGCGACACCATCAGCCCCAGCCTGATGTCGGGTTTTGACCAGGGCGAGAGCATGATCGCGTTTTTCAACACCATCCCGCCGGATATTTTTGTGCCGGGAAATCACGAGTATGATTTTGGCAAAGAGGTTTTTGTCAGGCGCATGGGCGAGGCGAAATTTCCGCTGTTTGCGGCGAATCTGCGCAACGCGGACGGCTCGCCGGTTGCCGGATTTCTGGACTCGAAAATTGTCGAATTCGGCGGCGTCAAGGTCGGCCTTAGCGGCGCGACACTCGACACGTCCGCTGAACTGACTGCCGTCACTGGACTGAAATTCGCGCCGACTATCGATACCGTGCGGGCAGCGGGCAAGGCGATGAAGGAGGCGGGCGCCGACATCACCATCGCCGTGGTGCACGCCGACAAGGCCCAGGACCAGCGCCTGCTTGGCGCGCGCGCCGCCGACATCATCCTGTCCGGCCATAATCACGAATTGCAGATCGACTATGACGGCAAGGGCCTGCTCGCCGAGTCGGCGGTGGACGCGCAGTATCTGGTCGCTGTCGATGTTGCTGTTGACGTCAGTACCGGGGGCGCTGGCCGCACTGTATCGTGGCAGCCGCAGTTCCGCATCATTGACACGGCAACCCTGACACCTGACCCGGACACTGTCACGCTGGTCAAGCACTACGAGGCGGAGCTTTCCAAAGAGCTTGATGTGGAGATCGCGACGCTGGCAGAGCCGCTCGACAGCCGTTCGGCGGTCATGCGCGGCGGTGAGGCAGCGATGGGCAATTTTGTTGCCGACGCGCTTAAAACCCAGACCGGCGCGGAGGCGGCCTTGATCAACGGCGGTGGCCTGCGCGCGGGGCGCGAATATCCGGCGGGGCACCGGCTCACCCGGCGCGATGTGCTGGCAGAAATGCCGTTTGCCAACCGCAGCATTGTCACGCAGGTCACCGGCGCCGCGTTGCGGGCGGCGCTGGAAAATGGCCTGTCACAGCTGGAGACCAGAGCCGGGCGCTTTCCGCAAGTGTCAGGCCTGAGGATCGTGGCTGACCCTGCCTTGCCACCTGGGGCGCGCGTGGTTTCGGTTCAGGTCAACGGCGCGCCCCTTGAGGATGCGCGGCTCTACCGGATCGCCACCAATGATTTCATTGTGCGGGGCGGCGATGGCTACGTGACCATGGCGGGCGCTCAAAAGCTGTCCGACGACACCGGCGGCAAGCTGGTGGCCAATGATGTTATGGCCTATGCCCGCAAACTCGGGACAGTAGCAGTCAAGGTTGAGGACCGGATTATATTGAAGTAGGCTTCGGCTGAAATGCACCTGGCAGGAAACCAATGGCGGTAAAAATACTGATCGTGGATGATCATCCGCTGTTTCGCGGCGCGCTGCGGCTTGCCGTTTCTGGCGCTTTTGACGACCCGCAAATTTTTGAAGCGGCCGACCTTGATGCCGCGCTGGCCGAAATTGCCGCGAATGCTGGTCTTGATCTCATCCTGCTTGACCTGAACTTGCCAGGCGCGCGCGGTTTTTCGGGCTTGCTGCAGCTGCGGGCGCAGCATCCGGCGCTGCCGGTGATCATGGTTTCCGGGAGTACTGAGACGGCGACCGTCAGCCTGGCGATGCAGTTTGGCGCCTCAGGCTATATTCCCAAAACCAGCAGCATCGACACGATGCGCCTTGCCCTGCACAGTGTGCTCGATGGCGGCACGTGGGTGCCACCCGGCACAGGCGTTGAGAGCGCGGGTGACAGCGAGATTGCCCGGATGGCCAAAAAAATGGCACGGTTGACGCCGCAGCAGCTGCGCGTTTTGTCCATGCTTTCAGATGGCCGGCTTAACAAGCAGATCGCCTACGCGCTCGACGTGTCAGAAGCAACCGTCAAGGCGCATGTGTCGGCGATCCTGCAAAAGCTCGATGTCGACAGCCGGACGCAGGCGGTCATCGCCGCAAACCGCATGCTTCCGCAAACTGAGGTCGGCTTTTCAGGCGCCTAGCACACAGCTGCGGCACCGTGCCCTCGCCGCATGAGGGCAGGGCTAAAAGACTGATTTTACGATAGATTGCCGGGATTGTAATAGTTGCTGCTATATTGATTTCACAAGCGGTTTTGCCAGCCCAAAAAGTGTATCGTAGTATATAAATCGACCATGGTATAAAAAATATGTAAATATAAGATATAACACTTAATTACTTTGCGTCAATTGACTAAAATTTGATGGAGTAAGTCTCCGTAAAGGTTTTGATGAAAAACTGACGGGACAGGAATTTACCATGTTCGGTCAGGCAAACAGTGATGATTTTACGCAATTTGGCTACAGCAGCACTCCTGTGGCCGCTTTCCGGTGTGTCATTGGCGCTTGCCGGCACGCTGAGTGTGCCGGGCACCGGTGATGGCTTTGAGGTGCTGCAAGCTGTAGCCTTGGCCTACAAGCAAGTTCAGCCAATGGCCAGCATCGAAATTCCGCCCAGCACCGGATCGGGCGGTGGCATTGCGGCAGTTGCTGACGGGCGCGCGGTTCTTGGCCGCATTGCACGGGCGCTAACCGATTCTGAGACCGGCGGCGGCCTGTCCGCTGTGCCGGTCATGCGCATCCCCGCCGTGGTCTTCACGCATCCCTCCGCCAATGTCGCAGGCGTGAGTTTCGCGCAGCTCGCGGCAATCTATTCGGGCGCTGTCACCAATTGGCGCGAAGTAGGCGGTGCGGATCTGCGCATCCGGGTGGTGCGGCGCGAAAACGAGGACAGTACGCTCAAGGTGTTTCGGGCCACTATGCCCGGCTGGCAGACTCTGGCGCTTACCCCGAATTCAAAGACAGCCGTGACGTCGCAGGAAGCGGTAGACACCGTCAAGGAAACCGAAGGCGCGATCGGCTTTGGGCCAAACAGCACCGCCTTGAGCCGGGGACTGACGGTTTTGAAACTCGAAGGCCTTGACCCGACAGCGTCCAGCTATCCCAGCAATGTAAATGTGAGTTTCATCTTCAAAATTGGCAGCCTGCCTGCCGATGCGGAGAGTTTCATCGATTTTTCCAGGTCCGACGCTGCAAGGGCGATCATCACCAGCCTCGGCGCGCTGCCGTGGAACAAATGAGATGAGCCACAAGGCGCGTTTTGGGTCACTCGCGCTGCGTTTTACTGCCGCGATTCTGGTTGTTGCCTTTGTCAGCCTGGCCTTTCTGGCGACCGCGACCATTGTCATGTTCAACCAGGGCCTCGCCATTCAGGGCGAGGAGCTGGCGCGGCTGTCGGCGCACAAGCTGGCGGAGCGGCTCGATGGTGACGCGCGGCTGGCGCGCTCGCGGCTTGACCGCCAGTTCAGCACGAAGCTCTCGGCGCTTGCCGACGTTTCGCGGCGCAGCGAAATCCAGAAGGCTCTAGCCTCGGGCAATGTTGTCGCCATCGCAGAAATGCTGGCGCCGCTGCGGCGGTTTACCGATCTCGACGGCATTCTGGTAGTCAACGCCAAGGGCCAGGTTATCGGCGCAGATTCCATGGAAACCGACATCCGCCTTGCCAACCTGGCACTGGCCGCCAATCCGCTGTTTATCCAGGTCGCCGCTGTGCTCGCCTCAAGCCAGCGGGAGACAACAGCCGGCGCTGTGCAGATTGTGCCCCTGCTGGATGCTGGCGCGCGGGCCGCGGTTGGCGCGTCGGGGCAGGGGCCTGTCGCCCAGGTCATTACCTATCCGGTGTTCGATGATTTCGGAGACCTGACCGGCGCATTGATTGGCCACCGGATCATACGGCAGAAGGAGCCGCAGCTAGTGGAGTTTTCCAGCCTCTCAGGTATCGGTCTTGCCTTGCTGCGTGGACCTCAGGTGGTTTCACAGGCCGGAATGCTCCAGCGTTCCAGCATGGTGCTGTCGCCACGGGACGATCAATTGCTGATGGACGAGCGCCATGAGCTGGTGGCGCGCTGCATTAATTTTGAGCTTGATACCCGGCTGTGCACGTTCTTGCCGGCAACAGAACTTTCCACGCTGGCGCAGGAAATGGTTCGCAGCGGTGAAACACAAGGCCGTTCACTCGTCAAATGGCTGATTGGCCTCGCGATTCTGATATTCGCGATTTTTGGCCTCATGGCCTCTGCCGTCACGCGCGCCATAGTCGGGCCACTCTCGGCAATCACCGCGACAGTGCTGGCCCTGTCCCGCGGAGACTGGCACGGAGCGGTGCATGGGCAGGAGCGCAGCGACGAGATTGGAGCCATTGCCCGCTCTGTTCTTGTGCTGCAAAAATCGATCGAGGAACGCGACAGGCTGCGCGATGAGCGCCTCGCCCAAAGTGACAAGCTGGTGTTGCAGGAGACATTGCTCACACGGCAGAACCTGCAGTTTACCGCCGCTTTGGAGAATATGGCGCAGGGTCTGTGCATGCTGGACGCCGGACAGCGGGTTGCTGTGCTGAACGACCAGTTCAGGCGTATGTTTGCGCTGCCGTTTGACCAAAGCGCCGTGGGGCTTACGGCATTTCAGCTGAAGCAGCTAGTTCCAGACATTGCGGCACGGCAAAATTTCAGCAAGCTGGCCAAACGCCATCTCGCGTCGCTGGCGCAGGGCGATTCTGCGACGTTCAGTGTCGATCTCAATGACGGCAGGACGATTTCGGTTTCTCACCGCACAATGCAGGATGGCGGTTCGGTTGCGACCTTTGCCGATATTACTGACCGCATACGCAACGAGGAACGCATCACGCACCTGGCCTGGCACGACGGCCTCACCGGCCTGTCAAACCGCCAGCACCTGACCGACCAGCTGACCAACGCGTTGAAGTCGCGAAATCCTGATTACATGGTGGCCGTGCTTTTCCTTGACCTTGACCGGTTCAAAATTCTCAATGACACGCTGGGCCATGGCGCGGGTGATGCCGTGCTGCAAATGGCGAGTGAGCGGATGCGTGCTTGTGCGCAGCCTGGCGATACAATTGCGCGCTTTGGCGGGGATGAGTTCGTTTTTGTGCAGACCGGAGCGCGCGATCTTGCAGATATCGAGGCCATGGCGGAGCGCCTCATCGCGGCGATAAGCAAGCCATATTCTGTCGACGCAAGAATTGTGGATATCGGCGTAACGCTCGGCATTGCCCTCGCGCACGTGCATGACAGCGATCCCGCCGGCCTCCTGAAGAAAGCTGACCTTGCGCTGTACCGCGCAAAGAAAGACAGCCGCGGCGGTTACCTCCTCTATGACCCGGAAATGGATGCGCAGGAATCGGCCAAGCGGGCGGTGGAACTCGACCTCAAGATGGCGCTGGACCGGGACGAGCTGTCGCTGGCCTACCAGCCCATAGTGGATGCGAGGACCGGCGAGGTGACCTGTTTCGAGGCGCTGCTGCGGTGGACCCATCCGCAGCGCGGCCTTATCCCGCCGATGGAATTTATTCCGATTGCCGAGGAACTGGGACTGATCGGGCCAATTGGCGATTGGGTGCTGCGCAAGGCCTGTGCCACTGCCGCAACGTGGCCTGCCTCGATTTCCGTTGCGGTCAATGTGTCTCCGCTGCAAATCAAGTCCGGGGCGCTTGGCTTCTCGGTCATGCGGGCAATCGTTGCCTCGGGCATTGCGCCGGCCCGCCTCAATCTTGAAATCACCGAATCAATTTTCCTGGAGCGCAATGAACAGACTTTGGCCATGCTGCATGAATTGCGCGGCCTTGGCATTGCTTTTTCCATGGATGACTTCGGCATTGGCTATTCGTCGCTGAGCACGCTGAGCAGCTTTCCCTTTGATACGCTCAAGATCGACCGGTCGTTCGTTCGCGACCTTGCCGCCATGCCGGAAAACCGCCACATCATCCGCGCCACCTGCCAGCTGGCACGCGACCTGAAGATCGCCTCGCTGGCGGAGGGCGTTGAGACCGTTGAACAGATGGAGTTTTTGGCTGCGTGCGGTTGCGACCAGTTGCAGGGCTATTATTTTGGCAAGCCTATGCCAATTTTGGCCGTAAAGGCAATGATTGAGCATCAATCGGCGGCAAGATCCGCGCTTCTGTACGAAAAATCCAGTGTTGCCGCCTGAACACCACAGCTAGCATGTTTATTTGTTTTAGAATTTCAACAGGTTACGTTAGGTGATGGGGTTGACTTTTTGATCAGGGTTAATGAAGTGTTAAGGCATAGTCATTCAAGCGTGCGGTATTGATGTCCAGCTCTCTCCTGACAATAAATGGCAGAACAGTCAAAACGCGGGACGGAGACACACTGGTCAATGCTGCGCTCGCGGCGGGGATCGTCATCCCGCATGATTGTCTGACCGGGCAATGCGATACCTGCATGGTAAGCCTGATCGCCGGTGATCTGGACGGGGAGGCGACAGGCAACGAGGGTGCCTATCTGGCCTGCCAGGCGCGGGTGAGGGGTTCGGCCCGCATTGAATTTGAAGACATTCCCGCCGTTGCAAAGTGGAAGGGGGTTGTTGCCTCGGTGACGCCAATGGCCGCCGATGTGTGGGAGGTGATTGTCGGGATTGACCGCCGCGTGCCCTATCTGCCCGGCCAGTATGTCAATCTCACTTTTGGCAGCCTGCCTGAGAGGTCGTTCAGCCCGACGATCGGGCTCGACCTGCATGCTGACGAATTTCAGCTGACGTTTCACATCCGCAGCATACCCAATGGCAAAGTCTCCAGCCAGCTTGGCGGCAAGATTGCGGAGGGAACCCGCGTGCTGGTTCGCGGCCCGTTTGGCCATGCCTATCTGCGCCGCGCCCGCAATCGCCTCGTGTTCATTTCCAGCGGCACCGGCTGGGCACCGGTCTGGTCCATGGCAGTGGCCGCACGCATGGGGCAGCCTGACCGGGACATGGTGGTCGTGACCGGTGCGCGTCTGACCAACCGACTTTACATGATGTCTGCGCTTGACTGGCTGCGCGCCAATGGCACTGGCAAGGTCGTCGCCTGCGCCTCCGATGGTGATGGCGTGAGCGTGCTGGCAGGGCGCGCGGCAGAGCATATTCCGCAGCTTGTCTCCAGCGACATTGTGCATGTCGCCGGTCCAGCGTCGCTGGTGGAGTCTGTGCTGCTTCGCGCCCGCGCCGTCGGTGCTCAATGCTACACCGATCCGTTCGAGCGCGTGGAGACGAGGCCTACTGTCGGCGGCCGCCTGTCCCGGCTGTTTGGACGGTTTGGAGCCGCGCGGCAGCAGGTGGCGCAGCCGACACTTTGACTTTCAGCAGTTTTGGAATGCCGCGCATTGCCCGGAGTCGAGGGCGATCAGGTGCCGGTTTTGATGCGATTATTTGGGGAGAAAGCCAATGACTGACCTTGCCAGTGGACTGTCCGCCCCGGCCGTGCGTGCCACACGCGCGGCACGCAGCAGGCTTGTGAAAAGCGACTGGTTCACCATTGCGGTGCACTGGACAAGTGCCATCGCCATGGTTCTCAGCCTGTTCACTGGCATGCGCATCGCGGCAGATGGCATTGGTGCGGTGGTGCCAAAATGGTTCCTGCCAATTCTGTTGCAGGGCGAGATGTGGAGCGTGCATTTTTATGCCGGGCTCGCGCTGTTTGGCTCGGCCAGCGCCTATCTGGTCTATCTCAAGGCGGGCGCGCTGTTTGACCGCAACAGTCTGGGCAAGCTGCGCGTGCTGGCGCTGCCAACCTCGATTCGGATGAAATGGGGCGCGGTCAATGTGGCGCTGCATTGGCTGCTCTACGCCCTGGTGCTTGTGATGTTCGTTACCGGGGTGCTGATGTTCACCGGGCGCGGCGGCTGGATCATCACCGTGCACCGTTTTGCGGCGGAGGCCGCGATTGTCTATATATTCGCGCATATTATCGCACATTTCATGTATGGCGGATGGTGGCAGCTGCTGCGCATTTTTGTGCCGCAATCCCTGAAGGTGGAGGGTGCCGCGACTTCAAGGCCCGCTTGGCTGGCGCTGGCCGCGGCGGTGCCGGCGGTTGTGGCAGTCGGCGCGATTGATCTCAACACTCGGGACACGCTGCACATGCGCGCCAGCGCAACCATGCCCGACCTTGCCAAATCGCTCGACGATCCGGCCTGGGCTTCGGCGGCACCGGTTTTTGTTCATACCGCGCAAGGCACGGGCATGGCCGGCGGTGCGGGCGAATCGTTGGTGGAGTTGCGCGCGCTGCGCTTTGAGGAGAAGGCTTATTTTGCCTTCCGTTGGGAGGACCCGAACCGTTCCGTCGCGCGCGTGCCTTTGAAGAAGGAGGCGGACGGCTGGCATCTCATGGCGTCCGACGTTGATCGGATGGATGTGGCGGATTATTATGACGACAAGTTTTCCATCGTGTTCACGACATCGGAAGCTTTTGGCGATGGCGGCATAATCCATCTTGGCCCGCAGCCTGTGGACGGCAAGCCCAAACCGATGAACGGGCGCGGCCTGCACTACACGGCTGACGGCACATTCAATGAAATGTGGCAGTGGAAATCGACACGTGGCGGCATGCTGGGATCAATGGATCACCAGTATATCGGCCCGCCGCGCGAGCCTACCGAGCGCGAGGCCAAGGGCCTCGACCGCTACCAGGGCGGCTATTCCAATTATGAAGGGTCGGCACCCTACACCTACAACTGGACGTCCGAGCCGGTGGGTGGTTACAAAGGGCCGGTCAAGGTCAAGTTTCTGCCGAAAGATTTGGCCACCACCAAAGCCGCCATGGGCGCGCCGCTCAGCGGGCCCGACGATCAGGTGACCGAAAGCCAGCGCTACTGGATGATGGACAATGAGGTCATTCCCTGGTCAGCCGAGGCGGATGCGGCCATTCCCGTTGGCACGGTTATTCCAGGTGTGGTGCTGAAAAACGGTGGCCAGTACACCGGCGAACGCGCTGCACTCAAGGCCAACGCGCAATGGGCGGACGGGCACTGGACACTGATCGTGTCGCGGACGGCCCGGAAGGAAGGCAAGTATGACTCAAGCTTCGAGCCGGGCGCGGCGCTGAACATCTATGTCGCCGCCTATGACCACACGCAGACGCGCCACACGCGGCATCAGCGGCCGGTAAGGCTGCGGGTGGAGTAGGCCCGCACCGCCAGCTGCGCGCCAAACCGTCGCAGCGCACTTTTGCGCTGATGAAATGGCAGGCGGTTCGTGCGATCCTCTCGCATGCCTGCGGCCTCGCCCATCCTGCTGTTTGACGCCCACTGCGTGCTCTGCGCCTGGTCAACGCGCTTCATTCTCGCGCATGAGGCGGCCCCGGTGATCCGCTTTGTCGCCATCACCAGTGCGGAGGGCCGCGCGCTGGCGCTGGTGCATGGCGTCAACCCGGAAGATCCGCTGACTTTCCTGTTTATTGACGCGGGCCGGGCGCTCGTCAGGTCCGACGCGGTGCTTGCGATCATTGCCCGCCTGCGCTGGCCCTGGCGCGCACTGCGCGCTGCGCGCGTCATGCCGCGTCCGTTGCGCGATGCTGGCTACCGCCTCATTGCACGACACCGTTACCGGCTGTTTGGCCGCAGTGACACCTGCATCGCGCCGGACGCCGCGACGCGCGCCCGCTTTGCATTGCCCGCCCCGCCATGAGTCCACCCAGACGCATTCTGCTGATCGGCGCGACCGGCATATTCGGCAGCCAGCTGGCGCGCGGCCTCGCAACACTTGCGGACGTGGAGCTGGTGCTGACATCGCGCAGGCTGGCAAAAGCACAGGCAGTCGCTCTCCCGCTGCACGCGCAGGCAGCGGCCTTTGACAGAGACGACGATGCGGCAGCTTTTTTCGCGCGCTGGCGCCCGTGGCTGGTCATTGACGCCTCCGGTCCGTTTCAGGGCGCAGGCTATGGCCTGCCGCGTGCAGCGCTGGCCGCTGGCGCACACTGGATCGATCTTGCCGACGCGCGCGATTACATCCTTGGCTTTGGCGCGGCGCTGGATGCGCAGGCGCGGACTGCGGGCCTCGCCGCAATCACGGGCGCCAGCACCACGCCAGCCCTGTCAGGCGCGGTGGTCCGCGCCCTGACACAGGACTGGCAGCGCCTTGACAGTATTGACACGGCTGCCCTGCCGGGGGGATCGTCGCTGGTGGGGCCTGCGGTTCTCGCCGCCATCCTGGCGCGCGCGGGCATGCCGGTTCCAGCCTTTGCGCATGGCCGCGCCACAACAGTGCATGGCTGGTGCAGTGCGCGCCGGGTCGACCTGCCCGGCGTTGGCCCACGCTGGGTCTCGCCGGTTGAGGTCGCCGATCCTGAGCTGTTTGCGCAGGCATTTTGTGTCCGCAACCGTGTCAGTTTTGCCGCCGGGCTGGAAAACCGGCTGGAGCATTTTGGCCTGCTGGCGCTTGCGTGGCTGGCCCGCCTGCACCTTGTGCGCCGCCCCGAACGCCTGGCGCGGTTGCTGGAACGTGCGCGCCGCATTACCGCAAAATTTGGCCGCACCACCGGCGGCATGACCGTCACTGCCAGCGGGCTGGACGGGCTTGGCCGCTGGCGCGCCTTGCGCTGGACGCTGCTGGCACATCACGGGCAGGGGCCGCTGGTGCCGACACTGCCCGCACTGGCACTCGCACGGCAGTTTGCGCGCGGCATGCGGCCAGAACCCGGCGCCCGCGCCGCGCATCTAGAACTGGAGATCAAAGCCATTGAGGCCGAGGCTGCGCCGCATGCCATGGAAACCCGGCTCGAATCGCTCGCCCTGATGGACAGGAGCCTGTTTGAGACAGTGCTTGGGGCGGACTATGCCAGGCTGCCGGACGCGGTGCAGCGCCTGCACGCCGCTGATGCCGCGCCAGTGTGGGAGGGCAGGGCAAGCGTGTCGCGCGGCGCCAGTCCGCTGGCCTGGCTGATTGGCCGCGCGGTCGGCTTTCCGTCCACGAATGCCGATGTGCCTGTGACGGTCACCATCGAGCGCGATGCCGCTGGCGAAACCTGGACGCGGGATTTTGGCGGACAATGCTTTGCCTCGCGCCTCACGCTGGCGGACGGGCAGTTGCGCGAGCAGTTTGGCCCGATGAGCTTTTCGCTTGCGGTCAGCACCGCTGCGCACGGCATTGCTATGCCCGTGGCAGGCTGGCGTTTTCTGGGCATGCCGATGCCGGCCTGTCTTGCGCCGCGCTCGCAGGCTTTTGAGACGCAGGACGCAGCTGGCCTGTTCCACTTCGATGTGCGTCTCACGCTGCCGTTCGGGGTCGCGCTGGCGCATTACAGTGGCTGGCTGCGGCCGGCGCGTTAACCTTGCCGAAAGCTGTTCCTGCCGGACCGACCCGCCTGTGGTAACGTGACGTTAACACTTTAGCCTGTGGCGTCACTGGCGCGCGGGCAGCGGACAAGAGGCTGGCGTCATGCTGCGGTATGTGTTGCGTTATGCGTTTGCAGGATTTTGCGCGGTGGCAGGCGGCTTTGGCGCTCCGGCCTCAGCGTCACCCAGTCTTGTGCCCCTCGGCGGTTTTGCCGTCGGCACCATTGTCGTGCGGCAAGCCGAGCGCAGCCTCTATCTCACCCTGCCGGACGGCGCGGCAATCCGCTATCCGGTGGCGGTTGGCAAATCAGGCAAAGCATGGCGCGGCTTCGCGCGCGTCCAGGGCAAATATCTCAACCCGGCCTGGTCGCCCCCCGCCGAGGTCAAACGCGACAAGCCCTGGTTGCCCGATGTCATTGCGGGCGGCGCGGCCAACAACCCGATGGGCAGCCACGCGCTGACCCTCAGCGGCGGCGAATATGCCATCCACGGCACAACCCGCGCCATGCGCGCCTCCATCGGCACAGCAGCGTCCTACGGCTGCATCCGCATGTATAACGAGGACATCGCAGACCTGTACCAGCGCGTCGGGGTCGGCACGCCCGTCGCGGTCATGCCGTAGTTTATGGGTGGCAGGTTCAGGCCACCAGGCTGAGAACGCCTTCTGTCAGCCCCTGTCGCCTAGCCAAACTTGTTATTCTTCGGAAATCCCTTTGGCGGAAGCCGTCCCGCCTCGGCGCGGTTGCCGATCCACTCCTTCAGCTCTGCCCCTGCCACCACAAAAACGCGCCCCGCCGAATCCTTCCACGTCAGGCCATCCTTCAGCGCAAAACAGCGGGCGTCGGCAATGCCGCCGTCTTTATATTTTTGCAGGCGCACACCCTTGCCGCGCGCCATTTCCGGTACCTGAACAAGCGGAAACACCAGCAGCTTGCGGTTTTGGCCGATGCAGGCGACGTAGTCGCCGCTGGCGGGGATGATCAGCGCGGCCTCCGTGTCCACATCCGTGTTGAGCAGCACCTTGCCCTTGCGTGTCGTGCCCACCATCTCGTCCTGGGCTGAGACAAAGCCGCGCCCGTCGCTGGACACCACCAGCATTTTGGCACCGGGCGCGTATGGCAGCACAGTCAAAACGTCCTCGCCCTCCTCGATTTCCGCCATCAGGCGGATAGGTTCGCCAAGGCCGCGCCCGCCGGGCAGTTTTGCCGCCTCCAGCGTAAAGACGCGGCCGTCGGTCGAGACCACCAGCAGCTTCGATGTTGTTTCGGCATGGAAATATTGTTTCAGCCCGTCGTCGCCCTTGTAGATCAGCGAAGGGGCTTCCGCCGAATGGCCCTTGAGCGCGCGGATCCAGCCCTTCTGCGAGATCACAACCGTCACCGGCTCGCGCTCGATCAGCGCCTCGCTGATGTCCGCGCTGGCGGTGTCGGGCGCATCCTCAAAACTGGTGCGGCGCTTGCCGATTTTGGTGTCCGGCCCGTATTTTTTGCGCACATCGCGGATGTCGGCGGCGACCAGTTTCCACTGCGTCGCCTCACTGCCCAAAATTTTCTCGATCTGCCCCTTCTCGGCGGTCAGCGCGTCAAACTCCTTGCGCAGCTGCATTTCCTCCAGCCGCCGCAGGGCGCGCAGCCGCGTGTCGAGCACGTAATTCGCCTGCATTTCCGTCAGCTTGAAGCGCGCCATCAGCGCCTCTTTCGGCTCATCCTCCTCGCGGATGATGCGGATCACCTCGTCGAGATTGAGGAAGATGATGAGCATGCCGGCCAGCAGCTCCAGCCGCCGCTCGATTGCGGCAAGCCGGTGCCGGGAGCGCCGCTGCAAAACGGCGCGGCGGTGGTCGAGCCACTGGCGCAGCGCCTCGGCGAGGCCGATGACGCGCGGCACCACGCCATCCACCAGCACATTCATGTTCATCGACAGCCGGCATTCAAGCTCGGACAGCTTGAACAGCGTTTCCATCATCATCGCCGGATCAACGGTTCGCGCGCGCGGTTCGATGACGAGGCGGATGTCTTCGGCCGACTCGTCGCGGATGTCGGCGACCAGCGGCAGCTTCTTCTCGTTGACGATATCGGCGAGCTTTTCCAGCATCTGCGACTTGCGCACGAGATAGGGAATTTCGGTGACGACAACCACCCAGGTGCCGCGCCCGGTGTCCTCCACCGACCAGCGCGCCCGCACGCGGAATCCGCCGCGCCCGGTGCGGTAGGTCTCGGCGATCTGCGCCTTGGTATCGACAATGATGCCGCCGGTCGGAAAATCCGGGCCAGGGACAAATTGCATCAGATCGGCGGACGTGGCTTTGGGGTGGGCGATGAGATACAGCGCCGCGTCGCACAGCTCGGCGGCGTTGTGCGGCGGAATGGCGGTTGCCATGCCAACTGCAATGCCCTGCGAGCCATTGGCCAGCAGGTTGGGGAAGGCGGCTGGCAGCACCACCGGCTCTTGCGTGTCGCCAGAATAATTGTCGCGGAAGTCGATGGCGTCTTCGTCAATGCCTTCCAGCAGCAGACGCGCCACTTCTGTGAGGCGCGCCTCGGTGTAGCGGTAGGCGGCGGGGTTATCGCCGTCGATATTGCCAAAATTGCCCTGGCCGTCGACCAGCGGATAGCGCGAGGAAAAATCCTGCGCGAGCCGCACCAGCGCGTCATAAATCGCCTGGTCGCCATGCGGATGGAACGAACCCATCACGTCGCCGACAATCTTGGCGCATTTTTTGAACGCGGTGCCGGGGTCAAGCTTGAGAACGTTCATGCCGTAAAGAATGCGCCGGTGCACCGGTTTCAGCCCGTCGCGCGCATCGGGCAGGGCGCGGTGCATGATGGTGGAGAGAGCGTAGGCAAGGTAGCGCTCCTCCAGCGCCTCGCGCAGCGGCACAGTCTGCGAGGTTTCCAGCGGCGGCGGGGGCGGGGGGACTGGGGAACGGGCCATGAACTGCGGGGTAGCGGTTCAGGCGATTCGGGGCAAGGGCGGCGGGCACGCCGCAGGCGATACCTTGTGTAGAGGCGCAAAGGCCGCAAAACAGCGGCCTTTGCAATTTCTGACGACTTCGCGCGCGATTCAGCGGAAAAAACGTGGCTGGATCTGCCGCCATCAGCGGCTGGCGGCTCAGCCGCGTCCGCGTCCGCGGCCCCGGCCGCGGTCATCACCCGCGTCGTGGCCGGCACCGTCATCGGCACCGTTGCGGGCATGGTTTGCGCCTTCGCCACCCTTGCGCGTGTCATTGGCGTTGTGCGCGGCACCGTCATCGGCCCCATTGCGGGCATGGTTTGCGCCGTCATCGCGGCCACGGCCGCGGTCGTCGTTCTTGTCATGGTTCGCGCCGTCATCCGCGCCGCGCCGGGCCAGAATGAACTGCTTTGCCGAGGTGGCGGCGGTTATCTGTTCTGCGTTGGCATTGCCAACGGCGGCGCTGGCAGGCATTGCAAAACCGATTGCCGAAACGAAAGCGGCGGAAACGAGAAGTTTGCTGATAGACATGATAGTCTCCTTTGGGTTGACCGGCGCAGCGCCGATGCCCGGAGACCTAATGGATGACGCCCCGCGCGCGCCTGACGCCGGTGGTCAGGCGGCAGTCAGTCTGCCGTCAGCCTGCTGTCAGGCCTGGTGTGCTATGGTGTCCAGTCATGAAAACCTGCGCCTCACACCTCACCCAATTGAGAACCGCCTTGCTGGCGGCGATTGCCGCCTTGGCTTTGGCGGCGGCCCCAATTGGCTGCGCCTATGCTGAAGGCGGCGGCTCCGGCTCTGGATCCTCCGGCGGCGGAGGATCCGGCTCCTCCGGCAGCGGCTCATCGGGCAGCGGCTCCTCCGGCAGCGGCTCGTCGGGCAGCGGCTCGTCGGGCAGCGGCAAGGGCTCTGGCTATCTTAATTCAGCCGATCAGGCGCAACTGCGCGATGCGGTCGCCCATGGCGAGGCCCAAAGCCTTGGTGATATTATTCCGGTCCTGCGCCGCGCCGCACCGGGCAAGATTCTCAACATTTCTTTCAGTCAGGGCAGCGCAGGGTATATGTACACATTTGCGGTGCTGACCGACGCGGGCCGCTATTTTGACGTTTCCATTGACGCAAAGTCCGGCTCCACACTCTCCATGAGGGCACGCTGATGCGCGTTTTGGTGGTGGAAGACGAAGCCCGGATTGCTGACGACCTTGTCGCGGGCCTGACCCGCGCGGGCTATGTCGCCGAGCTGTCGCGCGATGGCGAGGACGCCTGGTTCAGAGGCGAGACCGAAGACTTCGACGCCATCGTGCTTGATCTCGGCCTGCCCAAGCTCGACGGCATTTCCGTTGTCAAAAAACTGCGCGCCGCCAAAATAGCGACGCCCATTCTCATCCTCACAGCGCGCGGCTCGTGGAGCGAGCGGGTTGAGGGCATTGACGCGGGCGCGGATGACTATCTGCCCAAGCCGTTTCACTTTGAGGAACTGCTGGCGCGCCTCGGCGCGATTACCCGGCGCAGCGGCGGCGAGGCGACGCCGGTGCTGGAGGCGGCTGACATCCGCATCGACACCCGCCGACTCAGCGTGACCGCCGGAGGCCGCACGATTGATCTGACGCCGCTCGAATTTCGCGCGCTGCGCTACCTTGTCCACAACAAAGGGCGGGTCGTGAGCCAAGGCGAGCTCGGCGAGCACGTCTACGCGTCTGAAGCGGAGCCGGACTCAAACGCGCTGGAAGTGCTGGTCGGCAGGCTGCGGCGCAAACTCGGCGCGGCGGCCATCACGACCAGGCGCGGCTATGGCTATGTAGTGGACGGCGCAGCCGCCGGAGCTGCAGCGCCATGAGCGCGCCCTCACTGCGCTGGAGGCTGGTGCTGCTGGCGGCGCTGACCATCGCGGTGGCCTTGAGTGTCGCCGGCTTGTCGCTGGTCCTCATTTTTGAACGCCATATCGAGCGGCGCATTGAGCAAGAGCTGGACGTCAAGCTGACGGAACTTTTGAGCGCCTTCGCTCTGGATGCCAGCGGCCCGCAGCTGAGCCGCGCGCTGTCTGACCCGCGCTATGAGCAGCCGCTGAGCGGTGCCTATTGGCAGATTTTCGATGAGCGCGCGCCCGCGCTGCAATCGCGCTCGCTGTGGGATCAGACGATTGCCGCCCGCCCGCCGGGCGAAAGCGTCGGCCGCGCTTATGAAATCAGCTGGCCGAAAGGTGTCACGCTCTACACCTTGGACCGCGAGGTCACGCTGGAGAACGGCGGCAGTCCGCGCGCCTTCCGCCTCGCGGTGGCGCTCGATCATGCAGACGCTGACGCCCTGCGGCAGTCCTTCATCAACGATGTGGCCAAGGCGCTCGGTGCCATTGGCGCGGTGCTGCTGATTGGCTCATGGCTGCAAATCAATCTGGGTTTGCGCCCGCTGGCCAAACTGCGCCGCCGCCTTGGCGCGATCCATGACGGGCAGACGGCGCGGCTTGACGGCGTTTTTCCGGCGGAAGTCGCGCCGCTGGCGGAAGACTTCAACCTGCTGCTTGCCCGCAACGAAGACATGCTGCGGCGCGCGCGCGAAAGGGCGGGCGCGCTCGCCCATGGCCTGAAGACGCCGCTGACCATATTGTCGGGTGAGGCGCGGCGGCTGGACAGCCTGAACATGCCGGAAGCCGCCGCCACATTGCGCGAACAGCTGGGCCTGATGCGCAACCATGTCGAGCGCGAGCTGGCGCGCGCCCGCTCGCATGGTTCGGCCTCGCCGGGCGGGCTTCACACCGACGCGCGGCGCTCCGTGGCGCGGCTGATTGATCTCGTCAGCCGCATGCCGCAGGGGCGTGCCATGCGGTTCGACAATTCCCTGGCCGCCAGCCTGACCCTGCAGATTGATCCCGATGACTTTGGCGAGATTATCGGCAACCTGCTCGACAATGCCCGTAAATACGCGCGCGCCTCGGTGCGCGTCAGCGCGGCGCTTGCCGAGGGCCTGGTGACGCTGACGATCGACGACGACGGCCCGGGCATCCCGCCGGAGCTGCGCGGCAGGCTGGCGGAGCGTGGCGAGCGGGCGAGCGAGGAACTGGAAGGGTCCGGCCTCGGCCTTGCCATCGTGCGCGATCTCCTCGCCGATTATGGCGCGGCGCTGACGATTGCGGACAGCCCGGACGGCGGCTGCCGCATGCAGTTTACGATGCCGGGCGCGGTCAGGGCCGCCGCGCCGCAGGCCGCGCTCAAGCCGCAGCCGGGCCGGCCGGCAGGCGCAGCGGCGGTGCCAGCGGCGGAGTGATGCCGCCCGCCCTCCGCTACCCGCCGAAAACCGTGTTCAGCTGGCTCGACACCCGCACAAAGGTCGTGCGCTTGGGCACTTCCTTGAGTTTTGTCGCGCCGATGTAGGTCATCATCGAGCGCACACCGCCCATGATTTCCTGCATGGTGTTTTCTACGGGGCCGCGATACGGCACTTCCACTACTTTGCCCTCTGACGCCCGGTATTTGGCGACGCCGCCTGCGTATTTGGTCATCGCCACGTCGGACGACATGCCGTAAAAAGTCATGCTGACCGGCACGCTTTTGCCATTGTGCGTCTCGTAGCGGATTTCGCCGTCGCATTCGTCGTGGCCCGCCAGCATGCCGCCCAGCATGACAAAATCCGCGCCCGCGCCATAGGCCTTGGCGACATCGCCCGGCACGGTGCAGCCGCCGTCAGCGCAGACGAGGCCCTTCAGGCCATGCGCGGCGTCGGCGCATTCGATGATGGCGGAAAGCTGCGGATAGCCGACGCCGGTCATTTTGCGCGTGGTGCAGACGGAGCCGGGGCCGATGCCGATTTTGACAATGTCGGCGCCCGCCAGAATCAGCGCCTCGGTCATGTCGCCGGTGACGACATTGCCGGCCATGATGCCGGCTTGCGGGTGCGCCGTGCGCACGCGCTTGACCGTGTCGAGGAATTTTTCGGTGTAGCCGTTGGCGACGTCGAGGCAGATCAGGCTGATGCTGGCCTTGGCCGCGACGGCAGCGAGTTTTTCAAGATCGGCGTCGGTGGTGCCGATGGAGAAGAACGCATGTTTGCCGCCCTCCGCGCCAAAATAATCGGTCAGCGTCGCGGCTTTAAAATGCTTGTGAAGGGCGGTCAGCGCTCCAAATTTCGCCAAAGCCCGCGCCATTCCCAAGGAACCCGTCACGTCCATATTGGCGGCAATCAGCGGAAAGCCGGTCCAGTCCTGGCCGGTGTGCAGGAAACGGAAAGTGCGGTTGATGTCGACGCCGCTGCGGCTCGACAAGGTCGAGCGCTTGGGACGGAACAGAACATCCTTGAAGTCGAGCTTTATTTCGTTTTCGATGCGCATGGGGCGGCCGTCCGGCGAAAGGGAGCGGAAGACGACTGATACTGCGGAAACGCTGGGCATGTGCGCCTCCCCTCCCCCTTTGCGGGGAGGGGGACGCTAACGCCAATGAATCGCCAGCGGCATCAATTTCCAAGTTTGTCATCGCACGAAAACACCGCCCCGCTCAATGGCCCTGCGCCGTGCAGCAAAATGCCCCGGCGCCTTGCGGGGCCGGGGCAGTTCGGGTCACTTCAACCTTGCCGATAGCTTACTGTCCGGCGGCCTTGAGCTGCGTGTTGCAGGTGCTCAGGAACTGCGGCCACCTGATGCCGGGGGTCTGGAGCTTCAGCGCAACCTTGTTTTCCTTCCAGTATGCGCCGCATTTCCGCTCGCGCTCGTAGAAAGCCTGCTGGCCGGGTGTGCGCGGCTTGGCGTTCGGCTCAGCTGGCACAGTGGTGTTGGCAAGCGGCGGCAGCGCTACAGGAGCGACGACAACCGGGGGTATCGGCTTGACCGGCGCAAGCACGACCGGCGGAACAGGCTTGACCGGAGCGAGAACAACGGGCGGCACCGGCTTGACTGGCGCGGGCGCGGCAGCCGCTTCCTTGCGCAGCTTGCATTCAGCCAGATAGGCCGGCCAGGTCTTGCCACCCAGCGTGCCGCCAATCTTGGCGGACGAGAATTCGTCGCCGCATTCTTTCATGACGGCAGCCTGGGCGTTGGCCTGCGAGGTCGCAGCCATGCCAAATCCAGCCGTCAGGACGGCGGCGCAAATGGCCAATTTCAAAGACTTCATGTTCATCGAGCCAGGCTCCCCTCACAAAGGCCGGACAGGCGGGGCGATTCGCGCGCCAGTCTTCCGGCAATAGTTCCGCGTTTAACGGCGGTCCGTCGCAACTTCAAGGCGCAATGGCCCCGCAGTCACACCGCGCCTATGCGGCGTGCTGCCTGAACGCGGGATGAATGTGATTTTCAGATCACACCGGGCCAGGCGAGCGGCGCGGTCTGAAGCCTCATGCCGGCGGGGCCAGACCATGCAAATCCATACCACAGAATCGTTTGCATTTCTGCATAATTTCGACACAAGTTACAGCCGCGCCCCGCCTTGTTGGCTGTTGGGTGCACTATCTCACCGAACACCGGGTGGAGGCCCCTATGAAACTCGTGCGTTATGGCAAAGCAGGCAAGGAAAAGCCCGGCTTGATCGACATAGACGGCAAGCTGCGCGACATCAGCCACCTTGTTGCTGATCTTGGCGGCGCGGGCCTTTCGCCCAGGTCACTTGCCAAAATTGCCAAAGCCCGGCCCGCCAGCCTGCCGCTGGTGCGCGGCAAGCCGCGGCTTGGGGCTTGCGTTTCGGGCACGCGCAATTTCATCGCCATCGGCCTTAACTACGCAGACCACGCTGCCGAGACCGGCGCGCCGATCCCCAAGGAGCCGATTGTCTTCAACAAGGCGCCTTCCTGCATCAGCGGCCCCTATGACGATGTGATTGTGCCCAAAGGCTCGGTCAAGACCGACTGGGAGGTCGAGCTGGCCATCGTGATCGGATCGCGCGCCTCCTATATCACCGAGAAAGACGTGATGGCGCATATCGCGGGATTCTGCCTGTGCCATGATGTGTCGGAGCGTGAATACCAGATCGAGCGCGGCGGCCAGTGGACCAAGGGCAAAGGCTGCGCGACATTCGGGCCAATCGGTCCATGGCTGGTGACGCCGGACGAGATCAAGGACGTGCAGAAACTTGGCATGTGGCTCGACGTGAATGGCGAGCGTATGCAGAAGGGCACCACCGCGACGATGATTTTCGGCGTGAAGAAAATCGTCTCCTACCTGTCGCATTTTATGGTGCTGGAGCCGGGCGATGTCATTACAACCGGCACACCGCCTGGCGTGGGCATGGGCATGAAACCCGTGCCACGCTACCTGAAGGCGGGCGACACCGTGTCGCTGGGGATTGACGGGTTGGGCGAGCAGGCGCAGCGGATCGTGGCGTGGTCGAAGGCGGCGTAGCGAACCTCGGACCGCCGGCCTCCAGCCGGCTCGCGCCGCTGCTGAAAAGCCGGCCAGAGGCCGGCGGTCCATTTTACCCCCAGGGTGTTTTCCGGCGTTTGCCAAACACTGGCGCTGCGGGCGCAATGCCTGTTGCGCTTCCCGGTTCGGGCAGAAATCTGCCCGTGCCGCCCGGCGCAGCATCCAGCGCGCCTGTGTCAATGCCGCCCGCATACCGCGTCAGCGCGGCGATGCGGTCGCTCATGGACGGATGGGTTGACAGCCAGCCTGTACCTTCATCTTGCAGCGGCGATTCAATGAAAAACGCGCTGACCCGCGACTGTATGCCGGGGATCACGGCATGGGCCTCGATCTTGCGCAGCGCAGAAATCATCGCGTCCGGATTGCGGGTCAGCTCAACCGAGCCAGCGTCCGCCAGAAACTCGCGCTTGCGCGAGATGGCGAAGCGGATCAGCACCGACAGCCCCCAGGAAATGGCGATGATCGCAAGCGCGATGACGACGACAACTATCGCCGCGCCTGATGACCCTTTGTCCCTGTCGCGCGAGGAAGAGCCCCGGCTTGGCGTGTAGCCGAACGGAAAATTCCAGTTGCGGAAAGTCATGTCGCCGGCAAAGGCGAAAATGCCCGCGAAAATCACCGCCACCACCATCAGCTGCACATCCTTGTTGCGGATATGCGTCAGCTCATGGCCCAGCACCGCCTCAATTTCCTGCCCGGTCAGAGTATCCAGCAGCCCGCGCGTCACGGTTACCGCATAGTCCCGCTCGCTCATGCCCGAGGCATAGGCGTTGAGCGCGTCACTCTCGATGATCTTGAGCGCGGGCACTGGAATGCCCCGCGAGATGCACAGGTTTTCCAGCGCGTTATACAGCTTTGGCGCGGCGGTTCGAGACACGGGTGTCGCGCCGGTGGCAAAATCGATCATGCGCGACTGAAAAAAATACGCAATGGCAAACCACAGCAGCGCCGCGCCCATGGCCAGCGGCCAGCGGTGCAGCAGGTCATAAACCGCCCGCGCCAGCATCTGCCCGACTGTGCCGCCGGCAGCTGCCTCATACAGAAGGCTGAACGAAAACAGCAGCGCGTGCAAAAGACCAACAAAGCTCGCCAGCAGAAACAGCGTGCGCAGCCGGTTCGCCCGGATATGGGTTTGCAGTCCATAGGCCTGGAACATTGCGCCGTGCCTCCTCGCTTCGCCGCGGCGCGGTTCAGAATTTCACGCCTGGCGTTTGCTGCACGGCCTTGCGCTCGCCTTCGTCCAGATTGAAAAATTCCTGCGGGGCAAAGCCCAGAGAATTGGCGAAAAAGACGTTGGGAATGCCCTCACGCGAGGCGTTGTATTCAGCTGCGGAATTGTTGAAGAAGCGGCGCGATGCGGCAATCTTGTTCTCAATGTCCGATAGCTCGCTTTGCAGCGCGCCAAAATTCGTGCTGGCCTTGAGGTCGGGATAGGCTTCACCGAGCGCAATCAGCCGACCCAGCGAGCTCGTCAGCGCGCCTTCCGCCTGCGCCTGCGCGGCAGGCCCCTGCGCGCTCATCGCCGTGTTGCGCGCCTTGATCACATCGTCCAGCGTGCCGCGCTCATGCGAGGCATAGCCCTTGACGGTTTCAACAAGGTTGGGCACCAGATCGTGCCGCAGCTTCAGCTGGACATCAATATCGGAGAACGACTGCTTGCAGCGCTGGCGCAACGAGACGAGGCCGTTATAGGCAAGCATCAGCCACAGGCCGATGACAATAATAATGCCCAAGACTATCAGCGAACCCATGGCGTTGCTCCTATTTTTGACAGTGCCGGATCACCATGTCTGATTCTGTCTTGACCTGGCAACAATGCAATTTTGCTGCCATTGGTCTGTGCGCGGCAGCACATCGCTTTCGCCGTCCTTGCGGGGGCGAAACGCTTGATCGAGACCGTACCGTGCGAGAATGCTGAGGATGCATCGTCGCGCGTGCGACGACGGCCAGTTTACCGGTGACTCAGGTGCGGGTGCCGCCTGTTTCAAAGCTGTTCTGGAAAACCCGGCGCGCGCAGGTCAGTGCCCAGCGAATCCTCCAGCAGCTTGACGACCTGCGATGACCACGCACTGCCGCCATAGGCCGCCCGCGCCCGGATAAAGGTCTGCGCTGTGTGGCCGGCAAGATCGAGTGGCACGCCAAAATCGCGCCCGAGCTGCATTGCAAAACCCAAATCCTTGCAGGCAAGGTCCATGGTGAAATTGATGTTGTAGCTGCCGTTCAAAATGACCTGGCTTTCGGTCTCATGCACAAAGCTGTTGCCGGAGCTGGCCTTGATAATCTCGAAGGCCTGGGCAAGATCAATGCCGCCGCGTTTGGCCAGCATCAGCGCCTCGCCCGCTGCAACGAGATGGATGAAGGCCAGCATGTTGGTGATGACCTTGATGACTGAGGCCTTGCCCACCGGGCCCACATGAAAAATCTTCGCGCCCATGGCCTGCAGGGCCGGGCGGTGTTTTGCAAACACCTCCGCCCGGCCGCCGACAATAACGGTCAACTGTCCGCTTGCCGCAAGATGCACGCCGCCGGTCACGGGCGATTCAAGCGTCTCCACACCCTGCGCGGCTGCCAAATCCGCAAGGCGGCCGATTGTGTCCTGATCGAGGGTGCTCATCTCAATCCAGGTTTTGCCTGTGGCAGCATTGTCGGCAAACCCGGACAGGATGCCCTGCGGCCCGGTCAGCACAGCTTCTGAAACGGCAGGCGAGGGCAGGCAGGTGATGATCGCGTCGACGCCGTGCGCCAGCGCCTGAGGCGAGGCTGCCCACTTCGCCCCCGCCGCCAGCAGCGGCGCGGCCGCACTCCGGTTCAAATCACTGACTGTCACATCAAAGCCAGCGCGCACAAGGCTTGCGGCGAGATTCTGCCCGAGATTGCCAAGCCCGATAAATCCGTACCGCATTGTTCTTTGTGTCCTTTGCCTGAACGCGTGGCGCGGCTCAGTCCGGGTGCCCGACCGGGGTAAATTTTGGCACAAGATGCAGGTCGCCGCCGGTGTAGGGATGCGCCAGCGCAACCTCCTCGTTCAGCTCAACGCCAAGCCCAGGTCCGGTTGGCGGAATAACATAGCCGTCTTCCCAGCGGATCGGCTTTTTCAGGATCGCCGCGTGAAAGCCCTCCCAGCGTTCAATGCCCTCAAGGATGAGGAAATTGGGGCTGCAAGCCGCCAACTGGATATTGGCCGCGCCCTCGACTGGCCCGCAGTAAAGATGCGGCGCAATCTGCGCGTAATGCGCCTCGGCCATGCCGGCGATTTTTTTTGCCTCCAGCAAGCCGCCGACGCGTCCGAGCGCAATTTGCAGAATGGACGCGGCACCCAGTTCCAGCACCCGCGCGAACTCGTATTTTGTGGTCAGCCGCTCGCCCGTGGCAATCGGGATGCTGGTCTGGCGCGCCACGCGCGCCATCTGCTCCGGCATTTCGGGCGGCACCGGCTCCTCGAACCACAGCGGATCAAAAGGCTCCAGACGGCGCGCAAGGCGGATCGCGCCCGATGTCGTGAACTGCCCATGCGTGCCAAACAGCAGGTCGCATTTGTTGCCGACAGCCGCGCGGATCTGGCGGCAGAAAGCCTCGCAGAGATCAAGTTTTTCAAGGCTTGGCTGGCGTGGATCGAAAGTTGAGTAGGCCCCGGCCGGATCAAACTTCACCGCCGTAAAACCTTGGCGCACATAATCGAGCGCGCGCTGCGCCGCCGCGTCAGGATCGCGGTAGACAGGCGAGTCTGAATAGGCATGCGAGCCCGGCTCGTCTGGATAAAGATAGGTGTAGCTGCGCAGCCGCTCATGCACTTTCCCGCCAAGCAGTTCGCAGACGGGTTTCTCCACGGCTTTGCCGACAATGTCCCACATCGCCATTTCAATGCCCGACAGCACGCCCATCAGCGATACATCCGGACGCATCGAATACCCGCGCCCATAAACATTGCGCCACAGCGTCTCGATGCGGAAAGGGTCGGCACCCTGCACGTGATGTGCGAACACATCTTCAATCATCGCCACAATCGCGCGCGGGCCGAATGTCGCCGTGTAGACCTCGCCTATGCCGGTGATGCCGGTGTCGGTGGTGAGTTTCAGAAACAGGAAATAGCGTCCGCCAAAGCCTGGCGGCGGATTGCCGACGACGAAGGTTTTCAGGTCAGTGATCTTCATGGGGCGCGCTTTTTCCTGCCTAAAACACGATCACATTGCGCAACGCCTCGCCGCGCCGCGAAGAGGCCACCGCTTCGTTGATATCAGCAAGCCTGTAGCGACCGGAAATCAGCTCATCGAGCTTAAGTCGTCCGGCTTTGTAAAGTTCGACAATCTTCGGCACGTCAATCTGGATGCGGGCCGATCCCATTTTTGAGCCAAGAATGCGTTGCCCGTCCGCAGCGAGGCAGCCGGGATCATAGGCGCTCATCACGCCCGACGGCGGCATGCCGACTATAACCGTTGCGCCATTGCGCTTCATCAAGGTCAAGCCCTGTTCCATCGCGCTCTTGGCGCCGACGGTCACGAAGACAAAATCCGCCTTGCGCCCGCCAGTCAGGGCGGCGACACGCGCCGCGACATCTCCGGCCTTCGCGTCGATGGCATGGGTTGCGCCAAAGGCCAGCGCAGCCGCAAGTTTGGATGCAGCGACATCGACGGCGATGATTGGCGAGCAGCCTGCCAGCCTTGCGCCCTGCACGGAGTTGAGGCCAACGCCGCCGCAGCCAATGACGACAACACTGCTGCCCGCCCTGACTTGCGCCGTGTTGATGACCGCACCCATGCCGGTGAGCACGCCACAGGCGATCAGCGAGGCGCTGTCCAGCGGCACATCTTTGGGAATGGCAACCGCCTGTGATGCTTCCACAACGACGTGTTCGGCAAAGGCCCCGGTGCGCATGCCATGCACGATGGGCTGGCCGCCGTGCGCATGCAGTGGCGAGTTCCGGTCCAGCGGAAAAACCGCCTCGCAAAACACCGGCGCGCCATCGGCGCATGACAGGCAATGGCCGCACGAGCGGATCAGCGTCACCACCACATGGTCGCCAGGCTTCACATGGGCAACGCCCGCGCCCGCCGCCTCGACAATGCCGGAGGCTTCATGGCCATAGACAGCAGGGAGCGTGCCGCCCCAGGCGCCATCCATGTAGAAAATATCGCTGTGGCAGATGGCGCAGGCGGCAAGTTTGACGCGGATTTCGCCGGGGCCCGGCTCGGACAGTTCAATGTCTTCAATCACAAGCGGCTTGCCGAATTCGCGGCATACGGCTGCAGTGGTTTTCATTATATTTGCCCCGTCGCAACCGGGCCGGCCCGGCCTGCAATACGCAATCTTTGCAGGCCGGAACACCCTGGTCTTGTATCAATCATCCATAATCCTGCCATCGCGCGCTGAATTGCGCTCCCAGATAAAAAGCATGCGCGCATGCCAGCCGCTTGTGGCAGTTGCGCCACCCTCGATAATTTGCGTCAAAGCAGCGCCATTTGCCAAAAACAGGCGAACAGAAAAGCGCTTGCACGCCAGCCCGATTCCGCCTAAGTGAGCGCCTCAGCCGGTGCAAAGTCGGCGGTTTCAAACGACGCGTCTCGCGTCGTTTTTGTTTAACACAGGTAAAGTGCACGCGCCCTTAGCTCAGCTGGATAGAGCATCAGACTACGAATCTGAGGGTCAGGAGTTCGAATCTCTTAGGGCGCGCCAGTTATCTCGTTGAATTGATTTATAATTATTAAACTGCAAGCAGCGGCCCGGCTGGACCATATGTCGCGATGGCTGTCCGAATGGCGAGACACCTGCGCAGATTTCCGCGCGCGCCGGCCGGCTTGTCGCCAGCTTGCGGGCGCGGTCAGGAAACATCGCGCTTTTCTCGCATGGGCATTTCGGCAGCGTGCTCGCCGCGCGGTGGATTGGCTTGCCAGTGCTTGAAGGCCAGCATTTCTGGCTTGGCACGGCCTCGCCCAGCATCCCTGGCTATAATCCCAGCCGCCCTGGTGTGCCGGTGATCGCGCTGTGGAACGTCACGCATAGCGGCTTGTTCTGACGCTATTGCGCGAGGCCAGAAAGCTTTCGCAAGACGCCGGGCAGCAGATCCGGCAAGTCTTCGGCCAGCAGGCCGGGGCCAAAACTGGCGGCTGACGCTCCGTGCAGCCAAACCGCAGCGGCTGCGGCGAGGAATGGCTCCATGCCTTGCGCCAGCAGGCCAAGTGTCAATCCCGCCAGCACATCGCCGGAGCCGGCGGTGGCCAGTGTCGGCGGCGCGTTGGTGTTGATAATGGCACGGCCGTCCGGCGCGGCAATCACTGTGTCGCTGCCTTTGAGGATGATCACAGCGCCGCAGCGGTTTGCGGCTGCCCGCGCCCGCACCAGCTTGTCGCCGACGGGGTCAAACAGGCGGGCGAACTCGCCTTCGTGCGGGGTGAGCACGCAGGGCCCTGCGATGGCGCGGTCAAGCGCCAGAGGATCATCCTGAAAGGCGGTGATCGCGTCCGCGTCAAGGAGGGTGGGGCGGCCGGTTTTCAGCATGGCGCAGGCGAGTGCGCGGGTCGCTTCGCCAAGGCCGGCGCCCGGCCCGATCAACAAAGCCGAAAAACGCTTGTCGGAGAGCAGCAGTTCGAAGTCCTGCGGCCTGGCGAGCGGCGTGACCATGATGGACGTGAGCGCCGCCGCATAAATCGGCAGGGCAATCTGCGGCACTGCGATTGTCGTCAGCCCCGCGCCTGCGCGAGCGGCGGCGCGCGCGGCGAGGCGCGCCGCGCCGGTCATCGGATAGCCGCCATAAATCAGCGCGTGGCCGCGCGTGTATTTGTTGCCGCCATGTTTGGGGCGTGGCAGATGCGCCAGCCACAGGGCCGGATCGTTTTCAAATGTGTCAGGTTTGATATCGTCGAGCACGCCGGGTGAAATGCCGATGTCCGCGACGACAATCTCGCCACACAGCCGCCGCCCCGGCAATAGAACGTGCCCGGGCTTCTTGCGGAAAAACGTGACAGTGAGCGTCGCCGGTGCCGCGCCCTGAGCCTCACCAGTGTCGCCCGTCACCCCGCTGGGCACATCAATGGCGACGACAGGCGCGCCATTGCCCGCCGCCGCCGCCAGCGTATCGGCAGCCGCTCCTGCGAGCGCGCGGTTGAGGCCTGCGCCGAAGATGGCGTCTACCACGAGCGCCGCCCCGTCGAGCGCAGCGGGAGCCAATGGCTCCACGGGCCCGCGCCAAAGCTCCGCATGCGCGAGCGCCGCGCCAGTCAGACGCTCGCGCGCGTGAAGCAGGGCAACGCGCACTGGCCATCCGGCCTCTGCCAGCCGCCGGGCGGTGACAAATCCGTCGCCGCCATTGTTGCCGGGACCGCACAGCACAATCACCGGCCGCAGCGGCCAACGTTCTGAAATTGCGCGCGCCACGGCCGCGCCCGCGTTTTCCATGAGCGCAAACGCAGGCACGCCCGAGGCAATCGCCAGCGCGTCAGCCTCTGCTGTCTGGCGCACGCTGAGCAGTGCCGTCTGCATGTTCATTGCGCCCCGTTCATTCCCGCGTTCCACAAGCGCTGGTGCCTGGAACGTGTTGTCCGCCCAAAAGCAGCCTGTTTCGGGGTAAGCCGGGCAACACGTAACACGCTTTGTGATTTGTCAGCTTATTGCATGCGCTGACAGTCGCGGCAGCACCTGCCGGCCATAATGCAGCGCACGCTCAGGGTGCGGCATGGCTTGACTCATACAAAAACCATGCGCGCCGCTCAGCCTCATCAATGTACACTTCGAGGATGCTCGCAGTCGCCACATCATCCGCCTCATCGATCATGCCGTGGGCTTCCCGCATGCGCTTGGCCAGCTGGCCATTGTCCTCGCGCAACTCGGCCAGCATGTCCTGCGGTGTTACGAACGGGGCGTCATTGTCGAGAACGCGCTGGCGGCGGGAAATATCACCGATGGAATGCAGCGTCAGATGTCCTATTTTGCGGACGCGTTCGGCCAGCACATCCGTCATCTCGAATATTTGCCCGGCCTGTTCGTCGAGCATCAGGTGATAATCGCGAAAATGCGGACCACTCATATGCCAGTGGAAATTTTTGGTTTTGAGGTAGAGCGCAAACACGTCGGCCAGCAGGCCGTTCAGCGCCGCGGAAATATCGCGCGTTGCGCCCGCGCCGAGATCGGTTGGCGTCGCCAGGTCGGGAGGGGCGCTGGTCGCGGCAGTCTTGTGGGCCATTGCGTATTGTCCTTGTGCGAGGTCAGGCAGATGTCGACACCGCCTTCCGCCAGTGGCGGCACCACTTCCTGAACAGCGCAAAGGCCCAAAACGTTCCAGAACAGGCCCCAAAAATTGCAGGGAGCCAGCCCCTTCGCAGCGTGCGAACACAGCGGGCATTTTGTTTCTGGTCGGGGAAAGCGGCGACGCAGCCAGCGGAACCAACCGTTGCCTGGCGCGTTGTTACCCCATGCGCCACACTCATGGCGAAGTTTCAGAATGGAGATGTGAGATGTATGCATTTGCAGCAAAGCGCTGGGTGCTGGTTGCGACAGCTGTCGCGGCACTGGCGACAAGTGGTGTCACAACCGCCAGTGCGGCCCCAATTTCTGTCGTTCCGCAGCATGTTCTGGCCACTCAGTCAGACGTTACCGATGTGCGTTACCGCCGCCGCTATTACAACGGCGGCGCTGCGGCGGCAGCCGCTCTGGGGCTGTTCGCATTGGGCGCGTCAGGCGCGTTTGGCGGCGGATATGACGATGACCGCTACGGTTACGGTTACTATGGCGACCCCTACCGCGACCCCTACCGCGACCCATACTATGGCTCGCAGGGATACTATCGGGTCTATCGGGCACCCGCGTATCGGCAGGGTTACTATCGCGGATACCGCCACCCTCGCCACTACGGCTACTCGCAGCAGTGGCGGCACAGCGACCGCGTAGGGCGCAACTAGCGCATATCCGGACAAAATCTACGGCAATGGTGGCCGCCGCTCCTGCGGTGGCCAATTCTGGATTTTAGCCCAGCACCGGGCCGGGCCGGACAAGCATTGTGAGGCCCGCCCTCTATGCAGTTTAACCTGGTAGAAACCTGTTGCCGGGGGACGCCGCAACGCATTGTCACCCATAGATGGGTGCCACACCATGATTGCTTGCGACCGGAACTTTGCACGACACTGAAAGGCGTACGCTGATGAAACCAAATCTTTTCATTCTGACTGCAATTGGGTGTGTGATTGTGGCAAGCAACTCCGTTGCGCAGGTTACCGAGCCAAGAGTAAAGATACTTGCGGCACTGGCCGACCCTGTTGCCGACCCGGTACTCATCGGCCGCGTCGCGGCTGGCGGCATGGTTTTTGAGCTGGGACTCGAAGCGTCGGAAGCAATGTGGATGCAGATGGGCGATCCGCCAGTTTGGGGGGAACACATCCCCGCTGCGAACGAGCGCTATCACGTCGAGCTAAAATTGTCGGATCCAAAATCCAGGACGCGCATTCCCTACGCCAATATATACTTCACCACGACAAATTCCGACACTACCAAGACCATGACGTTGCTGCTTCCGCCCATGTGGGGTAGCACCGGCCTGCATTATTCGGCCAACAGTGCGCTGCTGGGTGATGGCAGATACGCTGCAATGGTAACAGTTGACCCGCCCATATTTCAGCGGGAATTGAAAGACAAGGACTTGTGGTCAAAGCCGGTAAGCGCCCAGTTCCATTTTAGGCTCAGGGAAGGCAAGCTCTCAGAGGTGTCGGAGATTTTGGAAGCAAGCCAATAGGGGCGTGGTTTGCGCGCGGTTCATTGAAAATAGAGATTCGGGCAGGGCGCTCGTATCTCAACGCCCACCTTGCTTAATTGCCACGCTTAAACATGCGTCCATTTGCGCCGAAGCGATTCAGAAACTTCAGCGCCGTTAATACAAGGACACTTGCGCCGGGTGACAATTCAAGGTTGTCAAGGTGTAATGGACCGGAGCGGAACAGGTTGCTGGCGCACCGCTGCGACAATCAGCGGTCCGCCAACCATAGCAAGCAGCCGCGCAAGTGGCACCGGTTGTCGCCCCAGCCATGGCGGTTCGGTGCCGAGCACGCTGAGGGATTGGCCGATTTTGTACCGGCACCAATCCAGTGGGAAGGTTTGAATCGTGTTTGCTGCCCTGAATATTGATCCAGATCATCCTCGCCGACCGAAGGCAGCCCCAGACTTAGTTTGCGCCCATTATGCCAGCCAAAAGGCTCAGGAGCATAAGCTCTCAGTAGTTTCGATGCCGCCTTAAGGGTCGGCCAGCAGTATAGCCTGGGACATGCGGGGCAGACATGGCCGCTAGCCTACAGGCGTTGTCCGCCGCTCTTGTCCCAGCCTCCAACAATGAAAGACCTTCCATGAAACCTCTCCGTACCTGGGCCCTCATCGCCGATGGCGCGCGCGCGCGAATAGTTGAGAACAGCGGGCCAGCACATGGCTGGACA
>JANLPP010000095.1:0-3641 GCA_031367295.1 Hyphomicrobiales bacterium | reverse complement strand
GTCTCCGCCGATGAATTGGACACTAGAGGCGAGCGCAAAAGGCCGCTGTGCGCGGATGCACGGGGTGTGAGACCGGCGAAATTTGAAAGACGGCGCTTTCACGCGCCGGAGATCAGGCAGCGGCCGCAACGGGTCTGGCAGCGCGACCTGCAATGTGTGCCACCGCAAGTGACGGCTCTTGCGCAGATCATTTGCGCTTATGGCTGGTTTGCTGGCATCGCGCTTTGCGCTGCTGCGGCGACAGGCAGCATTTCCAGCACATGCGCGCATGTCGGGGGGCCATTCCGCGATGCGCTGCCCGAAAACGTCCATATTCGCGGCAAACAATGCGCGCGACGCCTCCTCGAATCCGGGCCGGTCACCTGCCATGGCCGACATGAAGCGGCAGGCAGACTTGCGGGCGCGCCGCTGGCAATCCTCGCCGCTCTCTTGCTTGCCCGCCCCGTCCACCAGCCGCCGCAAGGTGGCGGATGAGTCGCCCGGCTGGCCTTGCAGCCTGGCCCAATGGCGCGGCAACAGGGTTATTTCCCGGCTTTCGACCCCAGGGCGGGGCCGTCCGGCGGTCCTCGACGCTATGCTGACTCGCCGCTAGCCTGCCAAAGCCCGCCGCATCTCGGCCCGCAGGCCGTCGGCGAGATCGGGTCTTTGCATTGCAAAAGCGATATTGGCGGCCAGAAAGCCGATTTTCATGCCGCAGTCGAAGGTGCGCCCGTCAAAACGCACGCCGTGGAAGCTTTGTGATCTTGCCAGCACTTTCATGCCGTCGGTGAGCTGGATTTCGCCGCCGGCGCCCTTTTCGACCGTTTCCAGAATATCGAAAATTTCTGGCCCCAGTATGTAGCGGCCTGAAATAATCATGTTGGATGGCGCAGTTCCCCTGGGTGGTTTTTCAACCATGCCGATAATCTCGAAAGAACTCTCATAGTCCTGCCCTTTGGCGACGATGCCATATTGGTGCGTCTCGTCCATCGGCACTTCCTCGACTGCAATGATATTGCCGCCATGCGTATTATAGGCCTCGATGCATTGTCCGATGCAACGGCTCTGCTTTGCGCCGCTGCCCATCGTCACCATGTCGGGCAGCAGCACGGCGAAAGGCTCGTTGCCGACAATATCGCGGGCGCACCAGACCGCATGGCCAAGCCCGAGCGGGGCCTGCTGGCGGGTGAAACTGGTTGCCCCGGCCGCCGGAAGGTCCGCCATCAAAGCCGAATATTCCTTGTGTTTTCCGCGTTTTGACAGAGTATCCTCAAGTTCGTAAGCCATGTCAAAATGGTCCTCGATAACGCCCTTGTTGCGGCCGGTCACGAAGATGAAATGCTCGATGCCGGCCTCCCGCGCCTCGTCGATCACATGCTGCAGCACCGGACGGTCGACGACACACAGCATTTCCTTGGGCACCGACTTGGTGGCGGGCAGGAATCGCGTGCCGAGACCGGCGACGGGGAGGACGGCCTTGCGGATGCGCTGGGTCATGGAGGTTCCGGTTTGGGGCTGATCAGCACGAAATTGCACGAAAACGCGAGGCTTTACGCAAATTTAGCGGGTTGGGATTACACCAGCCAGTCATTAACCGATGAATCTTAACACCGGGTGTTGCGGCAGGGGACGGGCATGACGGTTCTGGTCACAGGCGGGGCAGGCTATATCGGCAGCCACATGGTGCTGGAGCTGCTCGACGCTGGCGAAACGCCCGTGGTGCTCGACAATCTGACCACCGGATTGCGCTCTGCTGTGCCCGACCAAGTGCCTCTGGTCATTGGAGATTTTGGCGACGAGGGGCTGATTGACAGGGTCGTGCGGGAGCATGGTGTCAGCGCCATCATCCATTTTGCCGCGCGTATCGTGGTGCCCGAGTCGGTGTCCGACCCGCTGGGTTACTACCTCAACAACACGGCCAAGGCCCGCAGCCTGATCGCCAGCGCAATCAGCAATAAAATCAGACACTTCATCTTTTCCTCCACCGCCGCCGTCTACGGCAACCCGCAGGCCAATCCGGTGAGCGAGGATGAGCCGCTGGCGCCGGTTTCGCCCTATGGCCGCTCGAAGCTGATGGTTGAGTGGATGCTGGAGGATGCGTCAAAAGCCTATGATTTTCAGCATGTTGTGCTGCGTTACTTCAATGTTGCCGGGGCTGACCCCAAGGGCCGGGCCGGGCAATCGACCCGGGACGCGACGCATCTCATCAAGGTGGCCGTGCAGGCAGCGCTTGGCCGCCGCAACGGCATGGAAGTCTATGGCACGGACTACCCGACGCCGGACGGTTCATGCCTGCGTGACTATATCCAGGTCACGGACCTTGCCCGCGCCCATATGGACGCGCTGCGCTATCTGCGGGCAGGGGGTGCAAGCCTTACCTGTAACTGCGGCTATCAAAAGGGTTTTTCGGTTCTCGACGTGATCGACGTGGTCAAGCGCGTCTCCGGCGTTGACTTCCCGGTGACGCTGTCCGGCCGCCGCCCGGGTGACCCTGCCGCCATCGTCGCCTCCAACAGCCGGGCGCGGTCCGTGCTGGGCTGGCAACCCCGGCACGACAATCTCGACGCCATCGTCCGCCAGGCGCTGAACTGGGAACGGCGGCTGCATAACCAGAGTTGAGATTGGCGCCGAGATAGAAGCCGACATTGGTGCCGGCATTGGTGTTGCGCATTTTGCGGCGACAACAGGGCAAAACACGGCGTACTTCGGGCAAATCTAAAGCTGTTGCGGGTCATTTCCTTGACCTTAACGGAATCAGAAATTGGCCAGCCCTGCGTCTGGAACGCGCCCGCTAACCAAAAACCGGCTCGACGCGCAACGCGGCGCGCATGAACCAGATGAGGCCGGCGACGCCAAGGCCGATGAAGGCGATCTCGAGTCCGGTGGTGATTGTGGAGCCGAGCTGGAACAGCCCGCCCAGCGCCCAGCCCGCCGCCCAGCCGGTGCCAACGAGTTCGGTGCCAACGAGAATCGCGACGCTGGCGAGCGTCGTCAGGTTGGTGGTGTTGATCGCGCCTTTGGCTGCCACGTGGCATGCTCCGTCTTCAGAAATCTGCCGCCTGTTTAGCCAAGGCGCGGGGCGGATGCAAATGCCGCCAGAGCGCGATGTCACCAGGCGGAAACAACGCGGCAGCCGCATCTGGACCGCCGGCCTCTGGCCGGCTTCTTTGCGCAACTATGAAAATTCCGGCGATGGTTTTTGTCAAGGCCGGCCGGAGGCCGGCGGTCCAGGGCTGGTGCAGGCTGGCACCATGATGCGCTATCCCTGTATCTGGATCACCTGGCCGCCGTCAGCCACATAGGTTGCGCCGGTTATGAACGCGCCTGCCTTGGAGGCGAGCAGCAGGATCAGACCATCGAGGTCGCCTTCGCCGCCAAAGCGGCCGAGCGGGATTGATTTTTTGATCAGCTGGCCTTTCTCGCTCATCAGGTAATCGTGGTTGATTTCGGTGACAAAATAGCCGGGCGCTATGGCGTTGACCCGGATGTTTTTTGACGCGAATTCCAGCGCCAGCGAGCGTGTCAGCTGCACCACGCCGGCTTTGGCCACGGAGTAGGCGGCAAGCCCGCTGGTTGCCCCGAAGGCGGCGACCGAGGCGGTGTTGACGACGGCCCCGGGAATGCCCGCCGCCACCATGCGCTGGGCCGCCGCCTGGGCCCAG
>JANLPP010000061.1:0-7892 GCA_031367295.1 Hyphomicrobiales bacterium | reverse complement strand
TGTCTTCGTTCTCGGCAAACAACCACCGACAATCGTTCGCCTGTGTAGCTGACACGATCAGACCACCACACCGATCTTCAAATCCAGAAAGTCGCGAACCTCCAGCTCGTCAAGTGGGCCTTCGACCAGTTCCGACGGAGCGCCGGGTTTGCGCCTATAGCATTCGACGACGCCGTCTGGCCGAAACATGACGTCAGCAAAAAAGCCGGTTGAACGGTCCTCAAATTCAATGACTGCAAAGCCTTCGTCACTTAACGTGGCAAAATACGGAGTACTGCACTGCATGGCATCCAAAAACGCAATTGCCTCATCAACGCTTTTTGCGTTTGCTGCATCTGCGCCTTCGCCGTCGTGATTTCGCGGAAGGCGTCTTAACATACGAAACCTAGCTTTCGTTTGATCTTTGATGCCGTGGATGGCCACGACAGATGCCGCAGTAGCAGGCTGCATTCTTGAGCTAGTTACCGAGTTGGGACCGGGATGGACATCACGCCGTGGTTCAACTTCGAATTTTTGCGCATGTGCAAAAACCTCAGAAACCGTTGGTGGCCGACGACCAAACGAAATTTCGGATATCGGCGGTAAGAGTGTTGCCTTCAGATTAGGCGCTGCGCTGGTCATGATCCCCTCAGATATATTCTTTCAGCCATCTCACTGGTGATCACTGACTCCAACACATCTTTCAATAAAATATGCATGGAATCCAAATTTCGGAAGATGGCATCTAGATTGATTTCTTCGTCGTTCTCGCCTGACTGATTGAAGCGGTCTTCGATTGCGGTTGTAATGTTGACCCATCGAACTGGGGCTGCTCCTGATTGTGGGGGCGGCGGCTCGTCTATTGCATCTGCCATGACTTGCTGCAGGCGTTTGGATTGTTTTCCAGAAGTAACAAATGCTCCGGTATGGCTGTGCCAAAGATCAACTGCAGAAAATACATGCGGCGCAATAAACGGGCTGTCTGTTCGCAATAAACCTGAGATAGCCGACTCAAAGTTGCCGCCATCATAACGAAATCTATCGAGATATTCCAGCCTGATGCTTGCTTGTCCAACCGTACTTGAAACTCCCTCAATAGCGGGAGACATCAACTTGCGTATTCGTTCGACCTGCCATGTCCAGGACACGTATCTCCAAGTGCGATAAATAATCGCATTATGTTGAATTTGAAGTTGCTCTGCCAACCGGGAAGGCATGAGTGGTCCTTCAGGCGGTTCAAAATGAGCGCTAAATATTCGCCCTTGGTTTGAGCTCGCCGGTGATTGCGAAATACCGCCTGCTTCAAATGCGAATTGGAGCGCGCTGACTGCGTGCCTGCTTTTCAGTCCCATATTTACGGCAATATCTTCAGAAGCCCGGAGAATCCGCTTGAGAAGCATATCGGGTATCGGTTGCGAAAATGTCACGACAACGGCCATAACTTCAATCGCATGATTGTCGTGAATGGGTCTCCATCCGTCTATTTGATCGCCCACCATGCTCGGTACCCATTCTTTGGCATAGAGAAGCCTAGTTTTGTTAATGTTGGGTTAGCGTTTTTCTGATTTGACAGCAACAGGCCGAAAACTTGTGGCTCCCCTACTTCGCCACCGGCACCGCCTGTGGCTGCCCGGCAGCGCTCCCCGGCATCATTGCACCCAGAATTGCCGCCGCGCTGTCGAGACCGCCACCACCGCCGACATAGACCTGCGGCAGCTTGAGGTTGGCCAGCAGCTCGGGATGCGCGGCCAAGAGGTCAGCGAAGATTTTCATCTGCTGGAGTTTCAGCACGTTTTCCTTGCCCAGCACATTGGCCTGCGCCGTCTGGCCTGCCGCCTGCTCCTCCAGGAAGAAGCGCTCGCCGCGCCCTTCCGCACGCCGCTTCTCCTGCGTCAGCTCTGCGGTCTGCACGCTGATCTGCGCGGCGACCACCGTCTTCTGCTGGTCGGCCTGGGCGCGGGCTGCTTCCGTTTTCTGGCGCTGCTCCTGCGCAATCTGTTCCTGCGCATAGGCGAGCTTCAGCTGCCCGGCCAGCTGTTCGCGCTGGCGCGCCAGCAGCAGCTCGGGCGGCACGGCGGATTCGCCCAGCCGGATTTCCTTCACTGTCACGCCGGCGCGCCGCCCGTCGGCCTGCGCCAGCGTCAGGATCGCCGCTTCCAGCTCGGGACGCCGCTCGATAGTGTCAAGCACCCGCGTCTGGCGCAGCGTTTTGACCGGCTTGCCGTCCGCGCCCGGCGTCTCGATATAAATATTGCCGCCGAACACGTTGCGCACGATGGAGCGGATGGAGGGCACGATGATGCGGTCATCCACCTCTTTCTGCCCGCCCACCGCCGCCACTACGATCGGCGCGTTCTCCGGCGTGATCTGCACGATGGCGCGCAGCTCCTGCGGAATTTCCCAGCCTTCCACCTTGGTGAACACGGCTGTGTCCGAGGCGTCGGGGGTTTTTTCGAAGGGCTGGGTGCGCTCCTTCTGCACAAAATCGCCGCGGTTATCGACCGTCAGATCGACATAGCGGCGGATGTAGCCGCCCTTGAAGTTCAGTGTGGTGACGCGGGTCGACACGGGAATGACTTCGTATGCGTCGCGGTTCATGTAGTAATTGTTCGGCGGCAGCGAGGTGGACCAGATGCCCTTGCAGCCCTGCGGCGCGAGCACGGCGGTCAGGCCGTCATCCTCGGTCTTGGCGGTGATGGTGGAGCAGTTGACACCGGGTGACTGCACCGAAGAGCGCACCACGCCGACCGAACCGGCGGGCACCTCGGTGATCGATGTGTCAAGCGGCGTGTCCTCCACCGTCTTGCCGCGCATGTCGAAAATATCATCGCTGGCCCGGATGGTGTCGGCACCATTGGCGCGGTAGCCGACGCGCACCTCAAACAGCGCGAGGTTGAGCGGATAGGTGCCGGGTTTCAGAATGCTCAGCTGCAGGCCGCGCTGGCCTTTGTTTTCGAGAAAATACTCGGCGTCGAGATAGTTTGAATATTTGTCCTGCGGCCACTCGTCGGCCATGATCTGGCTGTTCGACAAAGCCTCGCCATCGCGCGCCACGATACGCCCGTAAAAACCGTTGGGCACCACCACCACGGGCCGCAGGTCAATGCTGTTCAGCACATTGAAAAACAGCGAAATGCGGAATGTGCCGGGCGGGATGATGGTGGCCTGATAGCCGGTCTCGCCTTTGGTGGCGATCAACCGGCCCTGCGGCAGGTTTGACGCGCCATAGATCTTGCGCACGATGCCGACCTGGTTGGCGGGGATGGAAATCACGCTGGTGGCCAGCACCGCGCCGATGGCCAGCAGAATCATGGCGGCGCGCACGATGGTGACCGCGCCGGTGCGCTGCCAGCCCTGCATGGAGGCCGGCAGAAAGCCGGGCAGAATCCATGCGCCCACGACACCGGCAATGGCGAGCAGAACATAGTCCATGAAAAGCTCCGGGTCAGGACGGCGAAGGCAAGGCGCTCCACCCTGTTATGTGCAGAGTGGCCACGCCCGACATGCCCTGCCCTGTTACCATGGCGGCGCGCGACACGCCATCATCAGGCAGGCCTGCGGCACCGATTTGCGGCGCGCGGCGTGCGGCAGCGCACATTGCGGCAGGCATGGCGCGCGCGCTGGCTCCGCCCCGGCATCTGCGGGAGCGGCCTATTTTCCGGCGGTCACCTGAAAATCCTCGGCGCTGAGGGTTGTTGTACCGATCTGCGTTGCCACGGATATGAAATAGGGCACCAGCACATGCGGACCCTCCAGTGGCGCAAGCCAGACTTCCATATTCTTGTTGTCGGTCATGAATTTGGTCGCCTTGCGGTCCGGCCTGTGGCCGGCGAGCGGCGTGTAGCGCGCGGCGCAGACCGCTACATCGCCTTCATAGCCCTTGCCGCTGACCTTGCGCAGCTCGCGGAAACTCAGGCCGACATCAAAGCGCGTATTGCCGTCAAAAATCGGGATGGAGCGCTCGCAGGCGGACTTGCCGAGCAGCGGCTGGCCCGCAGGCACGGTCATCAGCACGGCACCCAGCGGATCAACGATGTTGCGCTTGCTGTCGTCGCTGAGGGGCACGCGGCCGGGCTTTTCCTCAAACGGCGGCGAGACATCGAGACCGCTGACCGCGCCGCCAGTGATCGCCATGCGCACCGTGCGGGTCTCTTTGGAATTTGCCGCCGTGGTGGCATAGGTCGCGGGCGCCAGCCGCCCTTTGACTATTGCGCCCGCTGAAGAGGCAGCGCCATTGGACTTGCCCATGACAGCGCCAAGCCCGGTGAGTTTGGCGGAAGCGTCCAGCCGGTAACTGTCAGGCGTGATGGTGCCGGTGAGGTTGGCGGTGCCCAGCGACAGGCCAAGCAGCGCCACCGAGTAGCGGATACGCAATGTGTCGGCGGATGCGCCCGGCGCCGCAAACTGCAAGGCGGCGGCAATGGACGCGGCAGCCAGCAGCGTTGCGGCGGGGCGGGCGAAGATTTGGCGCATGAGGTCACGGTTCCCAGTTTGTGCGGGGCGAATCACTGTTGCCCAACTCTGGCGGCTTTGTGGCGGATTGGCCAGATTGTCACGCGCAGCCCGTCTGCGGACGGTTCAGCCCTGCCCGGCACCCGCTGCCAGCAGATTGGCCTGATGTTCGGTGGTCAGGGCGTCAACCACCTCGTCCAGCGCCTCGCCAGTCATCACCTTGTCGAGCTTGTACAGCGTCAGGTTGATGCGGTGGTCAGTCAGGCGTCCCTGCGGGAAATTATAGGTGCGCACCCGCTGCGAACGGTCGCCGGATCCGACCTGTTCGCGCCGGTCTGCGGCGCGCTCGGCGTCCAGCTTCTGCCGCTCGGCGTCAAAAATGCGCGAGCGCAGGATCGCCATGGCGCGGGCGCGGTTCTTGTGCTGCGAGCGCTCCTCCTGCACAAACACGATGGTGCCGGTGGGCAGATGCGTGATGCGGATGGCTGACTCGGTTTTGTTGACATGCTGGCCGCCCGCGCCGCCTGCCCGCATGGTGTCAATCTTGAGGTCGGCATCGTTGATCACCACATCGACCTCGCCCGCCTCCGGCAGCACGGCGACTGTCGCGGCGGACGTGTGGATGCGCCCCTGCGTCTCGGTGTCCGGCACACGCTGGACACGATGCGCGCCGCTCTCGAATTTCAGCCGCGCGAAGACGCCGCGCCCGTCAATCTCGATGATGATTTCCTTGTAGCCGCCTGCCGTGCCGTCGCTGGCGGCCACTATATCGGCCTTCCAGCCGCGCAGTTCGGCGTAACGCAGGTACATGCGGGCGAGATCGCCGGCAAACAGCGCCGCCTCGTCGCCGCCTGTGCCGGCGCGGATTTCAAGAATGACGCCCTTGTCGTCCGCCGCGTCCCTCGGCAGCAGTTCAAGCCGGATGGCGTTTTCGAGCGTGGCGAGTTTTGCCGATGCGTCCTCAAGCTCCGCCTGGGCCATGGCGCGCATGTCGGCTTCGGTCGCGGCGTCAGCGACCATCCCACGCAAATCCGCCAGCTCGCCCTGCTGGGCGCGGTACTTGCGGATGGCGGCGGCGAGATCATTGAGCTGGGCAAGCTCGCGTGACAGAGCAACAAAGTCCGCGCCCGCCGCCCCTTCAGACAGGCGGTGCGTGATCTCCTCGTGGCGGCGCAGGATGGTGTCGAGTTTGTCGGCGGGGAGCATGGCTGAAAACCGGAAAAAATTAGCAGGGGATGTAATGCGAAGGCTCAGAGATGGAGGCGCGGCCCGCTACACCTGAACGCCCTGCGCCAGCGCAAAACTGTGCAGCCGCTCGCGCAACGGTGCCTGCGTGCCGTCATCGGCCAGCAAGGCGGTCATATGGGTTTCCAACTGTCCGGCGTCCAGCGACCGCACCATGGCCTTGACCGGGCCAATGCACGAGGGCGACATCGACAGGTTGCGGTAGCCGATACCGATCAGCGCCAGGGCTTCGAGCGGCTTGCCGCCCATTTCGCCGCACAGGGCCACCGGCTTGCCCGCCGCCCGCCCGGCGTCCGCAATAGATTTCAGCGCGCGCAGAAACGGCGCGGAGAGCGAGTCAAACCGCGCGCTCACCCGGGCGTTGTCGCGGTCCGCCGCGAAGAAATACTGCGCAAGGTCGTTGGAGCCGACCGACAAAAAATCCGCCCGCGCCAAAACTTCGTCGAGCTGCCACAGCAGCGAGGGCACCTCCACCATCACGCCCAGCCGTATCTCATGCGGCAAAGCATAGCCGCGCGCCTTGCAATATATGATCTCGCGGTTCAGCAGCCGCCGCGCCGCGTCAATTTCTCCAACCGCCGCAATCATCGGCAGCATGATGTTGAGCTGGCGTCCGGCCCCGGCGATCAGCATGGCGCGCAGCTGCATGCGCAGCAGCGCCGGGCGGTCAAGGCCGATGCGGATGGCGCGCCAGCCGAGCGCCGGATTCTCCTCCGCATGGGTGCGCATATAGGGCAGCACCTTGTCGCCGCCGATGTCGAGCGTGCGAAAAATGACCGGCACATCGGGGACGCCGTCGAGCACCGCCTTGTAGAGCGCCGCCTGTGCCTCCAGCCGCGGAAAGCGCGGCGCGACCATGAACTGCAATTCGGTGCGGAACAAGCCGATGGAGGCGGCATTCGTCGCCTCCACCTGCGGCACGTCAATCAGCAGGCCGGCGTTCATGCTCAGCGCAATGTCAACACCGTCCAGCGTGCGCGCGGGCAGATGGCGGGCCTGGCGGTACTGTTCCTGCCGCCGCGCCCCCAGCCGCGCTTTCTCGGCATAGGCGGCGACCACATCGGGCTGCGGCCGCAAATGGATTTCGCCGGTACTGCCGTCAAGAATGATCGCGTCATCGCCCTCGACCAGATTGGTGACATTGACCGCCTCGCCCACCACCGGAATGCCGAGCGCCCGCGCCACAATCGCGACATGGCTTGACGCGCTGCCCTCCTCCAGCACGAGGCCGCGCAGGCGGGCACGCTGATAGTCGAGCAGGGCGGCCGGCCCCATGGTGCGCGCCACGAGGATGGAATTTTCCGGCAGCGTGTCATGCGCTGGCGTCAGGGCCTGGCCGGTCAGCTGATGCAGAAGGCGGTTGGCCAGATCATCAAGATCATGCAGCCGCTCGCGCAGGTAGGGATCTTTCTGGCGTTGCAGCTTTGCCCGCGCGTCGTTCTGCACGCGCTCCACAGCCGCCTCTGCGGTGAGGCCGGTCATGATCGCCTCATGCAGGCGGCGCAGCCAGCCCTTGTCGTCGGCAAACATGCGGAACGCCGCCAGCACGTCCTGATGCTCGCCCGGCCCTGAATGCTCGCTGCCGGCGATAAGATGATCGAGCGCGGCGCGCATGGCCGCAAGCGCCTCGTCCAGCCGCCGCGCCTCGCGCGGCAGGTCATCCGCGATAATATTGGTGACATGCACGCGCGACTGGTGCAGCACCACATGGCCAAGGCCGACGCCCTCCACCACCGGCGTGCCCGTGAGGCTGGCCGCGCCGCGAAAGGAAATCTCGGCACCGGGGCGGGCGATAACCTGCAGCTCGCCCGAGGCCACCATCTCGGCCAGCAGCATGGCCGTGGTTTGCAGCGCCTCGACCTCCTCTTCCGAATAGGCGCGGCGCGCGCGGTTCTGCACGACAAGGACGCCCAGCATCCGCCCGCCGCGCAGAATCGGCACACCAAGGAAGGCACTATAGATTTCTTCGCCGGTCTCCGGCCTGTAGGAAAACGAGGGGTGCTTCTGCGCGTCAGACAGCGCCAGCGGCTCGGCGGTGGCGGCAATCAGGCCGACGAGGCCCTCGCCCGTCTGCATGGTGGTCAGATGCACCGCCTCGCGCTTCAGGCCCTCGGTGGCGAACAGTTCCAGCGCGCCATCCGAGCGCAGCACATAGACCGAGCAGACCTCGGCCACCATGTTGAAGGCGATCTGGGTGACGATCTTGTCGAGGCGCA
>JANLPP010000028.1:0-3759 GCA_031367295.1 Hyphomicrobiales bacterium | reverse complement strand
ACGATTCTATCAGGACGTGTTTGGCGCGGAATTGATCGCCCGCCCGCCGTTCAGTTTCAATGGCGCCTGGTTCGGCCTTGGCCCCACGCAGATCCATCTGGTTGAAAATGCCAGTGGCACGATGCGCGCCTCGCCGCGCATCAACACCAGCGACACGCATTTCGCCATCCGTGTGGAGGATTTTGACGCGGCGCTGCGCCATCTTGCGGCTCGGGGCTTCCGCGAGGACGCCGGCGCGGATGACCCGATGCGCATGCTCGTGATCCGCGACAGCATCGCAGGCTTTCAGCAAGCCTTTCTGCTGGACCCGGACCGGCATGTTGTGGAGATCAATGCGGCGGTCTGAGGCACCGGTCCCGGTGGCGCATCGCGGCCTGGTCGAACCGGCCGGTTGCGGCAAACGCAAATGTGCCCTGCTGGCGGCGGAAGGGTATGACCTCTTCGTCAGACCTGCCCGCCTGGCGCATCGCTCGAAAAACACGTAATGTCAACGTAAATAACAACTGATAAACTTGCGGTGGGGCCGGTTTGAGCTTGCTTTTGTTAGAAAACTGCATAAAGATATATTTATATGAATATGCAGTTGAAGGCTGTCAATGCAACACGTCCAAACCCCGCCGCCTGCCAGCCTCGTCACGCTCCTCGCCGCCCTTGAGGCGGCAGGCGAAGGCACGCGCCTGCGCCTGCTGGCGTTACTGGGCGCGGCGGAGCTGACGGTTACCGAGCTGGTCACCATTCTTGGCCAGTCGCAGCCGCGGGTTTCCCGCCACCTGAAACTCATGGTTGAGGCCGGGCTGATCGAGCGCCACCGCGAGGGGGCCTGGGCCTTCTTCCTGCTCAGCACATATGGAGCGGCGGGTGATCTTGCCCGCACTCTGGTTGATCGGCTTGATCCGTCCGACCCGGTGCTGGGCGCCGACTTCGCCCGGCTTGATGAAGTGCGTGCGGCCCGCGCCGCGCATGCCTCCCGCTATTTTGCGGCACAGGCTGGCAACTGGGACCGTATCCGCTCGCTGCATGTGCCGGAGGCGCGGGTTGAGGCAGCCTTGCGCGGCCTGGTCGGCAAAACCCCCGTGCATGCTTTCCTGGACCTTGGCACCGGCACCGGCCGCATGCTGGAGCTGATTGCGCCTTTTGCGGGCCGGGCCGTTGGTGTTGACCAAAGCCCCGCCATGCTGGGCCTCGCCCGTGCCCGCGTCGAGGCAGCGGGCCTGCGCCACGTATCGCTGCGCCAGGGCGACATTTATGCCGTGCCGGTGGAGCGCGACAGCTACGATCTTGTGCTGGTGCATCAGGTGCTGCATTACCTTGACGATCCTGCCCGCGCCCTGCGCGAGGCGGCGCGCACCTTGCGCCCTGGCGGCCGGCTGATCGTCATTGATTTCGCCCCGCATGCGGAAGAATTTCTGCGCAACGACCATGCCCACCGTCGGCTTGGTTTTGCGCTTGAGGAGGTCGAGAGCTTTTTGCGCGACGCCGGGCTGGAGGTGGTCACGCACCAGCTGCTGGCGCCAGCGCCTGGCGAGGCAGGCAAGCTCACCGTGTCGCTGTGGCTTGCCCGTGACCGCCGCGTCATCAGTGACGCGCTCCCCGTTTCCATGACCCGCGAGGTTGCCTGATGTCTGTCAAACCGCTGCGCGCCAGCCGCTTTTCCCGCGCTGCCATCCGCGTGTCGTTTGAGTTTTTTCCGCCGAAGACGGCGGAGATGGAAACCAGCCTGTGGGAGTCGATTCACCGGCTTGCGCCACTCGATCCGCATTTTGTGTCAGTGACCTATGGTGCGGGCGGCTCGACGCGCGAGCGCACCCATCAAACCGTGGCGCGGCTGGCGCAGGAAACCTCGCTGAAACCTGCCGCGCATCTGACCTGCGTCGGGGCGACGCGGGCTGAAGTCGAAGAGGTGGTGCGCGGTTACAAGGCGGCAGGCGTCAAGGCCATTGTGGCGCTGCGCGGTGACCCGCAGGGCGGCGCGGGCTTGGCTTACGCGCCGCATCCCGGCGGCTTTGACACGACCGCCGATCTCGTTGGCGCCATCGGCAAGATTGGCGGCTTCGAGGTGTATGTCTCGGCCTATCCCGAGCGCCACCCGGAAAGCCCGACTGTCGAGGCTGATATTGATGTGCTGAAAGCCAAGGTGGACGCCGGCGCGACGCATGCCATCACGCAATTTTTTTTCGAGAATGACCTGTATTTCCGCTATCTTGACCGGGTGCGGGCGCGTGGCATCGACATTCCGATCCTGCCGGGCATCGTGCCGGTGCAGAATTTCAAGCAGACGGCGAATTTCGCCCGCCGCACTGGAGCCAGCGTGCCGCAGTGGCTCGCCGACCGCTTTGAGGGCCTCGACGATGATCCCGCAACGCGCCGCCTGATCGCGGCGGCAGTTGCGGCGGAACAGGCGCTGGACCTGCTCGACCGCGGTGTCACGGACTTCCATTTCTACACGATGAACCGTGCTGATCTTGTCTACGCGATTTGTCATTTGCTGGGGCTGCGCCCGAGGCAGCTTGAAAAGAAGGCCGCTTGACACATGGGTCACATGACTTTGGCCAATGGCACCGAAATCCGCGCCGCGCTGAACGCCGCCGCCGCCGAGCGCATCCTTGTGCTCGACGGCGCGATGGGCACAATGATCCAGGATTTGAAGCTGGATGAAGCGGCCTTCCGAGGGACGCGCTTTGCTGCCTGGCCGCGTGACCTGCGCGGCAATAACGACATGCTGATCCTGACGCAGCCGGACGCCATCCGCGACATTCACCTGCGCTATTTTCTCAGCGGTGCAGATATTGTCGAGACCAACACGTTTTCGTCCACGAGCATCGCGCAGGCCGACTATGGCATGGAGTCGTTTGCATTTGAGCTGAACAAGGAAGGCGCGCGGCTGGCGCGCGAGGCGGCGGTGCTGGCGGAAAAAAAAGACGGCAGACGCCGCTTTGTGGCGGGCGCGATCGGCCCGACAAACCGCACCGCGTCCATGTCGCCCGATGTCAATAATCCCGGCTATCGCGCGGTGACATTTGACGATCTGCGCCTTGCTTATGGCGAGGCCGCGCGCGGCCTGATCGAGGGCGGTGCCGATCTCATTATCATCGAGACGATTTTCGACACGCTCAACGCCAAGGCGGCGCTGTTTGGCATTGAGGAGGCGTTTGAGGCGCTGGCCACAACGCTGCCCATCATGATTTCAGGCACCATCACCGACCTCTCTGGCCGCACCCTGTCAGGCCAGACACCAACCGCCTTCTGGCATTCGCTGCGCCATGCCAACCCGGTCAGTATCGGGCTGAACTGCGCGCTCGGCGCGAAGGAAATGCGCGCCCACATTGCCGAGCTTGGCCGCATCGCCGACACGCTGGTCTGCGCTTACCCCAATGCCGGACTGCCGAATGAATTCGGGCTATATGACGAGTCGCCCGAGTATATGGCCGCGCTGATGGGCGAGTTCGCCGACAGCGGGCTGGTCAATATTGTCGGCGGCTGCTGCGGCACCACGCCCGCGCATATCCGCGCCATTGCCGAACGCGTCAAGGGTGTCGCCCCGCGCGCGGTTCCGGAAGTGCCGCGCCTGATGAAACTGTCGGGACTCGAACCCTTCACGCTGACCCCCAACATCCGTTTTGTGAATATTGGCGAGCGCACCAATGTCACCGGCTCCGCCCGGTTCCGCAAGCTGATCAAAAACGGCGAGTTTTCCGCCGCGCTGGATGTGGCGCGCGACCAGGTGGCCAATGGCGCGCAGATCATTGACATCAACATGGA
>JANLPP010000492.1:0-2979 GCA_031367295.1 Hyphomicrobiales bacterium | reverse complement strand
ATGCGCGTTGACCGCTTCGACTTCACTCTCCCCCCCGACCGCATCGCTCTGCGCCCGGCGCAGCCGCGTGAGGCGGGGCGGCTGCTTTGCGTTGCGGCGGACGGGGCACTCAGCGACCGCACGCTGCACGATCTGCCCGGCCTCCTCCTCCCCGGCGACGCGCTCGTCGTCAATGACACGCGCGTCATTGCGGCGCGGCTGACCGGCGTGCGGCGGCGCGGAGCGGCTGCGGCGCGCATCGATGTGACCCTGCACAAGCGCGAAAGCCCTGCCAGCTGGCGGGCTTTCGTGCGCCCGGCTAAAAAGCTGGCCCTGGGCGAGGTGGTGGAGTTTGGTGCCGCGCTTGCAAGCTCAGTCTGCGCCCTTGGCCAGTTTTCCGCGCGTGTGCAGGAAAAAGGCGAGGCGGGCGAAATCCTGTTCGCCTTCGAGCTGTCCGGCGCGGCGCTCGACGAGGCCATTGCCATGCATGGCGCGATGCCGTTACCGCCTTACATTTCCGCCAAGCGGGCTGAAGACGCGCAGGACGCGCGCGACTACCAGACTATTTTTGCCAGCGCGCCCGGCGCGGTGGCCGCGCCGACAGCAGGCCTGCATTTCACGCCCGAGCTTTTGGCGCGGCTGCAAGCGCGCGGCGTCGCGCTGCACAAGGTGACGCTGCATGTCGGCGCGGGCACGTTCCTGCCGGTCAAGGCGGACGATACGGACCAGCATCGCATGCATGCCGAGTATGGCGAGATCAGCGCGGCAACGGCAGACGCGCTCAACGCGGCGCGGGCGGCCGGCGGGCGCATTGTAGCTGTGGGAACCACCTCGGCGCGGCTACTGGAAAGCGCTGCGGATGACAACGGTGCGATAGAACCCTTTGCCGGCGACACGGCGATTTTCATGACGCCGGGCTACCGCTTCAAGGCGGTGGATCTGCTGCTGACGAACTTCCACCTGCCACGCTCGACGCTGTTCATGCTGGTCGCTGCCTTCTCCGGACTGGACACAATGCAGCGCGCTTACGCCCATGCCATTGCCAGCGGCTACCGTTTCTATTCATATGGCGACGCCTGCCTGCTGCGGCGGGCAGAAGATAAGTAACTTGAAAGCGACTTTGTGAGCGAGCTTTTTAACTTTGCCCTTTCTGCCCAGGACGGCACCGCGCGCACCGGTCTCATCCGCATGCCGCGTGGCGTCATCCGCACGCCTGCCTTTATGCCGGTGGGCACGGCGGGCACGGTCAAGGCTATGTATCCCGATCAGGTCAAGGCGCTTGGGGCCGATGTCGTGCTGGGCAACACCTATCATCTCATGTTGCGCCCGGGGGCGGAGCGGGTTGCCGAACTGGGCGGCCTGCATAAATTCATGAACTGGCCCTATCCGATCCTGACCGATTCCGGCGGCTTTCAGGTCATGTCACTGGCGCAGCTGCGCAAGCTTGACGAGAATGGCGTGACATTCCAGTCGCATATTGACGGATCAAAGCATGCGCTGACACCGGAGCGCTCGATGGAGATCCAGCGCCTGCTCGGGGCCGACATCCAGATGCAGTTTGATGAATGCGTCAAGCTGCCGTGCAGTGACGCCGAGGCGGAGCGTGCCATGCTGCTGTCTCTGCGCTGGGCGGAGCGCAGCAAGAAAGCTTTTGGAACCCAGCCGGGCAGGGCGGTGTTTGGCATTGTGCAGGGCGGGGCCGTACCAAAACTGCGGGTGGACAGCGCCAAGGCGCTGCACACCATGGCGTTTGACGGCTACAGCATCGGCGGCCTCGCGGTCGGCGAGCCGCAGGCCATCATGCTGGAGATGATCGAAACCGTGGAACCCTATCTGCCGCAGGACAAGCCGCGCTACCTGATGGGCGTTGGCACGCCCGATGATCTAGTCGAATGCGTGCGGCGCGGCGTTGACATGTTTGACTGTGTCATGCCCACCCGGGCCGGGCGGCACGGTCTCGCCTACAGCCGCTTTGGCAAGATCAACCTGCGCAATGCCCGCCACGCCGCCGACCCGCGCCCGCTCGATCCGCTGGCCGCGCACACGGTGGCGCGCGATTATTCGCGTGCCTATCTTCACCATCTGGTGAAGGCGGGCGAAATTCTGGGGATGATGTTGATCACCGCAATCAACCTGTCTTACTATCAGGAGCTGATGGCGGGCATGCGCAAGGCAATCGCCGAAAAGCGCTTTGCGGATTTTTATGGGGAAGTCAAGGCGGGCTGGGCGCGGGGAGATGAAGCGGTAGTTTGAGACTTTCATGCTGCGGTCAACCACAGATAGCGGCCTGTTATTGTCGCGCGACGCGCGAGAGATCTGGAGTGTTTTCATGAATGGCAAAGTCTGGACAATTGCCGCTTGCGGCATGGCGATTGTGGCTTTGGCGGCCACGGCCCCGGTACAGGCGGGCGAAAACGTCGCCGGCGGAGTTCTCAAAAAACTGGTTTCGGGCAAGCGCGTCTATCTTGCCGCTCCCGGCGGCGAATTTCCGCTCAACTACCGGCGCAGCGGCGTGGTCGATGGCACCGGCGAGGCTTTGGGCCTTGGAAAATTCCTGCAACCCAAGGACAGTGGGCGCTGGTGGGTGAATGGCGAAAACCTGTGCCAGAAATGGACCAGCTGGTATGACGGCAAGCCTTTTTGCTTCACGATCCAGCCAACCGGGGTCAATACCATCAGCTGGCGGCGCGATGACGGTTATTCGGGCACGGCGCGCATCGAAAAATGAGGCGCGCCGTTGCGCCGCAAACCTCAGTTCACCGCAAAGCAATAAAACAGCCCGTTGCCACCAGTGCTTTTGAGGTCGTCCTGCGCGCAGCCGCCGCCGGGACCGCGCGAAGAATGCGAGGTGTTCCAGGATTTCATCGGCGCGCTTTCGTCGAGGCCGGTGCGGTCTGAATGTCCGACCATGGCTGCGCCCGCAGTGCTGCTCGTCCAGTTTTTGCAGGTCATGTCCTGTGTGTCCGGGAAGGCACCCCCGTCGGCGGTGGAACCCGTCAG
>JANLPP010000470.1:0-1666 GCA_031367295.1 Hyphomicrobiales bacterium | reverse complement strand
CTGGTTCATTGTATAAAAATGCAAACCCGGCGCGCCGCCACCGCGAAGCTGTTCACACAGGCTGGTCACCACATCCAGACCAAACGCCTTGATCGAAGCGGTGTCATCGCCCATTGAGAGCAGGCGCTGGCGAATCCAGCGGGGGATTTCGGCGCCGCAGGCGTCGCTGAAACGCATCAACTGGGTGCTGCTGGTGATCGGCATGATGCCAGGCACGATGGGGATGTTCAAGCCCATGGCGTCTGCGTCCTCCACAAAGCGGAAATAGGCGTCAGCATTGTAAAAATACTGGGTGATGGCGGAATTCGCACCCGCACCCACCTTAGCGGCAAAAGCCTGCAGATCCGCGCCTGGGGACTTGGCCTGAGGGTGGATTTCGGGGTAAGCGGCCACTTCAATGTGGAAGTCGTCGCCCGTTTCGGCGCGGATGAAGGCGACCAAGTCGCTGGCGTAGTGGAATTCGCCGCCCGCCCCGTAACCGCTGGGCAAATCACCGCGCAGCGCCACCAGGCGCTGGACGCCCATGGCCTTGAGTGTGGCCAGTTGCTCACGCACCGTGGCCCTGGTCGCACCGACACATGAGAAATGCGACGCGGCGCTGACGCCTTCGGCCAGAATCTCAGCCACCGTGGCAAACGTGCCCGCCTGTGTGGAGCCGCCGGCGCCGAAGGTTACAGAGCAAAAATCGGGTTTGAGCGAGTACAGTTTTTGGCGCACGGCGCGCAGCTTTTCAACGCCTTCGGGCGTCTTGGGCGGGAAGAACTCAATGCTCAAGGGCAGACGTTTGGATTCGGTCATTTTCTTGCGTGGACAAAAAACTCGCGGTTGCCGTCGCCGCCGGTGATGGGGCTGTCGAACCAGGCCTTGATTTGCAAATCCTGCCCGGCATAGGCGTCGCGGAGGCGTTTTTCAACAATCGCGTACATCGCCGGGTCGCGCACAATGCCGCCCTTGCCCACCTGGCCGGGCTGCAATTCGAATTGCGGCTTGACCAGCATCAACAGGTCGGCACCGGGTTTGAGCAGGGGTATCAAGGCGGGCAATACCAGGGTTTGCGAGATAAAGGACAAGTCACCGACGATCAGGTCGAATGAGGCGTCGAAGCCGTCACCAGGTGCGTCGGCGGGTGTCTGAGCATGTGTGTCGTCCAAAGACTCTGATACCGAGTCTTCCGAGCTAAATGTGGCATTAGCCCTCGCCCCATATGCATAGTAAGCTATTAATATAGAAGCATCCAGCTCCCGGGCGTTGACGTGCTCCAGCGCCACAACACGCGGGTGGCCGCGCATGGAGGGGTGCAATTGCCCGCTGCCCACATCTACGCCCACCACCTGTTTGGCGCCGTGTTGCAACAAACAGTCAGTGAACCCGCCGGTGGATTGGCCAACGTCCAGGCAGTTCTTGCCGGCCGCCGTCACGCCGCTGGCCAACAAGGCGCCTTCGAGCTTCAGGCCGCCGCGCGACACGTACCGCGCCTCGGAGGCGTCGAGCAGCTCCATCTGTGCGTCTTCAGGCAAGTCATCGCTGTTTTTGGCGATGCGTTTCCAGGGCGAATCAGAACCAGTGCCTGCCGCAGCCCCGCCGGACTCGGCGCGCCACAAGACGCCCGCGCCGATCAGGCGCTGCGCCTGGGAGCGCGAAGTGGCAAGCTGGCGTTGCAGCAGCA
>JANLPP010000456.1:0-2015 GCA_031367295.1 Hyphomicrobiales bacterium | reverse complement strand
GCGGGTGACTTGAGACTGCCCCATGCCGTCGCGGATAACCTTGCCGCCGCCGAATTTCACCTCCTCGCCATAGGTGGTGCAGTCGCGCTCGATCTCGATGAACAAAGAGGTGTCGGCAAGGCGCACGCGGTCGCCCGTGGTGGGGCCGAACATGTCGGCGTAGGCAGCGCGGGGGAGTGAGGTGGGGCGGTGAAGCGGCATGGTGGAGGCCTAAGTGGAGCAGATTTATTTTCTCGCAACTATCGTGCCTCGTCCGCCCGCACGCCAGCCTTTTTTCGCGCGAGCAGGCCCGGTTTGCATGGGCGGCGAATGTCGGCCGCTTGCCTTGACAGCGCCGCCGTGCGCCTGTTCAGATACTGCTCAGGTTTGCCGATACCGCTTTCTTAAGGAGGTTTTCGATGCGCCAACTTTCGATTTCAGCTTTTTGTTGCGCTTTGCTGTCGACTGCCGTCTTGGCGGGGGAGCCCGACCGCCAAGCTATCTTGCGCAAGATCGGAACCTTTCCGATGCAGGGGTCGATCGGGCAGAAGACGCAATGGTGCCGTGTCGCCGTCTTTATCAGCTACGGGCAATGGGATCCGTCCAAAGAAAAATGGGTGATGTGGAACACGACGCCCGACAACCTGATCGACGCATGCGCCCGCGCTAACGGCCGGTATTGACGAGCCGCTGCAAAGCCTGTCCTTGCGCCCGCACCAGAGGAACATGATAAGCTGGTCAAACTGGCGCATGCGCAGGTTGCTGCGTTGACCGTGGGCTGTTGCCAGCCAGGCGCGCAACACTGCGGGAGCGGGCAAGCCCCAGGCAGGCGGAAGGTTATCATTGCCCAAAAACATCCTGATCCCGCTCATCGTCGCCTGCGCCCTGTTCATGGAAAACATGGACTCGACGGTGATTGCCACCGCCCTGCCCGCCATTGCGCTGGACCTTGGCGAGGACCCGGTGGCGCTGAAACTGGCGCTGACGTCCTACCTGATCACGCTCGCCGTCTTCATCCCTGCATCAGGCTGGACGGCGGACCGCTTTGGCGCGCGCAAGGTCTTCGTCTGCGCCATCGCGGTGTTCACGCTTGGCTCGGTGCTCTGCGGCCTCGTCGAGTCGCTGCACGGGTTTGTCGCGGCGCGGGCGCTGCAGGGGCTGGGCGGCGCGATGATGGTGCCGGTGGGCCGGCTCGTGCTGCTGCGCTCGGTGGAAAAGCGTGAGCTGCTCAGCGCGCTGGCCTGGCTGACGGTGCCAGGCCTGATCGGCCCGGTCATCGGCCCGCCGGTTGGCGGCTTCATCACCACCTTTGCGCATTGGCGCTGGATTTTCTGGATCAATGTGCCCATCGGCTTTCTGGGCATTGCGCTGGCGCTTGCCTATATCGCCGACAGGCGCGAGGAAAACCCGCGCCCGTTTGACACGCGCGGTTTTATCCTTTCGGGCTACGGGCTGGCGGGTCTGATGTTCGGTCTGACAGCGGCGGGGCGCGGGCTGGTGGCGCCCTGGATCGACGCCGCGCTGATTGGCACCGGAGTGCTGGCGCTCGCGGCCTATGTGCAGCACGCGCGCCGGACGCCAGGCGCGATCCTCGATCTCACGCTGCTGCGCATCCCGACGTTCCGGGCCTGCGTGCTGGGTGGCTCGCTGTTCCGCATCGGTATTGGCGCGATCCCATTCCTGCTGACGCTGATGCTGCAGATCGGCTTTGGGCTGACGCCCTTTGCCGCAGGCTCGCTGACATTTGCGGCTGCGGCGGGGGCGATGGCGATGAAATTCACCGCGCCGCCGATCATCAAGCGCCTCGGCTTCCGCCGCGTGCTGATGGGTAACGCCATCGCCAGCGCCGCATTTACAGCGGTGATCGGCCTGTTCACGCCAACCACGTTTTACCCTGTCATTCTCGCGCTGCTGCTCATCGGCGGCTTTATGCGCTCGCTGCAATTCACTTCGCTCAACGCACTGACCTTCTCCGACATAGAGCCGGCCGACATGGGCCGCGCCACCAGCTTTTCCGGCTGCGCCCAGCAGCTCGC
>JANLPP010000421.1:0-10738 GCA_031367295.1 Hyphomicrobiales bacterium | reverse complement strand
AAAACTGGCGGGAAAACTGGTCGGAGTGAGAGGATTCGAACCTCCGACCCCCACGTCCCGAACGTGGTGCGCTACCAGACTGCGCTACACTCCGACTGTGGCGAGGTTTATAGACGCACGAGGCCGGGACCGCAAGCACGCGTTTGGGATTTGTCCGCAAATGCCATGTCCGGCACCCGGGGCCGCGCAAATGCCAGCTGCTGGCGGAGTGGCACCCGGAATTGCCAGATCACCAGTGCGCACCTATATACCCGACTAACCCGGTCGTGATTTGAAAGCCCGCCATGATCTCGCAAAAGGCCCGCTATGCGTTCAAGGCGCTTATCGCGCTGGCGCGGGTGCCCATGGGGCAGTCGTTGCAGATCAAGGACATTGCCGAACAGGGCAGCATCCCGCGCTCGTTCCTCGAGCATATCCTGCTTGATCTCAAGCGCCTGCGCTATGTTGGCAGCCGGCGCGGCAAGGACGGCGGCTATTTTCTGCTCAAAACCGCCAGTGAATTCAGTTTTGGCGATATTCTATGGCACATTGACGGGCCCATGGCGCCTCTGGGCTGCCTGTCGCGCCAGGCCTACCGGCGCTGCGATGACTGTCCGGATGAGGCGGCCTGCGCCTTGCGGGCGGGGTTTGCCGGGATTTTCCAGACCAATCTCAAGGCTTTGCACGCCATGACCTTCGCGGCGGCTATCGAAGCAGCGGACAATGCCAGCGCCGCGCCGCCGGGCTACGGGGTCAGCGCCTATTCCGGGGCGGGCATCTGAAGCGCAAAGCCGCCGGGCAAGAGCTGCAAATTCAGCATGGCAGACACGAGGCGGCATATTGCGCTTGCAATCTCGATCAATCTGATCAACATTGTCGTCATGAAAGATTTCTGGAATGCCACCATGCGCAGTCAGATGGGCAAGAAACTGACGGCCAATCAGGTCGATCTCATTCTGCACGCCGCTATTCTGGCGGCAAGTTTTGCTGCGGTGGCGTTGGCGGCGGTGCTTGGCGGGAGCTATTAAGACGATGATTTCAGGGCAGATTATAACAGCAAACCGCCTGAACGACGGCGTTGTGGTGTTTTTCGATCCGCAAAGCCGCTGGGTCGAGGCGCTGGCGCAGGGCGGCGTGTGGACAAACAAGGACAGCGCCGCCGCAGCGCTCGCCCATGCACAGCTGGACGAGGCCCGCGACGTTGTGGTTGATCCCTATCTCATTGATGTAATTGACAAGAATGGCGCAGTTGCGGCCAAACATCTGCGCGAGGTGATCCGGGCCGCCGGCCCCACCATCCGCCGTGATCTTGGCAAGCAGGCTGAGCCCGCTGCCGCCGTTTGAGGATTTTGACGCCATGTACCGCTATGACGAGTTTGACGCCGCGTTTGTCCGCCAGCGTGTCGAGCAGTTCCGCGACCAGGTTAACCGCCGCCTGTCGGGCGAACTGACAGAAGAGCAGTTCCGCCCGCACCGGCTGATGAATGGCGTTTACCTGCAGCTGCACGCCTATATGCTGCGCGTTGCCATTCCGTATGGCACTTTGTCTGCGGCGCAGATGCGCAAGCTTGCCCATATTGCCCGCGTTTATGACAAGGGTTACGGCCATTTCACCACGCGCCAGAACATCCAGTACAACTGGCCGGCGCTGAAAGACTGTCCGGCCATTCTGGACGAGCTGGCCAGCGTCGAAATGCACGCCATCCAGACCTCGGGCAACTGCATCCGCAATGTCACCGCAGACCATTTCGCCGGGGCGGCGGCTGACGAGGTCGCGGACCCGCGCCCGCATGCCGAAATCATGCGGCAATGGTCATCCCTGCACCCGGAATTCTCGTTTCTGCCGCGCAAATTCAAGATAGCGGTCACCGGTGCGCCCAAGGACCGGGCGGCAATCCAGGTGCACGACATTGGCTACCACCTGAAGCGCAACGACGCGGGCGAAATCGGCTTTGCCGTTTATGTCGGTGGCGGCCAGGGCCGCACCCCTATGGTGGCGCATAAAATCCGCGATTTCCTGCCCGAAGCTGATGTCCTGTCCTACACAGACGCGATTTTGCGCGTCTACAACCTCGAAGGACGCCGCGACAATAAATACAAGGCGCGGATAAAGATTCTGGTCCACGAAAAGGGTGCCGACGCCATGCGCGAGGCGGTGGAGAAGGAATTCGCCGAGACCCGCGACGGCGTTCTGACGCTGCCCAAGGCTGAGATTGACCGCATCGCCGCCTATTTCGCGCCGCCCGCCCTGCCGGATCGTCCCGCACGCTCAGTGGGGGTTGAGGCCCGCAGGCCCAAGGACGCGCGGTTCGCGGCTTTTGTGGCGACCAATGTCGCCATGCACAAAACGCCGGGCTATGGCATTGTCACTATCTCGCTCAAGCCCATTGGCGGCATTCCGGGCGATGCCTCCGCCGACCAGATGGACGCTGTCGCGGATCTCGCCCAGGATTATTCGCATGGCGAGCTGCGCGTGTCGCATGAACAGAACCTTGTCCTGCCGCATGTGGCGCTCGACGACCTGCCGCATGTGTTCGACCGTCTGGCTGCGGCGAACCTTGCCACCGCCAATGCGGGCCTGATTTCCGATATCATCGCCTGCCCTGGCATGGATTACTGTTCGCTCGCCACCGCGCGCTCCATTCCCATTGCGCAGGCGATTTCCGAACGTTTCGGCGACACGGCGAGGGCCCGCGACATTGGCGGCATGAAAATCAAGATTTCCGGCTGCATCAACGCCTGCGGCCACCATCATGTCGGCCATATTGGCATTCTTGGCCTCGAAAAAAAGGGCGACGAGTCCTACCAGCTGACGCTTGGCGGCTCCGGCGACGAGATCTGCACGGTTGGCTCCATCACCGGGCCTGGTTTCTCGGGCGATGGCATCGTCGATGCGGTGGAGACAGTGGTCGATACCTACATGAATCTGCGTGTTGATTCCAGAGAAGAATTCATCACTGCCTACCGTCGCCTCGGCATGGCACCGTTCAAAGAGGCGCTGTATTCCCGCAGCTCGGGATCGGGTATCTGAGATGAGCGTCCATGACGTCAAACTGTTTGGTGACCAGGTTGCGGCCTCCCGGCTCGAAACCCGCTTTGCCGCGCTCGGGGCCGAGCCTCTGCTGCGTCTTGCCATCGAGCATCTCTACCGCGGCCGCATAGCTCTGGTATCGAGCTTTGGCGCGGATTCGGCTGTGTTGCTGCATATGGTGGCGCAGATTGACCGCAACATTCCGGTCATTTTTGTCGATACCGACCGGCTGTTTGGCGAAACGCTGGCCTACCGCGACAAGCTCGTCGCGCATCTTGGCCTGAGCAATGTGCAGAACCACAAGCCCGATGCCGGTGCCGTCGCCGCCAATGACGCGGAAGGCTATCTCTGGTTCAACGATCCCGACCGCTGCTGCGACATGCGCAAGGTGCAGCCGCTGGACCGGGCGCTGGAGGGGTATGAGGCGTGGATTACCGGGCGCAAGCGTTTTCAGGCCCAGACCCGGGCTGCCCTGCCGCTGTTTGAGGCCGATGGCGAGCGGGTCAAACTCAACCCGCTGGCGGGCTGGTCCGCGACAGACGTGCTGGATTATATTGCAAGGCACGATCTGCCGCGCCATTCACTGGTGGCAAAGGGCTATCCTTCCATCGGTTGCCTGCCGTGCACCAGCCCTGTGACCGAAGGCGAGGACCCGCGGGCCGGGCGCTGGCGCGGGCGCGGCAAGACCGAGTGCGGCATCCACCTCGGCAAACTCCACGCCGGCATGGGAATCTGACAGCATGGCCTTGTACCGGAACAATGCGTTCGTGGCGGACGTGTGGGCCGCGCTTGTCGGCGATGCGGCGCTGCCGCCGGACGGCGATGTCATCCTGCCACTGGCGCGCTGGCGCACGCAGCGGGCGGCGCTTGGGGCGCGTACTGGCCGCACCGGCGTCAGCATTGCGCCCGGCGAAAACTGGGATGACCTGATTGCCGCTCTGCCGGGCCTGCCGCTGGTGGCGCTGGTGTTCCCCAAATACACCGACGGTCGCGCCTTTTCCACCGGGCGGCAGCTGCGTGAGCGCCATGATTACAAAGGCGAAATCCGCGCCATTGGCGATGTGCTGCTGGACGAAATAGCGCTGATGGAGCGCTGTGGTTTTGACGCTTTTGACATCACCGATGAGCGCACCATCCGCGCGTTGCAGCGTGGCCATGTGCCCAAGGTGTCGCTGTTTTATCAGCCTGCGCTTGGGGTCGAAGCCCCGGCCGGCACACGGCCCTGGCTGCGGCGGCGGGCGGGGTAATCTGGTCTTGTACGGCCCAAATGGATCAATCTTCGATGCAATATGACGTTAGCCACGCGGTTTCCGACTTTTCCCAGGATTTGCACCTGATCGTGATTGACCACGCGGGCATCGAGCACCGGGTCGAGGCGCTGGAGGGCTGGCGGGTGATGGAAATCATCCGTGACTTCGGACTTGGTGTCAAAGCCGAATGCGGTGGGGCCTGTGCCTGCGCCACCTGCCACGTCTACGTCGATCAGCCCTGGCCGGGCGCGCTTGTGCCGCCCCTGCCGGAGGAAATCGACAAGCTGGACGAGGCCCCGCTTGTGCAGGACAATTCCCGCCTGTCCTGCCAGATATTGATGCGTCCGGAGTTCAATGGGCTGCGCGTGAGGCTGGCACCGGGGTCAGAGGCGGCGTGAGGCTGGCACAAGCGCTAGAGGCTGGTGGCTATAGCAGCAGCGCCAGACCCTAACCGATTTGCCCAACTCCTGGTCTTTGCGAGCGAAGGGAAACAACCCAGAGCGTGCCACGTGTGACTCCCGGGTTGTTTCGCTTTGCTCGCAAGGACGGCGAGGGTTGAGCTTCTGCCGGTTTCGTGGACGCCGTGCACCTGTTCCCGGCATTGCGAGCGCAGTGGCGCAATCTTGAGGTTGCAATCTGTGAGCCTTGGGTTGCGTCGCTGCGCCGGCGAACGCGGCAAAATGGTTTCATGCGCCTTTCTCAACCACATCAGCCCTACCCCAGATCCAGCTCCATCGCTGCCACCACATGCATCGGCCAGCGCCACGGGGCGACATAGACGGCGTCGCCGCGCAGCACCCGGCCCATGGCCCAGGGGTTGCGCGACAGCCAGGCTCTGGCGGCACGGCTGATGCGCTGGCGCTTCTGCCACTCGATGGCGCTAAGCGCCTCGTCGAGCGTCGGGCGCGCCTTGACCTCAACGAAGGCCACCGCGTCACCCCGAAAGGCAATGAGGTCAATTTCGCCACCCGAGGCTTGAAAACGGCGCGCGAGAATGCGGTAGCCCTTCAGCGTCAGCACGACTGCCGCCAAAGTTTCGGCGCGCAGACCAAACAGATGCGCCGAGACGCGCCGCGCCTGCTTTTCGCGTGGCGGCTTTGTCACCTGTCGTCGTCCCGGCGCGCCAGCTCCACTGCACGCGCATAAAGCGCGCGGCGCGGCGCGCCGGTTTGCGCCGCCACGATGGCTACCGCATCCTTGACCGAGAATTTTGCCAGCGCCGCTTGCAGGGCCGCATCGATTCCGGCGGGTTCGGGCGCGGCGGCCTCGCCGGGCGGCGCGACCAGCAGCACGATCTCCCCCTTGGGTGTTGCCTCACTGGCAAGCTCAGCGGCAAGCGCAGGCAGCGTGCCGCGCCGCACCGTCTCAAAATGCTTGGTCAGCTCGCGCGCGATCACCGCCTCGCGCGGCCCCAGCACGCTCGCCATGTCCTCCAGCGTTTCTTGGGTGCGGCGTGGCGATTCGTAAAAAACCAGCGTGCCGGGAATCGCTGCAAGTTCGGCAAGGCGCGCCCGCCGCGCGGCGGATTTTGAGGGCAGAAACCCCTCAAAGAAAAACCGGTCGGCTGGCAGGCCCGCGACCGTCAACGCCGCCAATAGGGCCGACGCGCCGGGAATGGGAATGACTGTTACGCCCGCCTCAATCGCTGCCGTCACCAGCTTGTAGCCGGGATCCGAAATCAGCGGCGTGCCCGCGTCCGAAATCAGCGCCAGCGCCGCCCCTGCCCGCAACCGCGCAATGATTCTGGGGCGCACCAGTGCCGCGTTATGTTCATGATAGGCCGACAGCGGCGTTGCAATGCCGTAGTGCGACAGCAGGTTGCGCGACACGCGCGTATCCTCGGCCAGCACGGTCTCGCAGCCTGCCAGCGTTGAAAGCGCGCGCAGGCTGATGTCGCGGAGGTTGCCGATTGGCGTGGCAACAATATAGAGACCGGGCGACACGCGCTCCTGCGCGCCGCCGCGCCAGTCTTTGGTTGCAGGATCGGGGATGGTCATGGCGATGCGTTTTCGCCAGCTGCGCAGCTAAACCGTCGGCCTCTGCCTCGCCTTGCGCACACCCCGCAGTTTGCGCGCGCGTTGCCGGCACGCAATGCCGACCAGAGGCCGACGGTCCGGTTTGCGCTCACACTCGCGCCTTCAGCGCTGCAATGCGCTGCGCTGCCGCCTCAATCCGCACAGCCGGAATACGGCCTTTCATCACGCCCTCTCGAATGGCGGCAATGGCCGTCAGCGGCAGGTCAGGGTCAGGCTCGCGCGAGTTTGACAGCAGAATGAGATCATTGCCCGCCGCAACCGCGCGCACAATCGCATCGGACAGCGCATAGTTGGAGCGGATCGCCGCCATGTCGAGATCATCCGTCATGACCGCGCCCTTGTAGCCAATGTCGCGGCGCAGCCAGCCTTCCACCGCCTTGCTGGACAGGGTGGCAGGCTCGCCGCCAGTCAGGCGGTCATGCTTGAGATGGCCGCTCATCACAATATCAACAAGGCCGTTCTGCGCCAGTCGGCGGTAGGGCTCAATCTCATCCTCGCGCCACGTCGGGGTGAGATCGACCGGGCGCTCGTGACTGTCTGTCAGGGTTGAGCCATGGCCGGGAAAATGTTTCAGCGCGGTCAGCACGCCCGACTCGCGGTGCCCGGCAACAAAAGCTCCGGCATAACTGGCAACGGTTGCGCCGTCTTCGCCAAAGGCACGGCCATAATGCGCCACGATGGGGTTTTTAGGTTCAAACCCCAGATCGACCACCGGCGCGAGATTGAGATTGAAACCTGCCGCTTTCATGTCACGCGCCATTTGCGCATAAATGACCTTGGCCGCGTCCGGCCCGTTGCGCGCCGCTACTGCCTGCGCCGCCGGGATGGCATGATAGCCAATCCTGGCGCTGAGGCGCTGCACCGCGCCGCCCTCCTGGTCAATCGCGACCAGCGCTTTGGAGCGGTGTCCCGCCGCGTTGAACAGCCGCGCCAGACTTTCAACCCCGGCACGCGAGCGGGCATTGTGTCCGAGAAAACAGACGCCGCCGACCTTGCCATTGGTGACGTGCGCGGCAAGATTTTGCGCACCCTGCGCATCGCTGGCCGAGCCGCTGAAGCCAAGCACCAGCATGTCGCCAATCATGCTGTCGTCAACCGCAGCGCGCGCCTGGCGCACATAGGGCGCAGCGATCAGGACGCTGGCAGCGGCGGTGAGGAGTGCACGGCGGGATAATCTGTCGGTCATGGGAAAAATGCCTCCGGCGCAAATCATCGCGCCCACGGTGCAGGGCTTAGCGAAGGCCGCAGCGCGCGGCAAGTTTGGGTATGCGCCTGCAATCTTTCGTGATGCTGGCGAAATTCCGCAATACGAGCAAACTATCCACAGGCGACACGGTTTGCCCCGGGTTAGATCCGCCAGATCACCGGCAACCCGCTGCAACGCGTGGCCTGCGCAGTGCACAGGCTGCCGGTATCTGCGCAATCATTCGGCCGGTCAGTGGAGCCGGGCGGCGATGAACGATCCGGGCCCTCGAAGCCATCCGCCTCACGCACAAAGCAAAGCCAATTCCGCATGCCGGGTAATACGATATGTATAGAGAGGTGAGTACTTGATCTGAATTTAACGGCTGCACGGCAAGCTATGCTGGCTGCAACAAGATGCGTTGCAGTAACTTGAATCCATCACGCCGCCTGCGTCTTTTCCTCTTCGCCCGCATCCAGCCCGAAATCCTTCATCTTGCGATAAAGCGTCGAGCGGCCAATCCCCAGTTTCCGTGCCATTTCAGACATTTGTCCGCGGTAATGCGCGAGCGCAAAGCGGATCAGCTCGGCCTCCATGTCATCCATCTTGCGCACGTCACCATTCTCGTTGAGCAGGCGCATCATGTTAGGGTCGCGCATCTCGACGCGCACAATCTCCCGCTCCACCCGTGGCTGGGCCGCGACCTGCATCGGCGCGGGCGGAACCCGCACGTCAAACCCCTCAACCTGCGCTGCGATCTGGGGAAATTCGGTCACCGTAAGTTCATCGCCATCGGCCAGAACCACGGCGCGGAACACGGCGTTTTCCAGCTGGCGCACATTGCCCGGCCAGTCATAGCGCGTCAGCAGCGAGGCGGCCTCGGCGCTCAAGCCTCTGATTTTCTTGCCTTCTTCCGCAGCAAAGCGGGCCGAAAAGCGGCGGGCGAGATCCGCCACATCATCGCGGCGCGCGCGCAAAGGCGGGATGGTGATCGGAAAGACATTGAGGCGATAGTACAAGTCCTCACGGAAACGTCCGGCCTTTACCAGCTCAATCAGGTTCTGGTTCGTTGCTGATACCAGACGAATATCAACTTTTACTGGTTTTTTTCCGCCAACCGGGTCAACTTCACCTTCCTGAAGCGCCCGCAACAGCTTTACCTGCGTCTCCAGCGGCAGCTCGCCGATTTCGTCCAGAAACAGCGTTCCGCCGTTGGCCTCAACAAATTTGCCTGCATGTTTCTCGGTTGCACCTGTAAAAGCACCCTTCTCATGGCCGAACAGGATTGATTCAACAAGATTCTCCGGCAGCGCACCGCAATTGACCGTTACAAACGCTTTGCCGCGCCGCTCCGACGCGCCCTGGATCGCGCGCGCAATAAGCTCCTTGCCAACCCCCGATTCTCCCTCGATCAGCACCGGAATATTCGACTTTGCCGCCCGCTCGCCAAGGCGGATGATGCGGCTCATATCCTCGCTGCGGGTGACTATGTCTTTGAAACCTAACGTGCCTGAGGCCCGACGCGTCATGCGCCGCACTTCATCCTCAAGCGCGTCAAAACGCAGTGCGTTCTTGATGGAAACCTGCAGGCGCTCCGCCCCGACCGGCTTCACGACAAAATCCAGCGCCCCGGCCCGCATGGCGGAAATAACCGCCTCAATCGAACCATGCGCGGTTTGAACAACAGTTGGAACCGAAATCTTGCGGTCGCGCAAGCGCCCAAGAACGCCCATTCCGTCAAGATCAGGCATAACCAGGTCAAGGATCAGCAAGTCAACCGAAGGTTTTACCCCATCCTCCAGTCGCGCAATCGCTGCTTCTCCGCCATCAAGGCACTCAGCATTATAGCCAAAGCGTCGCACCATTGCTTCCAGCAGGCGACGTTGCACCGGATCGTCATCAACAATTAGAATCGTGGAAGTCATCTTGCCTCTGACGAGCGGCGGACACGCCAGCTTCAGGTTGCAGAATGGCCAATCAGGGTAAACGCCGTCTTAACCCAGCCACGAAAAATCCATTTTGGCACATCGGAATGCAGTTCCGCTTTGAGACCGGGCGGGCCTGGCGCTGACTGGCGACCGTCCGGATGTCACCCCAGCGCCAGCGCGTAGCGTGTCAGCGTCGGCTCGTCGGTCAAATCCAGCCGCAGGGGCGTCACGGAAATTTTGCCGTCACGCAGCGCCTCAAGGTCCGTGCCATGGCCGGGGGTGAACGGCCCGCGCGAAAACACGATCCAGTAATAGGGGAAGCCCCGCCCGTCAGTGCGCTTGTCAAGTTTCAGCAGTTCCGTGTCCCGCTTGCCCTGCACGGTCACTGCCGTCCCCCTGACTTCGTCGGGCGGGCAGTCGGGAAAATTGACATTAACCAGAATATCCTTGGGAATGCCTTCCTTCAGGATTTTGCGGATAAGCCCGGGCGCATGCTGCTCGGCGCAATGCCAGTGCGGATTCGAGCGTCCGGTAACAAAGCCATAGGCCTGGCTCAGCGCGATTGAAGCAATGCCAAGCAACGTGCCCTCCATCGCGGCGGCGATTGTGCCCGAATAAGTGACATCCTCGGCAACATTCTGTCCCCGGTTGACCCCGGACAGGATAAGATCAGGCTTGGCCGCCTCGAGTATGGAACGCACGCCCATGATAACGCAGTCTGTCGGGGTGCCCTTGACGGCAAAGTGCCGGTCCGAAATCTTGCGCAGCCGCAGCGGGTCGCTGAGCGACAGAGAATGGGCGACGCCGGACTGATCGGTCTCCGGCGCAACCACCCACACATCGTCAGTCAGCGCGCGCGCGATGCGCTCCAGCGAGGCAAGGCCCTCGGCATGAATGCCGTCGTCGTTGGTGATGAGGATGCGCATCAGGTCTTATTTGTCTTTCGCGATTCGAGAACTGCCGCCGCCATGACCATGAAACTGGGCAATGAGTCATGGACTGTTGACCACAACACGTCCGGCTTGATGGTGTAATAGCCATGGGCGAGCGCGTTGCGCATCGCGCAGGCGGCTCTGAAATCAAAGCTTGGATGCCGCGCCAGAATATCGGGATCAGCCCTTGTGGCGCGGTTTGCCGCCTCGTCAATTGATTCGATGCATTTGCTGACTGCGTCCTGCAAGAGCAGATTGGTCATGAATTCGTCTTCGCTGACGTCATGCACACGGTTCTGCGCCCGCGCGCTCCAATCGACGATGTCTTGCAGAAACGCTTCTGCATCGCGCGGCTCGAGCTTCATAGCGGCCTGATATCCGCAGCTGCGCGTTCGCGCA
>JANLPP010000418.1:0-2871 GCA_031367295.1 Hyphomicrobiales bacterium | reverse complement strand
GGGCGAAGTGGCCTGGGTGGGCGAGGAGCGCCTGATTGACGCCGTCACCGCCGTCTCCGGGTCCGGCCCGGCCTATGTGTTTTACCTGACTGAATGCCTTGCCAAAGCCGGCGAGGCGCAGGGCCTGCCGCCAGACCTTGCAGCCCGGCTGGCGCGGGTGACCGTGGAAGGTTCCGGCGAGCTGATGCACCGCGACGCGTTGAGCGACCCGGCGACGCTGCGCAGGAACGTGACGTCCCCCGCCGGCACGACGGCGGCGGCGCTGGAGGTGCTGATGGCGGACGATGGCATGCAGCCGCTGATGACGCGCGCAGTGGCGGCGGCGCGGCGGCGGGCGGGAGAATTGTCGGGCTGAGGCGGCGCGCTACTTCTCCGCCGCAGCTTTCATATTCGCCAGCCCCTCGGCAAACTGCCCGCCTACCATTTTGTCCATATTCATGACGACGCCCATCAGCTTCGACATAAAGGGCGCAGGGCCGTGCATGGCCCAGGTGACATCGGTAGCGCCGCCATTGGGCTTGAGCGTGAAGACGGCGGTGTTATGCGCCTCGAACGGTTTGAAAAAATCGAGCTTGATCGTGACGCTGGACGGCGGCGTGGTTTCAAGGATTTCCATGCGGCCCTTGCCAATCTTCGCGTTGCCCTCCCACTCATAGATCGACCCCTTGCCGCTCTCCGGCCCGCTCAATGTGCGCTGCATCGCTGGATCGAGCCTTTCGTAAGGCGACCAGGACGGCCAGCTGCGGTAATCGTTTATCATTGCAAACAGCTTTTCCGGCGGTGCCTTGATGCTGGCGGTGCGTTCAACGCGGAAAACATCGGGCCGTGTGGCGGCGTAGATCAGGACAGCTGCGACAAGGACGACGACGGCAAGCAGAATGCAGGTGAGCATTGCAGGCTCCTTGGTTGCCGCGGTCCGCTGCTTGTCAGCCTGTGCCGCACGGGTCAGGCGCGCATTCCAGCGCCGAACTTACCCCTTCGCCAAAAACTCCACCAGCTTGTCAAACGTGCCGCCCCAGCCCTGGTTCATGCTGGCATGCATGGCCGCGAATGCCTGCATTTCGGTGTCGGTGGCGTTGAGCGGAGACTGGCGCACAGTCAATGTGGTCTTGCCCTCCGCCTCGGTCAGCGTCGTGGTCGACAGGGTTTCCAGTGGCCATTCGCCGCCAAAGGGCGAGCGCGCCACGGCGGCCTGAGCGTCGGAAAAAGACTGGATCCACACCAGCCGCTCCGGCGCGGAAATCTCGCGGAACAGCCATTTGCCCCACATCTCGAAGCCGTCGGTGTTGCGCATGCAATAGTGAAACGAGCCGCCCTCGCGCAGATCAAGATTGCACACCGGAATGGTGAACCCTTTGGGGCCGAACCATTGCTCCAGCCGCGCCTTCTCGGTCCAGGCGGCCCAGACGCGCGTGCGCGGCGCGTTGAAGACGCGACTGATTGCGAAGTCTGTGTCCTGCGCCATTTCAGCCTCCTCAGCACCTCACCGCGCGAGACTATCACGCCATGGCAGTCCGTAAAGCCTCACATCCGCGTTGGGTAATTCGGGCTCTCCCGGGTGATCGCCACGTCATGGACATGGCTTTCGCGCAGGCCCGCTGACGAGATGCGCACGAATTCCGCGCGCTCCTGGAATTCGGCAATTGTGCCCGCGCCGACATAGCCCATCGCCGCCCGCAGGCCGCCGGCCAGCTGGTGCAGGATGGCACCGACAGGGCCGCGATAGGGCACCTGGCCTTCGATGCCCTCCGGCACAAGTTTCAGTGAATCGCGGATGTCCTGCTGGAAATAGCGGTCGGCCGAACCGCGCGCCATCGCGCCGACCGACCCCATGCCACGGTAACTCTTGAACGAACGGCCCTGGTACAAAAACACCTCGCCCGGACTCTCGTCCGTGCCTGCCAGCAGCGAGCCGATCATGACGCAGTCGGCCCCCGCCGCGATGGCCTTGGCAAGATCGCCGGAATATTTGATGCCGCCGTCGCCAATGACCGGAATGCCCGCCTTGTGCGCCGCCTCCGCCGCCTCCAGAATCGCTGTGAGCTGCGGCACGCCGACACCTGCCACGATGCGCGTGGTGCAGATGGATCCCGGCCCGATGCCCACCTTGATGGCGTCCGCGCCCGCGTCAATCAGCGCCTGCGCACCCGTGCCCGTCGCCACATTACCGGCGATAATCGCAACCTTGTTGGAAATGCGCTTGACCCGGCCCACCTGGTCCAGCACCTGCTGCGAATGGCCGTGGGCCGTATCAATGACGACGCAGTCGACACCGGCGTCAATCAGCAGCTGCGCGCGTTCAAAGCCCTTGTCGCCGACACTGGACGCTGCCGCGACGCGCAGGCGCCCGGCCTCGTCCTTGCAGGCGAAGGGGTGGTTGGTGGCGTTCTCCATATCCTTGACGGTGACGAGACCGACGCAGCGGTAGTCTTCATCGACCACGATCAGCTTTTCGATGCGGTGCTGGTGCAGCAGCCGCTGCGCGTCATCCAGCGCCATGCCCTCGCGCACGGTCACCAGTTTTTTCGTCATCAGCTCGCTGACCGGCTGGCGCGGGTTGGCGGCAAAGCGCACGTCGCGGTTGGTGAGGATGCCGACGAGCTTGCCGGGCTTGCCAAGCGCGCCGCGCTCGACCACGGGAAAGCCGGAAAAGCCGTGGCGCCGCATCAGCGCCTGCGCGTCCGCCAGCGTCTCATCCGGATAGATGGTGACCGGATTGACCACCATGCCGCTCTCAAAACGCTTGACCTTGCGCACTTCCTCTGCCTGGATTTCGGGATCAAGATTGCGGTGGATGACGCCGATGCCGCCTGCCTGCGCCATGGCAATGGCGAGTTTGGACTCGGTCACTGTATCCATGGCGGAGGAAAT
>JANLPP010000401.1:0-36112 GCA_031367295.1 Hyphomicrobiales bacterium | reverse complement strand
CACACACACCGCTGCAACACGCCAGACTCCGGCAGTAAACATGCCTTATCCCAATGATTTAATAGATTTTAATTAATCCTGGCTGGATCGCCGCTGCCGCTGCGGCCGGGACGCAAGGCAAAAAGCGCTGCATTATGAATCCTTTAGTGGCAATTTTGCCACGCTGTTTTATTGCAATAGTAACCATGTTGTCTTTGCGTTTTTTGTGTGAATTGCGCCGCATTCGCCGGCCTCAAAACTGGACGTGACTTGCAGGGACCGCCCCGGCGCGCTATCGGACTCATGTCGTCCGTCACACCCAGCGCAGCCGCGAGATTTAGAGTCATGTCCCCCAGCCATACCGCCGCCGCACAGGGCGACATCGACTCGATCATCGCCCGCACGGCGCTGAAATATGACCTGCTGCCCTACCAGTCGAAGCCGTTTGCGCAGAGCCAGCCGGCGCGGCTCGGCGCTATGGCAAAACTGTTTGGACTGGAAGCCGCGCCGCTGGCCAGCGCCCGCGTGCTGGAGCTGGGCTGCGCAGCGGGGGGGAATATTATTCCCCTCGCCATGCGCTATCCGCAGGCCGAGTTTGTTGGCGTTGACCTCTCCCGCACGCAGGTGGCGGCGGGGCGGGCGCGCATCGCCGGGCTGGGGCTGAAGAACATTGAAATACAGTGCAAAAGCTTTACAGAGCTTGGCGGCGAGACGGGGTTGTTTGACTATATTATTTGCCACGGCGTGTACAGCTGGGTGCCGGCGCAGGTGCGCGACGCCATTCTGCGCATTTCGCACGAGCGGCTGTCGCCAGTCGGTGTCGCCTATATCAGCTATAATGTGCTGCCCGGCTGGCGCATGCTGCAGAACCTGCGCGACGCGTTTCTGCTTGAGGTGCCGGACCATAATGATTCGCTGGCGCGCGTGGCACAGGCCCGCGCCCTGCTGGAATTCATGAAGGACCACAGCCCCGACCAGGGTGCCTATGGCCAGATGCTGCGGACCTGGGCCGAGCGGCTGAAACACCTGCCGGATGACTATATCGCGCATGAGTTTCTGGAAGAGACCAACGAGCCCTGCACAGTGCGCGAGTTTGCCCGGGCGGCGGGACGCCACGGGCTGGGTTTTTTGGGTGAGTGTGACATTGCCTCGATGATTCTTGACAATTTCAAGCCGGAGACAGCCGCCAAAGTGCGGGAAATGTCGAAAAACGATCTTGTCGAATCCGAGCAGTATCTTGACCTGCTGACTGGGCGTACGTTTCGCCAGACGCTGCTGGTCAGCACCGGGCGGATGGCAAAAATCAACCGTGCCCTGTCGCCGCAAGCCATTGAGACGCTGCATTTTATTGGCGGCGGCGACCTCAAAATCGAGCGCGATGGCGACGGCGGCTCCATCTCGGACGGTGCCGGGCGCAAGCTGACGTCGCCATCGGGCATGGTCATGGACGGACTGGCGCGGTTTGTGGCGCGCTTTCCGGCCTCCTCCAGCCTCGACGATCTTGGCGGCGCGCTGTCGGCGCAGGCGCGGGCGGCGGGCGGGCGCGAGCAGGTGTGCGAGGCCATGTACAAGCTGGCCATCGCGGGCATGGTGACGCTGTCCTCCGAACCGGTGGCCGTGGCTGCCACGCCGGGCGAGCGGCCGCTGGCGATTGCGCTGGCGCGGGCTGACGCGGCGAGTGGCGCGGACATGACGACAAACCACCGCCATGAGGCGATTGGCATTGACCCGGCGGCCAAAGCCGTGCTGCCCGCGCTGGACGGCACGCGCGGCGCGGCGGCGCTTGCCGCGCTGCTGGCCGCCGAGGCGCGCGCCGGCCGCCTGCAGTTCAACCGCGACGGCAAGCCGGTGAATGACGCCGCCGACATCGAGACGCTGGCGGGCGGGCTGATCGGCAATGTGCTGACCGGCATTGCGCGGGCAGGCCTGCTGGAAAGCTGACCGGCCTGCCACAGGCTGGCGCGGACACGCGGGAGCAACCGGATGCGGTGCCTTTGATCGCGGCAGCCGTGTAGCCTGCTGCTGTCTGGTTCTGCACCCTGCCCGCCCGTGCAGACGATGGCTGCCCCGGGCCGGGCAGGCGCAGGCGCCAAACAATGCGCCGGGCCGCGCCGCAACGTGCGCGCGCGCACTTTACCTTGCCTGCGCGATGCTGCACACTCGCCCCGCGTCACGCATGCTTTGGAAAGGCCTTTCATGTCCTGGTACAGCAAGGTCGTCTGGTCGGAGGGATTGTTTATCCTGCCGCAGCACTTCCAGCAGGGCGACCGCTATCACGAGCATGCGCTGGCCCTGCGCACGCGCCATGCCTCGCCCTACCCCTGGGGTTTTTCCGACCTTGAGATAGACCGTGACGTCAGCCAGCAGAGCAAATTCGCGCTGCGCCGCGCCGCTGGCGTGATGCAGGACGGCACCCCCTTTGACCTGCCGCTGGACAGCCCGATGCCGGACCCCATCGACGTGCCGGAGAATGCCGCGACGCAGATCATCTGGCTGACCATGCCGATGGCCGCCTCCAATGCCCGCGAGGTGGAGGACCGTGACAGCGCCAGCCGCTTCACCATCGGTGCCGAAACGCTGATCGATTCGACCTCGGCACTGCGCATCGAAAAGGAAATCGACCTTGCCAATCCGCGCCTGAAGTTCGAGGTGCGCAAGACGCCAAAGCCCGGCTACCACAATCTGGCTATCGCGCGGATCGTGGAAGTGCGCGACAAGGCGATTGTGTTCGACGAGAAATTCGCGCCGCCGGTGCTGGTCTGCGCCGCCCATCCGGTGGTCAACGGCTGGCTTGACCGGCTGATCGGCTGGATTGACAACAAGCTCGACGAACTGGCCCGCTATGCGGCGGACCCGACGGCTGGCGGCGGCTTGCAGAGCATCGATTATTTTGTGCTGCAATTGCTTAACCGCAACATCGGGCGGCTGAAGCACCTGCGTTTTTCCGGCTATGTGCATCCCGAGCGGCTCTACATCGAGTTTGTCGGCCTTGCGGGCGAGCTGGCGACCTTTGCCACCAGCGAGCGGCGGGCGCGCGAATATCCGGCCTATGACCATGACAATCTCGAAAATGTGTTTTCACCGGTGGTCAACGACCTGCAGGAATTTCTGGGCGCAAGGCTGGGGCGGCGCGCCATCCGGCTGGAGCTTATCGAGCGGGCGCAGAACGCCTATGTCTCGCCGATCCGTGACCGCGCCCTGTTCCGCAATGCCACGATGATCATCGAGGTTTCGGCGCGGCGGCCATTGACGGAAATCCAGACGCAGTTTCCCAACCTGTTCAAGATTGGCCCCAACACCAAGATGAACGAGATTGTGCACGCGCATCTGCCCGGCGTGACGCTGGTGCACCTGCCGACGCCGCCACCGCAGATCCGCGCGATCACCGATCACGTCTATTTCTTCCTCGACCGCAAATCGCCCTTGTGGCCGGAGTTTTCATCCGCAAGTTCCATCGGGCTGCATTTTTCCGGCGACTGGCCGGATTTGCAGCTTGAGCTCTGGGCCGTGCTGGAAGACCGGCGATGAGCGGCTCCAACCCCTTTGACAAGTTTGAGCAGGGCGGCGAGCGCACGGTTATCCGTCCCAACCCGGCCGGGCGGCGCCCGGCCTCGCCGCCACAGGCCCCGGGTGCTGCAAGCCCGCCGCCGGGCCAGTCACCAAGCCCGCCGCCGGGCCAGCCTCCTGGCCCGCCACCGGGCTATCCGCCGGGCATGGCCCGCCCTGCCCCGCCCGCCCCGCAGCCCGCCCGCCCGGCGGCGGCTGTTGCGGTTGCAGGCGGTCCGGCGGATGACTGGATCAAATCGCCGGATGCCAGGCCGCCGCAGTTCATCGGCCACATGCCGCTGCCGGAAATCAATTTCACCGATCTGGTCGCGCCGCATGTCAATCCGCTGATGAGCGCAGCTGCGCCGCTGCTGATGCTGCTGGGGCGGCTGCGCATTGCGGTGCTGCGCGCCTCGTTCGCCAAGCTGATCAGCGAAGTGGGCGAGGCGGTCGAGTTTTTTGAGAAGTCGGTGCGCAAGGCTGGCATTTCCGACGAGCAGACCAGGACGTCAAAATACATTCTGTGCGCCACTGCCGATGACATCGTGCAGAATATTCCCACCGACGAGCGCCACGTCTGGGCGCAATATTCCATGCTGAGCCGGTTTTTTCAGGAGCGGCTTGGCGGCGAGCGGTTTTTTGAGATTCTGACCAAAGGCCAGATGGACCCGGTCAATAATTATGATGTGCTGGAACTTACCTACACCTGCCTCGCGCTGGGATTTCAGGGCAAGTACCGCCACTCGGGGCAAGGCGCGGTCGAGCTGCAGCAGATCCAGCGCAACCTCTACGAAATTCTGCGCCGCGTGCGCCCGCGCGCCGAGATTGACCTGTCGCCGAACTGGCGTGGCCAGGCGCTGGCCGGCAAGGGCGGGCGGCTGCGTGTGCCGATGTGGTCGGTGTTTGCGCTCAGCGCGGGCACGCTGGTCGGCCTGTTTTTTGTGCTGCGCGCCCTGCTGGGCGATGCGGCGGAGGCTGCCGCCGCGCAGGTTGCGGCAATGCATGGCAAGGACAAGATTGACCTCCAGCGCCGGGTTTACGTGGCGCCAAAACCGCCGCCCGAACCTGTGATCAAGCCCGGCCAGCCGCTGACCCAGCTGCAGCGCATCAAGTCCGCGCTCGCCGCCGAGATTGCCTCCGGCGAGGTCAGCGCCGACCAGAACGCGCAGCGCATCTTCATCCATGTCGGCAACAAGGTGCTGTTTGCCTCCGGACAGGCGACGGTGCTCGACACGTTCAAGCCAATTGCCACGCGCATTGCCGAGGTGCTGGACAAGGAGCCGGGAACCATCAGCATCGTTGGCCATACTGACAACGTCAAGCTGGCCAATACCTCCCGCTTCAAGGACAATTACGACCTTTCGGTCGAGCGCGCCAAGGCCGTCGCGGCGATCCTGAAGCCAAAACTGGCGCAGACTGCCCGCATCGAGGTTTCCGGCAAGGCGGAAATGGAACCGATTGCCGACAACAAGGATGAGGCCGGCCGGCGCCAGAACCGCCGCGTCGACCTCAACCTGACGCGCACCGGAGACTAGCCCGGCACCGCGAACGCAACACAGCAGACAAGACTGACAGCATCCAGAACTGACAGCACCCAAGACAGGCGGCAATGCAGGCACTTCGCAAGCAGTTATTCCAGATAATGCTCTACGGCGCGGGGCTGACCTCCATTGCCGCCGTGGTTTATCTTGCCGGTCCGCTGATTGAGATCGGCGGCTGGCGCCCGCTTGAAAACTACATCATCCGCGACAGTATCATCGCCATTGTCATTGCCCTCATGGCGGGCATGAGCGGCTTCACGCTGTGGAAGGGCCGCAAGGCCAAAGCGGCGCTGGCCGAAGCCGTTTCCGCCGACAAGGAACCGCAGACTGACGAGCCGGTTCTCAAGGACCGCATGAAAGACGCGCTGGCGACGCTGAAGACGGCGTCGGGCGGCAAAGGTGATTTTCTTTATGACCTGCCCTGGTATGTCATCATCGGGCCGCCGGGCGCGGGCAAGACCACGGCGCTGGTCAATTCAGGGCTGAAATTCCCGCTGTCGCGCGGCGCGACCCCGGCGGCTGTGGCAGGGGTCGGCGGCACGCGCTACTGCGACTGGTGGTTCACAGAAAACGCCGTGCTGATCGACACGGCGGGGCGCTACACGACGCAGGACTCGGACGCCAAATCCGACAAGGTCAGCTGGTTTTCCTTCCTCGACCTGCTGAAGAAGAGCCGCCCGCGCCAGCCGATCAACGGCGTCATCATCGCCATCAGCGTTGGCGACATCCTGACGGCCGGACCGGCCGAGCTGGAGGCGCATGCCGACGCCATCCGGGCGCGGCTGGTGGAGCTGCACGACAAGCTGAAGGTGGATTTTCCGGTCTATGCGGTTTTTACCAAGACCGACCTGATTGCCGGCTTCAACGAGTTCTTCGGCATATTGGGCGAGCGCGGCCGCAAGCAGGTCTGGGGCGCGACATTCCAGACCGCTGACAAAACCAAGAATCACGTGGGCGATGTGCCTGCCGAATTCGACGCGCTTATCTCGCGGCTGAACGAGCTGACGACGGACCGCCTGCAGGAGGAGCCCGCGCCCACCACGCGCGTCGCGCTCTATGGTTTTCCCGCGCAGATGGCCGCGCTGCGCAAGCCGCTGTTCAATTTCCTCAACAAGATTTTCGAGCCGACGCGCTACCACGCCAATGCGACTTTGCGCGGTTTCTACTTCACCTCCGGCACGCAGATGGGCACGCCGATCGATCAGCTGATCGGCGCGCTGACCAAGTCCTTCGGCGCGGAGGAGGTTCAGAATGTTGGTTATTCGGGCCAGGGCAAAAGCTATTTTCTCAACGAGCTGATCGGCAAGCTGATCATCGGCGAGGCCGCCTGGGTCTCGACCGACTGGCGCGCCCTGCGCCGCCAGCGCATCATCAAGTCCGTCGTCTACGCAACGCTGTTCCTGAGCACGGCAGGCATGAGCGTGGCCTGGTACACCAGCTTTCTGCGCAACCGCGATCTCATCGAGCGCACCAATTCTGCCGCGCTGGAATTCATCACCAAGGCCGGGCCGCTGGCCAAGGAGCCGATCATCGCCGACGGCGACCTGACCAAGGTGCTGCCGCTGATGCACGAGCTGCGCTACATGCCGGTGGGCTATGCCACGCATAGTGATCCCACCCCGCTGGCCGAGACCTTTGGCCTGTCGCGGCGCGAAAGGCTGCTGTCGGTTTCCGAAAACTCCTATGCCATCGGGCTTGAGCGGCTGTTTCGCCCGCGCCTGCTGTACCGGCTGGAGGAACAGTTTGAGAAAAAGCCGAATGACACGAGCTTCATTTACGGCGCGCTCAAGGTATACCTGATGCTGGGCGGCGAGCGCGCGCCGGAAAAAAGCGTCATCATCGACTGGATGCGGCGCGACTGGGCCGAAGTCTATTCAGGTTCCGGCAATGCGCCGTTCCGCAAGGCGCTGGAAGAGCATCTGGTCAGCATGCTGGAACTGGGCACCGGCAAGCCGCTGGTCGGCGTCAATGGCGCATTGGTCGAGAGCGCGCAGACCACGCTGGCCCGCCTCAACCTGGCGCAGCGCGCCTATGAGGCGCTGAAGGACAGGGCGCGCGTCAGTGCCACGGCGGCTTTTGTGCCGGCCCGCGCGGCCGGCAATGATTTTGCGCTGGTGTTCGACATCAAGGGCGGCGACACACTGGACAGTCTTGCCGCTCCGGGCTTTTACACCTACGTCGGCTTTCACAAGGATTTCATCGACAAGCTGCCGGGTATCTCCGAGCAACTGAAGAGCGAGCAGTGGGTGCTTGGCACAGCTGGCCAGCAGGCCGAGGTTGAAGGCCAGTATGCCCGCCTGCCCGCCGACCTGATGGCGCTCTACACCAAGGATTTCATCAGCACCTGGGAGCAGATGCTGGGCAAGCTGCGCCTCAAGCGCATGACGGGCGACAAGCCGAAGTACCTCAACATGGCGGCGCTGGTGGCTGTCACCTCGCCGATGAAAAAGCTGGTCGACGCGGTGCGTGACGAAACCGCCGTGACACGCGACCGGCCTGACCTTGCCAAGGCGGCGGAGAAGGACAAGGACGGCAAGCCGGTGACGCCGGACAAGGACAAGGCCGCCGCGGCTGCCGTGCCCAGCGGCCTGACCGGCACGCCCGGCGCCGAGATTGAAGCGGCGTTCAAGGCCTACCATGTGCTGGCGGATGGCGACGCGACACGCCGGCCCATCGACGGCTTGATCGCCGACATCGGCCAGGTCCACCAGACGCTGCTGAAGGCGACCAACCCGTCGCAGACCCAGCAGGCCAACCAGGAACTGGCGCTGCAGGTTGCGGGTCTGCGCTCCAAGGCACCGCTGTTTCCCGGGCCGTTCACTTCGATGATCCAGGGCCTTGCGGTTGAACTCGACGGCGACATTACCGGCACCCTGCTGGTGCAGATCAACCGCGAGCTGGCCGAGAAGGTCAGCGGCCCCTGCCAGGCAAAAATCGCCAACCGCTATCCCTTCGCCAAGAGCGAGCGCGATGTCGCGCTGGCGGATTTTGGCCAGTTTTTCGGGCCGCAGGGCGTTCTCGACAATTTTGTCCGCACCCAGGTGGCGCAATATATCGACACGTCAAAGGCCGACTGGTCGTGGCGGCAAGACACGCCGCTGGGCCGCTCGATCGCCCAGTCAACCAGCACATTGCGGGAGTTCCAGCGCGCCGCGAAGATCCGCGAGACGTTTTTTAACTCCGGCGGCCAGTTCCCGTCGATGTCGCTGACGGTGACGCCGCCCTCGCTCCCGGTGCCGCCGCCCCCGCCGGTGTCAGCCCCCCTGGCAACGGTGACACCTGCCGCGCCCGGCGCTGCGGGAACCGCCTTCAATATTGGCGGCGCGCCCGCCCCGCCACCGGCCGCCGCGCCCAACCCGCGCCCGCCGCAGTCTGCCAGCACCGGTGTGCAGTACCGCTTTGAAGTCAATGGCACACCCGTGGCGAGCCAGCTTGGCCCGCCGCAGCCCGTGGTGGTGCAATGGCCAGGCGCCAATGGCCGCTCGGCCGTCATCGTGCAGGGCGACGTGCCCGGTGCCCAGCCTGCCGCCATTGACCGCCAGGGACCATGGTCATTGTTCCGGCTGATCGAGGCCGGATCGCCGACACCGCGGGGTGACCGCATCACCGTCAGCTATTTTGTCGGCGGACGCGAGCTGAGTTATGTTTTTGCCGCAGGCAGTGCCCGCAATCCCTTCACCATGCCGGAGCTGCGGGAATTCCGCTGCCCCGGCGGATTGTGAGGCCGCCATGCCCTGCGCCCTGTTCGGCAAGACTCCAGCCAAACGCGACTTTATCGCGCCGGGCGCGCCGCGCGGCTTTTTGTCGGTATGGGAGCCCTGGATGCAGGCGGGCCTGTCGACAAGCAAACTCAGCCTCGACCGCCAGTGGCAGGAGCGTTTCCTGACCGCGCCGATCTGGCGCTTCTGGCTCGGCCCGGCCATTTGCGGCACCTCGCAGCTTGGCGCATTCATGCCCTCGCTTGATGGCATTGGCCGTTATTATCCGCTGACAGTGCTGGCGACCCCGCGTGGCGGGCAGGCTTTCGCGCCTCCCGAAATGGACCTGCACGAGGGCTGGTTTGAGGCGGCGGAGAATTTTCTGCTGGCAACGCTTGAGCCTTCGTTGAGCTTTGATGACATCCTTGGCCAGCTCGACGCGCTGCCACAACCGGAGCCGCACCCGTTTGGCGAGGCCGGCGAGGGCCAGGCGCGCCTCGCCCAGACCTGCCTGTTTGCCGCGCCGGACAACGGCGTCTCGGCATCCCTGTTTGCGCAGATGCGCGCTGCGGACTGGTTGTCAATCCATGCCGGACGCAGCTATTGGTGGACCCAGGGGGGCGACGGTTTTGTGGCGCAGGCAATCGGCGCGCAGGGCATGCCGCCACCCGAGGTTTTTGCCGGGTTTCTGACTGGCGACTATGGTTTTAACCAGCAGCCGGCCCTGACATGAGCGAAACTGAACTGAGCGGAGACGACATGCGCGCAGCTTGGGCGAATCTTGACATGGGCAGGGCCACGCATGTCGGGAATGTGCGGCGGGAGAATGAGGATTCGCTGCTGGCACTGGTGGACCGCGGCATTTTCGCGGTGGCGGACGGCATGGGCGGGCATGTCGGCGGCAAGCAGGCCAGCACGCTGGTCGTCAACTCGCTGGCGCACGTCCCCGCGCCGGCGTCCATGCATGATTTCATCAAGCAATGCTCGGCCCGCGCGCTTGACGCCAATGCTCTGCTGCTGGAGCGCGCCACGCAAAACCATGGCGAGGTCAGCGGCTCGACGCTGGCCCTGCTGATTGCCTTTGGCGAGCGTTTTGCCTGCCTGTGGTCAGGCGACAGCCGCGTCTATCTGGTGCGCGACCGTGAAATTGCCCAGATCACGCGCGATCATAACGAGGCGCAGGAGCTGGTGGCCCAGGGCGTCATCACACGTGAGGAGGCGCGCCGCTGGCCGCGGCGCAATGTGATCACGCGGGCCATCGGCGTATTTGACGACCCTGAGCTTGAGGTGGAGCAGGGCGATTTGCGGCCCGGCGACACGTTTGTGATTTGCAGTGACGGGCTGACCAATCATGTGGAGGACGCGGAGATCAGGGACATTGCGCTGAACGCCTCGCCGCAGCAGGCCTGTGACGCGCTGGTCAAGCTGACACTGGAGCGCGGCGCATCGGATAACGTGACGGTGGTGATCGCGCATCAGCGCCGCAAGGGTTCAACTGTCGTGCTGCCAGAGGGCCTGCCCGGCCCGGTCTGGAGCTGAATGCGCGATGGTAACCATGAACCAGCGCCCCAACAGCGACTATCTTGAGCCAGGCACCCAGCTGAACGGCATGTTCGAGATTGACGCGGCGCTGGCGCGCGGCGGCATGGGCGAAGTCTATCGCGGCCATAATATCCAGACCAAAGAGCCGGTTGCCATCAAGGTCATCAAGGCTGACTTCGCCGGGCATGACACCGCGATGGAACTGTTCAGAAAAGAAGCCAAGGCGCTGAACAATCTGCAAAGCGAAGCTATTGTCCGGTACTACACGTTTTCGGTCGATCCAGTGCTCCAGCGGCCCTACCTTGCGATGGAATATGTCGAAGGCGAATCGCTGTCCGACACGGCCAAACGCGGGCCGCTTCCCGTCGATACTGTGCTGTTGCTGTCGAAACGCATCGCGCTCGGCCTGCATGCAGCGCACAAGAGCGGCATCATCCACCGCGATGTGTCGCCCGACAATATCATCCTGCCGCAGAACGATGTGCGGCAAGCCAAGATCATCGACTTTGGCATTGCGCGCTCCACCCGCAAGAATGATGGCACGGTGATCGGCGGCGGCTTTGCCGGCAAGCACAATTACGTCTCGCCCGAACAGCTCGGGCTGTTTGGCGGCGAGGTGACCGGAAAATCCGATATTTACAGCCTGGGGCTGGTGCTGATTGAGGCGCTGCGCGGCAATCCGCTCGACATGGGCGGCTCACAGGTCGAAGTGATCGACAAACGCCGGGAAGTTCCCAATCTGGCGTTCATTGATCCGCGCATCCGTCCGTTGATCGAGCATATGCTCCAGCCCAACCCGGCGAACCGGCCCGACAGCATGCTCGCCGTAGCCGAATGGAACGGGCCGGCAGCTGTGGCAGCGCCGGGGCCAAAACCCAAACGCGGCACATCGGTTGCGCCTGCGGTGGCAGCGCGCGCGGTGACGCCGCAGCCAAGGTCGGCCCGCGCGGCACCGGTGGCTGACAAGAAATCGGGTGCCGCGCTGTTTGGCCTGATTGGCGTGCTTGTGCTGGCGGCGGCGGGTGGCGGCGGCTACCTGCTGCTGGACCGGTTTGGCTTTGGGTCAACACCTGTGGTGCGGCCAGTTGTGCCGGAGCTGGTGCCAGTGCCAGTACCAGTAGTTGTGCCGGAGCTGGAACCCGCGCCTGTTGTGCCGGACCCCAAGCCCCCTGTGCCGGACCCCAAGCCCCCTGTGCCAGACCCCAGGCCCCCGGTGCCGGAGCCCAAGCCCCCTGTGCCGGACCCCAGGCCCCCGGTGCCGGAGCCCAGGCCCCCGGTGCCGGAGCCCAGGCCCCCGGTGCCGGACCCCAAGCCCCCGGTGCCGGAGCCCAAGCCCCCTGTGCCGGGTCCAGGCAAGGCTCCTGAGTTTCCTGTTGAACCCAAAGATATCGAAGCCGTCACGACGCGCGTCGAGGCGATGACCCGCTATGTCCGTGACAGCGGCAGCGGCGAGTGTTTTGCGTCGGTGCCGGTCAAGCTGGCGGAGAACGCGGCGACACTGCAAAGCTTCGCGCTGGAAACCCAGCCTTTCAAAACGCTGAACGACGGCTTCCGCAAAGCCTTCAGCTTTGAGCCGGATATCGAGGGCTGGCAGCTGTCACGCGGGCAATGCGCCTTTGCGGACTTTATGGGCAAGGTGAAACTGGATGCCGCGCTGAAGGTCAAGGTCGGGCTGGGCGCGCCCAACCTGCGCAGCGGCCAGTACCTGACCGGCACTGTCGAGGCGGCGCGCGACAAAACGGTTGAGGTGATTTACCTGTCAGATGACGGCACGGTGCTGAGCATTACAAGCCTGGTGCGCGCCACCAGCGCCAAGGCCTTCAACCTGAAAGTTGAGCGCAATGGCCCGCCGGGCGCAAAACTGCAGCTGATTATCGCGGTGGTCTCGTCCACACCGCTGGCAGCCCTGCGAATCGCGCACGCAACGCCCGCAGACAAATTCTTCCCTGCCCTGGCCGCCGAAATTGCCGCCAAGGGCCAGCCCGTCGGCATTTCGGTGGAAGGTTTCAATCTTGAGTGAAACACCCTGCGCCCGGGAGGCGGGCGGGCTTGCCAGTCAGATTGCGCCGTTGATCCATTTGGTCAATTCGCCTTTGGGCGCCGCGCCGACCTTCTGGGCAGCGAGCTTGCCATTCTTGAACAGCATCAGCGTCGGAATGGAGCGTATGCCCAGCTTGCCGGGCACCTCCTGATTCTCGTCCACATTCATTTTGACGATTTTGACCTTGCCGTGCATTTCCTTGCCGATTTCCTCCAGCGAGGGGCCGATCATCTTGCAGGGGCCGCACCATTCGGCCCAAAAATCGACGACAACCGGCTCGGCAGACTTCAGGACGTCAGCTTCAAAGGTGGAATCGGTGACAATTTGGGTGGACACGGCAGGGGCCTTTCGCAGGGCGCGCGGGAGGAAGGCCGCGCTGGTTCTGATAACGCCAAGATATGGCTCGCCCCATCCAGCGTCAAGGCGCGGGCGCGCTCACACCGTCGTGAGCGCTGCGGCGCGCATGGCTGGCCAGCGCGGATGACAGGCGTTCGGGCGCGATTTCCTCAACCAGCGGCCCAGCTGTCCAGACGAGCAGCGCGCGCAGCCTGTGCCCGGGATAAAGCTGCGCCAGCACCGCGCCATACAGGGCCAGCTGCGTGACGTAGCCCAGGGGCGCTGCGCCAGGCGCTGGCATGCCGGTCTTGTAATCGGCGTAAACAATCTCGGCGGGCGTCACTGCCAGCCGGTCAATCTGGCCAGCGATGTCCTGCACTATGTCCTGCCCCAGTGCGACTTCCCCTGCGATCGCCGCCTCTGCAACCGAATCCGGCCCAAACAGCGCTGCAGCGGCTGGATCATCCAGCACGCCAAGTGTTTCCTCAATCAGGGCCTGCGCCTCATCGGCGCGCAACCAGCTGGCGCGCTGTGCCAGACAGGCCTGCGCGGCGCCCCGGCGGCTGCCCGCCGCCAGCGGCGGCAGATGCTGCAGCAGCATATGGACGAGACCCCCGCGCTTCAGCGCCCGGCCACGCGGCGTGTCGCTGGCAGCAGGCTCAGGCTCCGCCAGCCCCGCCAGCGCGTGCGAGGGGCGCAGCGGCGATGGCCTGCGGGCCTCGTGCGGCGGCGGCAGGGTCAGCCAGGCCGGAAGCGGCTCTTGCACATCCGATACCTCCCCGGCTGCCGGCTTTTCCCCGTGCGCCTGCGCTGGCCAGGGATCGGCACGTCGCAGCACTGTCTGCGACGCGTCCCAAGGCGCGGGTGCCGGGCTGAGGCCGGGTACCAGCGTCGCCTCGATCATCTCGTGCCAGCAGCCTTTGGAGCGCCTGCCGGATTTTAAGTAGCCCGCGAGATACAGACGCTCCTCCGCCCGGGTCAGCGCCACATACAGCAGGCGGCGGTATTCGTCATCGCGCGCCGCCTCCCGCAGCTCGCGCGCCCGCGCAAGGGCGGCGCAGTCGGTGCGCTTGTTGCCTGCCCAGGCCAGCGCCGGCGGATCGCCCATGACAAACAGACTTGTTTCGTTCCGGCTGTCGCCCTTGCTGCACGTGTCGGGCAGAAAAACTATCTTGGCCTCCAGCCCCTTGGCACCGTGCACGGTCATCACCCGCACCGCGCCGCCCGCCGCCTCAAGGTCGCGTTTGATCTCGATCTGTGTTTGCGCGAGGCTTGCCGTGAACGCCACCAGCGAGGCGGTGTTCTGGCGCTGCCACTCCAGCGCGTAGCTGAGAAATTCGTCGATGGCGTCCTCGGCCTCGCGCCCCAGCCGGGCCAGCAGACGCCGCCTGCCGCCGCCCGGGCCAAGCACGCCGGCAAAAAAATCAAATGGCGTGGCCGCCGCCGCCTCACGCCAGCCTGCGATGGTTGCAGCCGCCGCCGCCATGCGCGCGGACGTTGCGGCGTGGTCCAGAAGCGACTGCCACAGGCTGCCCCCGCGCCCGCTGGCAAGGGTGAACAGCTCGTCCTCGTCAAGCCCGATAAGCGGCGATTTCAGCACTGCGGCAAGCGTCAGGTCGTCCTGCGGCAGCAGGGCAATGCGGGCAGCGGCGGCCAGATCCTCGACCGACAGGTGCTCCAGAATGCGCAGCCGGTCGGCCCCCGCCACCGGCACACCCTGCTGCTTGCAGGCGCGGATCATCGCCTCAAAAAACGCGCTGCGGCTGCGCACCAGGATCATCACGTCACCGGCGTTGATGCGGCGCGGCCGCCACTCGGCCGGCTCGCTGGCTCCACGGGGGATCATCACATCACCGGCGTTGACGGCGGGCGGCACGTCTTTGCGGACGTCATCGGCAACCCGCTCGATACTGTCCGGCGACAGCCAGGACTTGATCAGGACGGCGATGCGCCGGGCCAGCAGCGTGGCAGGATCAGCGCCGCCCGCGAAGGTGTCGGGGATGCGCCAGCCCTGCGCCGCTGCGGGCGGTTCGGCTTCGGCCAGCGGCCAGAACTCGACGATACCCGGCAGCCCGGTCTTGATATTCTGGTGCACGGTCCTGCCCTCGTCCTGACCAGCCGAAAGGCCCTGGTAATTTTCCGGGCTGGAAAACACCGTATCAACGCTCTCGATGACCGCCGCCGCCGAGCGGAAGGAGTTTTCCAGCTTCTCGTCCACAAAGCGGCCTGTGCCCTCCAGCCTGAGACGGAAATGCCGCCGCATACGGTCAAACTCCGCCGGCGCCGCGCCCTGAAACGAGAAGATCGACTGCTTCTCGTCACCCACCGCAAAGAAGCTGCGCGTCACCTCGCGCGCGCCTGCGCCCGAGACAAAATCAGCGCTGATCTGCTCCAGAATTTTCCATTGGCCGGGTGAAGTGTCCTGCGCCTCATCGACAAGAATATGGTCAATGCCGGCGTCCAGCTTGTACAGCACCCAGGCCGCGTCGGAGCGCGTCAGCAGTCCCAGCGTGCGGCTGATCAGGTCGTCAAAATCCAGCAGGCCGGCGTAGGCTTTCATCCGCTCATAGCGGCCCAGGATGTCGTCAAGCACACCCGCAAGCGCGGCGCTGCGCTCCAGCGCGCGGGCGGCATTGAGCTTTTCAATCATGGGTCCCAGCCGCGCCTGCTCGGCCTCCAGCATCGGCAGCAGATCCGGATAGCTGGCTTTGAGGCCAGCGGTGACCAGCCGCTTGCGGGGCGCGAGGGCCTCCGTCAGGAAAAAATCCATGTAGAGCGTGGCGGCGGTTTCGGCATCCGGCGCGGCGGCAGCCCGCGCAAAGGCCTGGCCCCGCTCGCCCTCGGCTTTGGTTCCTTCCGCAAACAACAGCGCCAGTTCAGGCCACAGCCGCCGCTCGATGCCGCCGCCGGTGATCTCCTCCAGCACAGCCTCCGGCGTCACGGCGCGCGCGAGGCCAAGCCGCTTTGCCAGAAACGCGGCATAACCCTGCGGTGTCGGATGATCATGCAGCAAGGCAGCCAGCAGCGTGCGGTGTTTCAGCGCGTCCCGCAACACCTTGGCAAAACCGCCCTGCGAGGCATGGCGCGCGACGATCCTGAGTTTTTGCTCCAGCACCGCATTGTTCTGGGCCTGCGCCAGGCACTGGCGCTGCGCGGCGGCGAGCATTGCGGCTTCGCGCTGTGTGTCGGCCTGCTCAAAGCCGGCGGGGACATTGGCCTCAAACGGAAACAGGTGCAGCAGCCGGTCGCAGAACGCATGGATAGTCTGTATCTTCAGCCCGCCCGGCGTTTCCACTGTTTGGGCAAACAGCACACGGGCGCGCCGCAAGGTTGGCCCGTCGGGGTTTTCCGCGCCGGTTTCCAGTATTTTGCCGCGCAGATCTTCGTCGCCAAGCGCGGTCCAGCCTGCCAGCGCGTCAAACACCCGCGATGACATGTTGGCCGCCGCCGCCTTGGTGAAGGTGAGGCAGAGAATTTTGGCGGGCGGCGTGCCCGCCAGCAACAGGCGCAGCACACGCTGCGTCAGCACATGGGTTTTGCCCGAGCCGGCGTTGGCGCGCACAAAGGCCGAAGCCTGCGGATCAGAAGCTTTTTTCTGGATGGCCCCGGTGCGGGCGAGCATGTCGCTGTTCAGCCTCATTCGCCCTCCTCGCCGCCGGACTCGTCTCCGGCCTCATCATCGCCGCCGCTGCCCGACCACTCCTTGACGCGGGCCAGATGCAGAAAGTCGCTGAAGGCGGGCGTGTGGCCGGGAAATGGCCGCGAGGGATAGCTGCGCAGCGGATTGCGGAAATCATCGAGGAGCTTGACCAGCTCATCATGCTGCTGCGTCGCGGCGGCGGCGATGTCCTGGTTCCTGCCCAGCGCATTTTTCTGCGGCGGCTTGTCATTCGCGCCCAGTTTAAAATGCAGGAGCTCGGTCACGCGCGTGTTTTTGGGCACAGCCGCAAAGCCGCCGAGCACAGCGATCGCCGCCTCAAGCGGCAGCTGCGGTGACCAGCCTGCGCGCACATCAGTTGTGCCCGGCACAGCGCCGGTCTTGTAATCGACAATGCCGATTGTGCCGTCCGCATGCACCTCGATGCGGTCCGCCCGGGCGTTCAGATAAAACCGCGAACCGTCCGGCAGATCGATCTCAAGGCCGCCCTTGATTTCTGTCAGCAGCCGCGCGATGCCGCCGCGCCGCTGGTTTTCCCAATCCACAAACCGCACCAGTGCGCGCTCGATCTGCGGCCAGTGAAAGGTCTGGAATTCAGGCCGCTGCGCCATTGCGCCAAACGCGGCGCGGGTCATCACCACCAGCTCGGCCTGGGCGATGGGCGGCAGCGGGCCTGAGGCAAAGCGCTCGCCGAACTGGCGCAGCGCCTCATGCGTCCAGCTGCCAAAATCGCGGGCTGAATAGTCAAGGCCGATGCCCTCAAGCGCTTGCAGTTTCAAAACATGCGCCGCGTAAATGCCGTAAGGGTCGCGCCGCAGCGTCTCAATCTGGGTGACGCTCAGACGCTGCGGCCGCAGGTGCACGGGCGGGCGCGGCTCCGGCCGTTTGGCGGGCTCGGCCGCCGGGCCATGGTCGAGCCCGCGGGCCCAGGCGACATAGCGCGCGCCGCGTGTCTTGCAGGCCTGCCAGGATGGCACGCCGGCCAGCGCCGCCATGCGCTGCAAGAACCGCGAGGCGACAGTCGGCGTGCCGCCGCGTTTTCTGGCGCGGCTGAGAATGACCTCGCGCGTCCCCATGGCCATGACGAAATCATGCGCGGTCTGGCCAATCCGGCGTTCGGGCGGGGTCAGGCCAAGGGCGGCGCGCATGGGCCGGTTGAGAAATGGCCCGCTGTCAGCCACCGGCGGCCAGACGCCTTCATCCAGCCCGCCCAGCAGCACAAGGTCGAAAGGCAGCAGGCGGGCCTCCAGCAGACCCAGAATGGCGATGCGGTCGTGCGTGCCGGTCTCCAGCGGCACGACGCGCTCTGCCGCAAGGCGCTGAAAAAAGGCGCGGTAGTCCGGCAGGCTGAAGGTGCCGACGCTGCCCGCCGCGGAGCTGGCCGCCTCAAACAGGTCAAGCAGCGCCACGCCGTCACGCCCGCCGGGCGCGCCGCTGTCCTGCTCCCCCGCCGCCAGCGCCAGCACGGCTTGCTGATGCGCGCTGACAAGCGCGCTGAGCGGCGCGCTGCGCGGCAGGGACGCGAGGCCTGCCAGCGCGGCTTGCGCGCGCTGCAGCAGGTCGAGGCCGCCGCTCCATTCCTGCGGCGTGATGCGCGCCCGGGCTGGATGGGCATGCTTGTCCTTCGCCGCGGTTTGCGCCTGTGCGACCAGACCGGCGGGATCGCGCAGCGCGCCGGGCGGCAGCGGCCCGCGCAGCACGCCGATCTCCAGCGGCGCGAGCAAGGCTTCCAGCGCATCCCGCCTGCCGCCCAGCCGCGTCACCGGATGCCGCAGCAGGGCGAGCAGCGCCGCCGCTTCCAGCTCCGGCCCGGCGCAGTCGAGCACCAGCAGCGCCAGCGTTCCAGCCCGGGTCATGGGCAGCGGCTCGCCGCCTGAATCAGCGATGCGGATGCCCCAGCGGCGCAGCTCGGCGCTGACGCGCAGGGCAAGGCCACGGTCTGGCGTGATCAGCGCGGCGGTCCGCCCTGGCGTCTCCAGCGCCTCACGCAGGGCCACGGCCAGCGCCAGCGCCTCCTCGCCCTCATGGGCCGCCTCAACCAGCGTCACGCCTGCCAGCGCCGCGTCAATCTGCGCGGGCGTCATGCGGGTGTCTGCGTCGCTCCAGACATGCGTCGATCCGGCCGGGCGCATCGCTTCGCTGAGAAACTGCGTGCGCCAAGCGCGGGCAGGCTCAGGCTGGCCAAGCGACTGGAATTCTTCGCGTGGCTGTTGCAGCAGGCCCAGCAGTCGGCTTAGCGCGGCCTGCGGATGGCCGCCGCTTGCGCCGCCATCCTCGCCGCCGCTGATCATGCCGTAGGCCTGCGAATCCAGCCGCTTGTCGAGGCCCGGCAGAATAATTGCGCCCTGCGGCGACTGGGCCACCGCCTGCATCAGCCGGGCTGTCGCCTTATGGACACCGGTGGAGCCTGCGATAATCACCGGCCCCGGCATTGCGCCGCCGCGCAGCCGCGCGATGTCGCGGTCAAGCAGCAGCGCCCGGCGTGTGGCAGGATCGACGCGCCCGCTCTCGGCGAGATGTTTCGGCCAGTTCTGCACGGCGATCGACAGAAAATCCAGCGTAATGCGCCAGTACCTGTCGAACTGGCGCTCGGCCAGAGGCAGCAGCCGGTCCCACGCAATGTCCTCGACAATCATCTCGTCGATCAGGCTGGCCAGCGCCTCCGCCAGCTTCCAGGCGTCAGCAGGCGTTGTCGCCACCAGCAGAATTTCGTCATCATGGCTGCGCACGCCGTCGGCATCGACGCTGATAATGGCGTGGCGCACCGACGCGCCCCAGGCCAGCACCAGCCGCATCAGCTGCATGCGGCGTTCCAGCTCGCCGATTGCTGGCGGAATATCGGCGTCGCCTTGCGTGAATTCAGGCGGATCAAACAGTGCCCGTGTCGCGCTGTCTTCCTCCAGCCCCAGCGGCACGATGCGCGGCAGCAGCAAAGCGCTGCCATGCGCCAGCGCCAACTGGTATTTTAAGGCTTGCGCAGCGCGCTGCGTCGGCACGTAGATCGTGGTGGCGGCAAGGGCGAGCGCACCGTTGGCGCGTGACAGCTGCGGAAAAATCTGTCCGCCAAGGATGGCTGACGCCAGCGTCTCCAGAAACGGCACGCCCGGATCAATGGTGTACAGGCGCGGGTGATCCATGGCGCGGCCTATCCGCCGCTGGCGCGCACCAGCGCCGCCTCAGCTTCGCCAATTGCCTGCGGCGTGCCGACATGCAACCACGTGCCAGCCAGCCTGTGGCCATGGAGGCGCCCGCGCCTCGCCGCGTCAAAGAAAAACGGCGCGAGGCGGAACACCTCGCCCGGCTCGCGCGCAAACGGTTCAGGCTTGAGGATCGCGACGCCGGAATAGACGAAAGGCGCGGTTGCGCCCTCCAGCCTTTTGGCGAGGCGCCCGCCCGCATCCATGGTGAAATCGCCGGGCCAGTCGACACCCACGCTTGCGCCTGCGTCTGCCACCAGCAGCAGCATGTCCATCGTGTCGGGGTTCCAGGCTGCGGCAAGGCCCGCCAGCACCGGCGCGGTTTCGGCGATCCAGAAAGCGTCGGTGTTGCACACCAGAAACGGCCCCGGCCCCAGATGCGGCAGGGCGCGCTTGATGCCGCCACCCTGATCCAGCAGCTGCCCGCGCTCGTCAGAAATGATGATCTGCGGGTGCGCGCGCCCGTGCAGATGCGCCTCCACCATGCCAGCAAGATAATGCACGTTGACCACAGCGCGCCTGACCCCGGCCTCGGCAAAGCGGTCCAGCATGTGATCCATCAGCGCCTTGCCGCCGACCTGCGCCAGCGGCTTGGGCAGGTGATCGGTGAGCGGGCGCATGCGGGTGCCAAGACCGGCGGCAAACACCATCACCGCCTCAGGCATCAAACTTCCGCTCATGCAGCCTGCTCCGGCAATTCAGGCCGCGGGCATGACGAGTTTGGGCAGATGCTGTTCATACCAGGCCTTCAGTTCCGCCAGCATGGGATGCGCCAGATTTTTGCGCAGATAGGCCTCAATGCGGGGCAGGTGCGCCAGATATTGCGGCTTGCGGTCGCGCTTGTCGAGCCTTGCGAAAATCCCCAGAATCTTGGTCGCCCGCTGCGCGCCCATGATGGCATAGGCACCCGCAAACGCCTGCATGTCGAACTCGGGCTCGTTCATCTTGCGCAGGCGCGCGTAATGGCCCAGCAGGCGCAGCTCAAGCTCGTCCGGCACGCTGATCCGCGCATCCTGCAGCAGCGAGGCGACATCATAGGCCGGATGGCCCATCACACAGTCCTGAAAGTCGATCAGGCCGACCCGGGCAAGGCCATTGCGCCCGCCAAGCCAGATGAGATTGGGCGAATGATAATCCCGCAGGGTCCATGTCGCGGGCGCGGCGAGCACAACCTGCAGGCGGTAGCGCCACAGCGAGGTGAACACCCCGCGCGCCGTCGGCGTCAGCCGGATCTTGCCAATATGCGGCGCATACCAGTCGGCCAGAAGCTCCACTTCGATACATAGCGCGTCAAGGTCATAGGGCGGTATCTGGTGCACCGTGCCATTGGCCACCGGCACGCTGTCGGGCAGGCTCAGGCGATGCAGCCGCGCCAGCACTGCGGCGGCCTCGGCATAGCGCTCGGGCACCGGCGCATCGGCGCGCACAATGCCTTCCGCGCCAAAATCCTCGATGATGGCAAGGCCCGCGTCAAGATCGCTGGCAATGATGCGCGGCGCCGAAAAGCCCTGCGCGCGCAGGCCATTGTCCATGCCGATGAACGGCAGGATGTTTTCGGCCAGCCGCGCGACTGTGCTGTAGGGCTTGCCGTCACGCACCGGCGGTCCGTCCGGGCGCGGCGGCGAAATCATCAGGATCGCCGTTTCGCCATCGGGCTTGGTCAGCTTTTCATAGGCGCGGCTGGAGGCGTCGCCCTGCATATAGCTGCGCTTCGCCTGTGCCCATGCGCTGCCGGCCAGCATCGCCTCGATGGCGAGAAAACGCCGCAGCCTCGGGGCGAGCGCGCCGCGCGCCACCAGCATGGCGCGGCGAAAACTGTCGCCCGCCGCCACGTCAATGAAAAAATACAGGTCGAGCCGGTCGGCCCGCAGCGAGGCGGGCGCGTTCTCCACCCATTCGGCCACAGTGACCGCCTTGTCGGTCAGCTCGTCCCAGCCCAGCTCGACCAGCTCCGCATCGCTCTTGAGCCGGTAGAAATCGGCATGCACGATGACGCCGCGCGGATAGTCGTAGGACTGGACCAGCGTGAATGTGGGGCTGGGAACTTCCAGCGCCTCATCGCCAGCCAGCGCCCGGATAAGAAAGCGCGCAAAGGCGGTCTTGCCAGCGCCAAGGCCACCGGACAGCGCGACAAGATCGCCCGGCAGCAGCAGGCGCGCAATATCAACCGCCAGACGCGCGGTCGCCGCTTCATCCTTCAGGCTGACATCGAGTACAAAATCCGCCGGATCCGCCGGTATCATCGCGCTGCTTCCTCTGTGCCCGCATCAGGCCGCGCCAGGCTCACCACGTGGCCCGCAGGAAAAGAGCAGGTGACCACTGTGCCCTCGCCGGGCGCTGACTGGATATGCACCCGTCCGTGATGTTCTTCAACCAGCGCGCGCACAATCGACAGGCCCAGCCCTGCGCCGCGGTGGCGCGAACCCTGCGGATAGGTTTTGAAGCGGTCCCAAACCTGCTCCTGCAACTCCAGCGGAATGCCGCGGCCCTGGTCGCTGACCTTGAAAATCATCTCGTCACCGCGCCGCATCGCCGCCAGAGCGACAGTCTGGCCCGGCTCGGAAAAGCCAATGGCGTTGGACAGCAGGGCGAATAATATCTGGCGCAGCCGCTGCGCATCGGCACGGAACACGCCGGCATTGTCGGCAACGATGATGCGCAGGTTCAGCGCGCGCTCGGCGACGCGGTCCTGGACGCCCTCGGCCGCGCCGGCAATGACGGCCGCAACATCCACATCGCTGTAGGCCAGATCCATCGCGCCCCGGTCAATCGTCGCCAGATCCAGAATCTGGTCGATGATCGCCAGCAGGGCCGTCGATGATTTGCTGACGTCCCCGGCATATTCCTTCTGCTTGGCGTTGAGCGGCCCGGCAATCTCGTCGGTCAGCATCTGGGTAAAGCCGATGATCGAATTCAGCGGCGTGCGCAGCTCATAAGAGACATGATGGACAAAATCGGAGCGCAGATTCTCGGCCTGGGTCAGCGCCTCAAAACGTTCCTTGTGGGCTTTTTCCACATTGAAGGCGGCGGTAATGTCGGTGAATGTCACCAGTGTCGCGCCATCCGGCAAGGGCGCCGCCGCGCATTCGACAATCAGGCCGTCGCGCCGCTCCATCAGCAGCTGGAGGCCGGTGCGCGCGTCATTTACGCTGGTCACGGCCTGCCGCAGCCCGCGCCAGACGTTCTCGTCAGAATAATAGACGCCGCAGGCGGCTGTGAAATCATCAACATGCAGCGCGGAATTGAGCGTATCCGTCTCGATCCGCCACATCTCGCCCAGGGCCGGATTGGCAAGTTTCAGCCGGCCATTGCTGCCAAACACCGCGACGCCCTCGCGCAGGTTGTCGAGTGTTTCACTCTGCACCCGGGTCATTGCGGCAAACTGGGACTTCAGCCGCGAGCGTTCGCTGACATCGTCAAACAGGTAGGTGACGCCGCCCTGCCCGTTGGGGTTTGTGACGACGTGCAGGGTGCGGCTGTCAGGCAGATACCAGACATGCTCGGCGGTTTCGACCGATTGATAGGCATTGAACAGCTGTTTGCGCCAGGCGCGGAAATCGGCTTCCTCCGGCAGGCGGCGGGACGCGCGCAGCCGGTCGAGAATTTCGTCGTCCAGCGGCATCTGGGCGAGGTATTTTTCATCCAGCGACCACAGCGTGCGGTAGGCCGCATTGTGGAAAATCAGCCGCCTTGCGCCGTCAAAAATCGCCACTGCGGTCGGCAGCTGGTCGAGCGTGCGCGCATGGGCCTGCATCTGGCGCTCCAGCGCGGCGCGGGCCTGCTCAATTTCCGACAGGTCGCGCGCCATGCCCGCGACCGACAGCGCGCCGGAGGCCTCGCTCAGGTCAAACAGCCGCCGCTCGCCTGCCACGATCGCCGGGCCGCGCGTCTGCCAGACGCCGCCGGTCTGGCGCGCCTCACGCGATGCGTTGCGCGCCCGCTGGTCCATGAATTCGATGCCGCGCAGAACCGCCTCGGCACCATCGCGCGCCTCCACCGCGCGGGCATAGGAAAGATTCGCCCAGACCAGCCGGTCCTGAGAATCGCGCAGCCAGACGGGATCGGGATTGGCGTCGAGCAGCGCTTTGACAGCGTCAAGCTCGCCGCTGACCTGCGTGTGGCGCTCGCGCAGCAGTGTCAGCTCCAGCCGGTCGCCGGAAACATCGCGGATGCGCAGAATGGCGCGCCCGGCGATTGCCCGGCCCTCGGCCTCAAGGCGGCGGCCGTTGATGCCTACCAGCGGCAGCACAAAGCCTTCGCCGCGGGCACGCAGCCGCTCAACCGCGGCCTCCATCTGCTGGGCCAGGGCTGGCGCAAGCCACGAGCCAAAACCCAGAACCCGGCGCGCCACCGGTGCATCGGTGATCAGCGACAGCTCGCCCTCAATATCAGGATCGGCGCTGGCCGCGCCCCAGGCGATGACGACCTGGCGCTCTGCCGAAAGAAACACGCTGGCGCGCTCCAGCCGCGCATTGGCCTCGGCCAGATGCCCGGTCAGATGCGCCTCGCGCTGCGTCCACTTGTTGCGCCCGGTCAGATGCAGCAGCGCTGTGACGCAGGTGAACAGCACCAGGGCGACAATCGCCGAAATGCCAATCGCGCCCTGATGCTCATTCAGGCTGCGGAGAGACAACTCTTCACTGCCCGCCGCACAAGCGGCACGCGAGCAGACGCCTGCCGCCAGAATGGTGGCAACGGGGAAAACCCGGTTGCCTAAAAACCCTGCCGCGAACCCGGGAAGCCGCAGCTCGCCTGCGCTTCCCGATCGTTGGTTGCCGCGAAGACACAGCTCCGCCTCGCGCTGAAAACGCTGTTGTTGCACCGGTCCGATCCCCCTCGAAAGCCGCTCCATGCCCCAGCCTGGCACGCGCCGTGCGAACACTGTGTGAGCATACACCTGAGCATGGTGCGGCCGTGGCCTCGGACCATCCGCCAAGCGGCCCGAATCAGTTCACAATAGCCGCATGATGACTCGTTGCGGAAGTGGTAAAGCAAAAGAAAATGCCGTCGCGGAGAGTTCCGGCGACGGCATCTGTGAATTGCTCTTCATATAGTAGAACGGCCCGTCAGGCCCACTAAATATGGAGGCTCAGTAGCGGTAATGGTCCGGCTTGTAGGGGCCTTTTTCGTCAAGGCCGAGATAGCCCGCCTGTTCCTTCGTCAGCTTGGTCAGCTTGACGCCGATTTTGTCGAGGTGCAGCGCCGCGACTTTCTCGTCGAGGGTCTTGGGCAGCGTATAGACTTTCTTCTGATACTGGCCCTGTTTCGTCCACAGCTCGATCTGCGCCAGCGTCTGGTTGGTGAAGGAGGCCGACATGACGAAGGACGGGTGGCCGGTGGCGTTGCCAAGGTTGACGAGGCGGCCTTCCGACAACAGGATGATGCGCTTGCCATCGGCAAACTCAATCTCATCGACCTGCGGCTTGACGTTGTGCCACTTCATGTTGCGCAGGCCGGCGACCTGGATTTCAGAGTCGAAATGGCCGATGTTGCAGACGATAGCGCGGTCCTTCATCGCCCGCATGTGATCAACTGTGATGACGTCGATATTGCCGGTTGCGGTGCAGAAAATATCGGCGCGGGTCGCCGCCTCTTCCATCGTCACCACTTCATAGCCTTCCATCGCCGCCTGCAGGGCGCAGATCGGATCGACCTCCGAGACCATGACGCGGCAGCCGGCGTTGCGCAGCGAGGCGGCGGACCCCTTGCCGACATCGCCGAAGCCGGCGATCATCGCCACCTTGCCAGCCATCATCACGTCAGTGCCGCGGCGGATGCCGTCCACCAGCGACTCGCGGCAGCCATACAGGTTGTCAAACTTCGATTTTGTCACGCTGTCATTGACGTTGATGGCCGGCCACAGCAGCTTGCCGTCTTTTTCCATGTTGTAGAGGCGATGCACGCCGGTCGTCGTCTCTTCCGAGACGCCCTTGATGGCCTTGCCCTGCTTTGTATACCAGCCGGGCTGCGACTTGAGACGCGCCTTGATCGAGGCGTAAAAATACTCTTCTTCCTCGTTCATCGGCTTGTCGAGGAATGCGGTGTCGCCAGCTTCCGCGCGCATGCCGAGATGGATCAGCATGGTGGCGTCGCCGCCGTCATCGAGCACCATGTTCGACGGACCGCCGTCCGCCCATTCGAAAATCTTGTGGGAATAATCCCAATAGTCCTTCAGGCTCTCGCCCTTGATGGCAAACACCGGCACGCCAGCGGCGGCGATGGCGGCGGCGGCATGGTCCTGCGTCGAATAGATATTGCACGAGGCCCAGCGCACCTGCGCGCCCAGCGCCGTCAGCGTCTCGATCAGCACCGCCGTCTGGATGGTCATGTGCAGCGAGCCGGTGATGCGCGCGCCCTTCAGTGGCTGCGCCTTGCCATATTCGCGGCGCGTCGCCATCAGGCCGGGCATTTCGGTCTCGGCAATAGCGATTTCCTTGCGGCCCCAGCTGGCGAGGCCGATGTCGGCGATTGCATAATCATGCGCGGTTTTGGTCATGGAACACCCTTGTCTGCGGAAAAGCCCGATAGCTTGGGCTCGCCTATAGCAAGGGTTTTTTCAGAACGCAATAAAGATATAAGTAAGTCTTTATATCGATTCTGCGACAGTGCACGCACTGCACCCGTGCGACCGGGCGCGCTGTCGATTGCCGCGCCCGTCTGGTTCCCGCATGTTCCTGGCACTCAACCCGCGTGCGCCAGTGCCGGTGCCAGCATTGCCTGGTGCACGTCCCGCAATTCCATGATCGCATCGTCAATGTCCCTGCGCTGACGCTCAAGATGCGCGATCTGGGTGCGGATCTGTTCGGGTTTCAGCGCCAGTTCAAGACTGGCTGGTTTTCCGGGACTGTTAGCGCCGATCAAATCATGCACTTCGGCCAGGGTGAACCCCAGCTGCTTGCCCTTGAGGATCATTTGCAGCCGGACCTTGTCGCGCGGACCATAAACGCGGCTTGATCCCTCACGCAGCGGATTCAGCAGGCCGCGATCCTCGTAAAAACGCAGCGTCCGCAAGCTGACACCGAATTCACGCGCCAGATCGCCAATTGCGTAGCGGCGGTCCTCACCAGTGTGCACTCCGGCACTCATGTCATGTGCCGCTGCATCGCAACGTTGAATTAGTCCCATGCTCCTGCCCCTTTATTAGTGCTTTGCAACAATCACCCACGTCATGTTGCCGCCAACGGCTCCTGGCCTCTGCGTTGCCAGGCCCGACGCGGCGAATATGCACATGATTCGGTTGTAATGCAACTAAAAGTTGCTTTTCATAAAATTATGCAACCCTGCGTTATCTCGTCAAAAATGCTTCGCTCCAAAATGGGGCACAATTAACGAATTGTTCACCCAAACCACGGAAATATCATCCCATGTTTGATATTCGGAATCTTCGCATGGCTTTCGAATCAGGACAGCCTGGCAGGTTGCGCGCAGCCCGCCGGTTTTCTCTAATGGCAGCTTCGGCAGTGCCACCGGACCCAAAATGAACAAAGCGGCGCCCTGGAATGTTCGCGGTGTGGGACTTGATACGCGCGATGCGGCGCGGGAGGCGGCGCGGCGCGCCGGCCTGTCGCTCGGCGAATGGCTCGATCAGGTCATTGCTGAGGAGGCCACCGCACTTGGTGTGGAAGCTGAGGACATTGATGCTGACGACCGGCTGGAGGCGGTAACCGCCAAGCTGTCGCGGATGGCCGGACAAGGCGGCGCAGCGCGCAAGCCCGGGCGCGACAGTGCCACCCGCCCGCGCATCCGTCCTGCCCGCCCGGCAGCGCGCGAGGCTGCACAGCGCTCCGCCTATGACACTGATGAGCCGGGTGACGCGCGCAGCTATGGCTATGGTGACGCTGGCCCGGTGCAGGCGCGGCCCGCCGGGCCGCAGGGTTTTGACCCCGAGACCCTGCTTGACGCAGCCATCGCGCGCATGGAGAATCGCGGCAAGGAAGCCCAGCGGCAAACCACTGCCGCGCTTGAAAATGTATCGGCGCGGCTGGGGGAGATTGAAACCCACATCACCGCGCGGCGCGATGACACGACAATCCTGCCGATAAAATCAGCGCTGGGACGGCTGGAGGAACGGCTTGAGAACCTGTCGCGCCGCCCGGCCCCGCCGCGCACCGACGCGCGTGTTGAGGCGAGCCTGCGCGATCTGACCGAGCGGCTGGACGAGGTGGCCGAAAAAATCGACCGCAGCGCCACCCCCAAGCCAAACGAGCAGGACGCTGCGCATTTTCTGCGCCTCGACAACAAGCTGTCGTCGCTGATTACGCACCTGTCGGAGAGCGAGGCGCGCCGCGCCAGCAGCGCTGTGACCGAGGAGCGCGCCCGCAAGGCGGAAGCCGAGCAGCGTGCCCGCACCACCGAAGCCGAGGCGCGGGCGCGCGCCGCGGAAGCCGAACTGCGGGCCAAATCCGCCGAGGCGGAGCAGCGCGTCAAGGCGGCAGAGGCCGAAGCGCGCGCGCTGGCCGCGCGCCGCCCGGCGCAGGCGCTGCGCGCCATCGCGCAAACGCCCTTCGCCGATACGGTGTCCGACATCGGCCGCCGCCCGCGCGCGCTTGACGCTCCAGGCACTGCCCCGCCGGTGGCGCAGCCCGATCCAGCCTTCGGCCAGCGCCTCGAATTGATTGCCAGCCGCATCGAGAAAGCCGCAGATGCGGCTTCGGGCGCCGGGCGTTCCAACGGCGAGGCCTTCAACAGCCTGCACGGTGAAATCGCGCGCCTCGCCAAGCGTCTTGACGACATGCGCAGCGACGCCCGGCGCACCCCCGAGGTGCATCCCGATGTCGTGCAGCTGAAGCGTGACATCAGTTCCATGTCGCAGGCCGTGGCTGACCTTGCGCCGCGCGGCTCTGTCGCAGCGCTGGAAACCGCCGTGCGCGACCTTGCCACACGCATTGAGGTATCGCGCCAGGAAGGTGCGCGCGAAAACCTGCTGGCACCGGTGGAGGCGCTGGTCTCCGACCTCCAGTCAACGCTGAAGGATTTTGATCCGCGCGCCACGATTTATGAGCTTGAGCGCGAGATCAAGCTGATCGGCCACAAGGTCGAGACCATGACGCTTACCGGTTTTGATCCGGAGGCGTTCAGGCGCATCCATTCGCAAAGCCAGGAAATCCGCGACCTGCTGACAGCCGCAGCCTCCCGTCCGCTGCCGGTTGAAAAAATTGAAAAACAGATTTCCGCGCTTGGCGCGCGCGTCGAGCAGCTGGCGCAGGCGCACGCGCGTGCTCCGCAGCCTGACGTGACCCTCGCCATCGGCGAAATCCGCACCATGTTCGACCGCGCGATGGTTGAGCGGGCCGCCCCCAACCCGCATATTGCCGCACTGGAAAAGCGCCTCGAAACGCTGGCGCATAAAATCGACCAGGCCGTGGCGCGGCCGGTGCCGCAGCCGCCGCTGCCGCCATCGCCTGCCCCGGTTGCCGACACCAGTGGCATCGAGCGGATGATGGCGCGCTTTGCCGAGCGCATTGAATCGGCGCGGCAGACCAATCATGATCCCAAGGTGTTCGAGGCGCTGCAGCGGCAGATTGCACTGATCAGCGAGAAACTCGACCAGTCGGACGCTGGCCTGAAAACCATTGGCGCAATCGAAACCTCGATTGCCGACCTGTTTGCCGGCATGGAGAAAAACCGCGCCGCAACGCTGACCGCCGCAGAGAACGCGGCGCGGACGGCAGCTGCCGAAGCGGCCGAAAAGGCCGCCCGCGCCAGCTTGCGCGAGGTGATGCAGAACCTGCCGCAGCCGCCCCGGAGCCTTGCCGAAACGCAGGCGATCCAGCGCGATCTTGTCGACATCCGCGCCGAGCAGGAATCAACCGGCAAGCGCGCCCATGCCGCAATGAACGCCGTGCATGTGACTCTGGAAAAAGTGGTCGACCGCCTCGCCTCGCTCGAAATCCAGCGCAGCGACCTGCGCGAGCTTGCCACCGTGGACGAGGCGAGGCAGGCCGGCGCGGAAGCGGCGCGTGCGACAGCCCGCGACACCGTGCTTGAGGCCCTGCAAAACCTGCCCGCGCCCGTAACTGACCCCTATCCGGCCCAGGCCCTGCAACGCGGCATTGTCGAGCTGCGGGCCGAGCACGAGGCGGCGGGCCAGCGCACGCATGCGACGATGAACGCGGTGCACCAGACACTTGAAAAGGTTGTCGACCGGCTGGCGACGCTTGAGGATACGCGGTCGCATGATGCGCTGCCGACATTTGAGCAGGCGCGCGAGCTGGCTGCGGACGCTGCCCGCCTGGCCGCGCGCGAGGCCCTGCACGAGGCGATCGGACGGCTGCCGCCGCCACCGGACCCTCTGGAAGCCGCGCTGATCAAAAGCGAGGTGGCCGACCTGCGCGTTCAGCATGCGGAAGCCGGCGAGCGCACGCATTCGACATTGAAAGCGGTGCACCAGACGCTGGAAAAAGTGGTTGAGCGCCTGACGTCGCTTGAGGACGAGAAATCTTTGGTGGGGAGCGAGGCTGCCGCCTTCGCTTTCCCGTCGCGCGATGTGCAGACACTGCCCGCTGACCCCGCCAAACGCGACGAGCCGCCGGTGTTTGCGCCCGCGCCGCGGCGGTTCGATATGGTGGTTGACCCCGAGACGCTGAAACCGCAGGCAAAGCCACGTTTGCCCGAAGCCCCGGCGCCTGCCGCGCGCCCCGCGCCGCCCGTCTTCGCAAAAAATCCGGTGGCTAGACCTGCAATGGACAGCGTGCAGCTTGCCGACGGTCCGGACATGCTGCTTGAGCCGGGCAGCGGTTTTCCGCCGCATCGCGGCGCGGGCCCCGCCATGCAGACGGAGGCGCGCCCGCGCGCGCCGGAGGAAAGCCTGTCGCTGCATGGCGTGCATCATGGCGTGCATGCCGAAGCTGCGGCCGGCAGCGCCGCACCTGCTTCGTTTATCGCTGCGGCACGCCGCGCCGCACAGGCTGCGGCAGCGGAAGCCGAAGCCACTGCGGACAAGCGCAGCCCCGGCAAGCGCGGCGCTGCCGTGCCTTATGCAGCGGCCGGCGCCCCCGCAACCGTGGTTGCAGCCCCCGGCAGCGGCGGTGTGGCCAGGCTTGCGCTCGCCAAAACGTTTGTCAGCGCCCGCAGAAAGCCGATTTTGATTGGCCTCACCGGCCTGATGGTTGTGCTTGGCGCAGCGATGATTGTGCGGAGTTTTCTGGCCGGCGGCGCGCCAGTGCAGAAAGCCGAGCTTGAGGCCGCAGACCTCGCACCCCCGCCGCCCGTCATCGCTGAGCCCCGGCGCGAACGGCCCGCCGCAGCGACACCTGCCACACCCGTGGCAGCCGCCACGCAGGCTGCCCTCGCCCCGGCACCGGTTCCAGCCGATCCCCTGTCAATCAGCCCGCAGGCAAAACCCCCGGCGGCGCTGCCAGGGGCGGTGGCGGCCGTTTCAGGCGACCTGGCCAGCCGCAACCCCGGCAGAGCCCGGCAACAGACCGCAACCATCGCGCCCGCGCCTGACGCTGCCCAGCCGGATGGCCGCGCACCCGGCATTCCGCGCGGCCCGGCGCGGCCGATCGACATTGACCAGATGCCGGTTGGCGCCATCGACGGAAAATCCGGCGGCACCATTGACCCGGCGCTGGCCGCAGTCAGCGCGCGGCTGCGCGAGTCGGCGCAGGCTGGCAACGCCGCAGCCCAGTTTGAAATGGGCCTGCGCTTTGCCGAGGGGCGCACGGTTGGGCGCGATCTGAAAATCGCCGCCATCTGGCTGGAGAAAGCCGCCGCGCAAGGACTTGTTCCGGCCCAGTACCGGATTGGCTCGCTCTATGAGAAGGGCCTTGGCGTGGCGCGCGATATCGGCCTTGCCAAAACCTGGTATGGCCGGGCGGCGGAGGGCGGCAACATGCGCGCCATGCATAATCTGGCGGTGCTGACAGCCGAGGGCGCCGGCGGCAAGCCGGACTATGCCGCCGCAGCGCAGTGGTTCAAGAAGGCCGCAGAATATGGCGTGCGCGACAGCCAGTATAATCTGGCTATCCTCTACGCCCGCGGCCTTGGCATCGAACTCAGCCTGGCGCAGGCCTACACATGGTTCTCGCTTGCCGCCAACCAGGGTGATGAGGATGCCGCCAAAAAGCGCGACGAAGTGGCAGGCAAGCTTGACCCCAAGGCGCTGGCAGCCGCCAAAGCGGGCGTTGAAGGCTACAAGCCAACACCATCCGCCGCCGCCAGCAACGACGTGCCAGCGCCCACCGGCGGCTGGGATGCGGCAGCGCCCAAAGCGCCCGCAAGCGGCAAAAGCGCCGACAAGGTTTAGCGCGGTGCGGGCAGCAGCGCCTCCAGCGTCTCTAACCTGTCCGCCTCGCCCGCCGGCTTGTCCCAGCGGATGCGGGCGATGCGCGGGAAGCGCATCGCCACGCCGGACTTGTGGCGGGGGGAGCGGGCGAGGCCTTCGAAGGCGATTTCCAGCACCAGAGAGGGCGTCACTGCGCGCACCGGGCCAAAGCGCCCGGTGGTGTTGTCGCGGACGAACTTGTCGAGCTGCTTCAGCTCCTCGTCGGTAAAGCCGAAATAAGCTTTGCCGACCGGTGCCAGCTCCTCGCCCTCCGCCCCCGCCCGCCAGACACCGAAGGTGAAATCCGAATAAAACGACGAGCGCTTGCCGTGGCCGCGCTGCGCGTACATCAGCACCGCGTCGATGTTGAAGGGATCGCGTTTCCACTTGAACCACTGACCGGCGGGACGGCCTGGAAGATAAGGGCTGCCGGCGCGCTTTAGCATGACGCCTTCGATGGCGGCGGCGTCGCGCGCCGCGCCCGCGCCAGCCGGATTCTCGCGCGCCCGCGCCAGCTCCTCCCAGGTGGCGAAGGCGATTTGCGGCGAGAGGTCCAGACGCGGGCTGGCCGCCGTTCTGACGCAGCGTTCCAGCCGCGTGCGGCGCTGGCGCAGGGGCAATGGCCGCAGGTCTTCGCCCTCATGCGTCAGAATATCGTAGGCGCGCATATGCGCCGGATAGTCGGCGATGAGCCTGGCCGTGACGCTCTTGCGGTTGAGGCGCTGCTGCAAGTCGTTGAAGGACTGCACCGCGTCATCGCGCAGTATCAGCAGCTCGCCATCAAGCGCGCAGCCCGCAAGTTCCGGCTGGTCCAGCGCCTCGGCCAGATCGGGAAACGCCTTGGTGATGTCATCGCCGCTGCGCGCGTAAAGCCGCGTGACGCGGCGGCCCTCCGCGCCAGCGCCGATGACAGCCTGCACGCGGATGCCGTCCCATTTCCACTCGGCGGTGAAATCAGTGGGCACCAGCGCCGCGAACTGCGCCTCGTCCAGCGCCTGCGCCAGCATCGGCGTGCGGAACGGCGCGGGATTGTCCCCGGCCGGGCGCGGCCCCTGCCCCTGCGCGAAGGCGAACAGCGCGGCATAGGGCGGCGCAAGGCCGTGCCAGACCTCTTCAATATCGTCAGGCGCAAGCGCCCCGAGAGAGGCGACCGCCGTCTTGGCGAGGCGCGCGGAAACGCCGATGCGCAGCGCGCCGGTGATCAGTTTTAACAGCGCCCACCGCCCGGTTTCATCGAGCCCGTCCAGCCATGCTGTGAGCTGGCGCGGCAGATCGAGCTTGCCGATCGTCGCGAGGGTTTCAACAATCTCGCCCAGACGCGGCACCTGCGCCTGCGCCGCCTGCGCGGGCCACAGCAGTGCGATAGTCTCGGCCAGATCACCGACGAAATCATAGGACAGCGCGAACAGCGCCGGGTCAACGCGCTCGCCGATCAGCATGCGCAGCAGCGCGGGCCTGGCATTGGCGAAGGTCAGCGCGCCGGTCATGGCGGCGAGCGCATAGCCCCGGTCCGGGTCAGGCGTTGCCGCGAAATACGCGCCGAGCAGGCGCAGCTTGGCGTTACGCCCCGGCTCATAGGCAAGGCTGTCAAGCAGCGCGGCAAAGCGGTTCATGCAGCCTCGCCGGGCGTGTCGGGCGTGTCGGGCGCGTCATCGCCCGCATAGGCGAGGCGCAGCGGGCGTGCCGCCAGGCCCTGCGTTTTGGCCCAATGCACCAATGCATCCTCCTGCCCATGTGTAACCCATATTTCGCCGCATCCGGTCTCGCGAATGGTCGCCGTCAGTTCGTCCCAGTCGGCATGGTCGGAGATAACCAGCGGCAGCTCGACGCTGCCCTGCCGCGCCCGCGCCCGCACGCGCAGCCAGCCCGACGCCGCGCTATGCACCGGATCGGGAAACCTGCGCGACCACACGTCCTGCAAAGCCGACGGCGGGCAGATGGTGATCTCGCCGCCGAGCTTGCTGCGGTCGGTGGCGGCGACCTCGCGGATGTCGCCCAGCGGCGCACCCTCCGCGCGATAGAAATCCGTCACCTTGACCATTGCGCCATGCATGTAGAGGGGGCGCTCGTAGCCGCTCTGCCGCAGCAGCGCCATCAGCCGTTGCGCCTTGCCGAGGCTGTAGGCACCGACAAGATGCGCGCGCTCGGGAAAAAGCGCCTGCGAGGCGAGCAGCTTGCCAATTTCCGCCAGCGCTGGCGGGTGCCTGAACACTGGCAGTCCAAAGGTCGCCTCGGTGATGAAAATATCGCAGGCCACCGGCTCAAAGGCCGCGCACGTGGGGTCGGCGGCGCGCTTGTAGTCACCCGAGGCGATGATGCGCAGCCCCCCTGCCTCAACGGCGATCTGCGCCGAACCGAGCACATGGCCGGCCGGATGGAAGGTGACAGTGACGCCGCCAGTCCTGACCGGCGCGCCCATGGCCGCCACCTGCCGGGATTGGCAAAACCCGGCACCCAGCCGCAGCGCCATGATGGCCAGCGTCTCGCGGCTTGCCAGCACCGATCCGTGCCCCGCCCGCGCGTGATCGGAATGGGCATGGGTGATCAGCGCGCGGGATACGGGGCGCGGCGGATCAATATAAAAATCTCCCGGCGGGCAATACAGGCCGCCCGGCGTTGCGATGAGAAGCTCAGAAGGCCGCATGGCAGGCCAGCATAGCAGGCAAAACGCCACAAAAAAGGCCCCGCATAAATGCGGGGCCTTTGGCTGACGCCGGGATTGGGGGGCAACCCGAACGTCCTCCTGTTTGGGCCAAAGCGGTGGGGGAACCGCGGGGGATGGCCCAAATTCAGCAGCGAAGGCGAGAGTCCTCCGCGAAATTCAAACACGATAGCTCAGTTGCAGACCCGCGTGTTGCGGTAGCCACGGAAGTCACCCCAGCGGTTGTAGACCGGCCGACGTTCACTCCAGCAGTCACCGCCGTAGTAGCCCGGGCTGGCGTTGGCAGCGCCAACCGCAAGGGCACCAAGGGCGAGCGCGCCCAATATGCCGACGGCGGCAGCGCCGCGGCGACCATAGCGCGCCTCAGCGGGCGCAGCATTCAGCGTTGTCGCCAGCACGGCGGCGGCAAAACTCACCGCTAGAAATTTTTTGAAACTGCCCGGCATGGTCGGCTCCCGATCTGGCTGGCGTGATCTCCTTCTCTGACTTTGGAATACGCTCGCCGCTGATGCTGCGATGTGCGCTGGCGCACACCGCATGCTGCACGCCGCCCGGAAAACAAAGCCCCGGCTTGCGACGGGGCTTTGATTGTACGCGCGGCTGCCCGGGCAGGATCAGTTGCAGATGCGCGCGCGGCGATAATTCACGAGATTGCCCCAGTAGTCATAAACCGGGCGGCGCTCCCAGTAGCAGGATGACTCGGAATAGCCGGGGTTATAGGCGGGATAGTAGGCCGGATGATGGTAACCATCATCGTCGCCATAGCCCCGGTTGCGACCAGCGCCGAGTGCCAGCGCGCCCAGCGCCAGCCCGCCGATCACACCCACCGCCAGCGCGGCATTGCGGCCATTGCGCGCCTCAGCCGGGGCTGCTGCAAGCGATGTCGCCAGAACAGCAGCGGTAAAAGTGGTCAACAGCGTCTTTCTCAGACTTGAAGACTTCAGAATTGCAGTCATGCATACCTCCCAATTGCGCCTGGCCAGCCATTTCCCCACCCACCGGACGCCTCGATTGACGGACAATCCGCCAGGAAGCCAACGTAACCCAAAAAACATGCTGAATATGTGCGCAATCACACATCGCTGGATGCCCCGCCTCGCGGCAGGGCATTCGCGCAGTTTGCATTGGCTGGAAGCTTAGTTGCAGACGCGCACCCGGCGGTAGCCGACGACGTCGCCCCAGTGGTTGTAGCGCGGCTGGCTGTCGATGTAGCAGTCATTGTAGCCGCTGTTGTAGTAGCCGCCGCCGTAGCCGTAGCCATGGCCATACCCGCCGCCAAACCCGCCAGCCAGCGCGCCAACCGCAAGGCCGCCGACGAGGCCGCCGAAGAACGCGGCGTTCTGGCCGTTCCTGCAGAGACCGGGTTTGCTGCGAGTGAGCCAGCCAGAACTGCGGCAGTCAGGGTGGCGGCGAGGGTCTTCTTGAAGAAAGTTGTCATTGTAAGCTCCTGTTTCTATGTGTGTCCGGCGTCCGGGATAGTGCGCCTTTGTGAGGGCGGCGGGGTTTGTCTCCGCCGATGAATTGGACACTAGAGGCGAGCGCAAAAGGCCGCTGTGCGCGGATGCACGGGGTGTGAGACCGGCGAAATTTGAAAGACGGCGCTTTCACGCGCCGGAGATCAGGCAGCGGCCGCAACGGGTCTGGCAG
>JANLPP010000377.1:0-2470 GCA_031367295.1 Hyphomicrobiales bacterium | reverse complement strand
GCCCGCCCCGCACTTTTGGTGCATTGCAACAGCGGCGCGCTTGCCCTAGTTTTTGCGCCATCAGCAATGCGGCCCCGGTTTCCGGTGGCCAGTTCAGGCGAGGCAAATGGCGGACACTCAGGCGGCAGCCACCAAAGACTTGTACGACATTGGCGAAATTCCGCCGCTCGGCCATGTGCCGGCGCGCATGTATGCCTGGGCCATCCGCAAGGACCGGCATGGCCCGCCCGAAACCTCCATGCAGGTGGAGGTGGTGCCGACCTGGACGCTGGACAGCCACGATGTGCTGGTGCTGGTGATGGCGGCAGGGGTCAATTACAATGGCGTCTGGGCGGCGCTGGGCCAGCCCGTATCGACGCTCGACGTTCACAAGCTGCCCTACCATGTCGCGGGATCAGACGCGTCGGGCGTGGTCTGGGCGGTCGGTGGCAAGGTGACACGCTGGAAAGTCGGCGACGAGGTGGTCGTGCATTGCAACCAGGACAATGGCGACGACGAGGAATGCAACGGCGGCGACCCGATGTTCTCGGCCTCGCAGCGCATCTGGGGCTATGAGACGCCGGACGGCTCCTTCGCGCAGTTCTGCCGCGTGCAGGACCGGCAATTGCTGGAGCGGCCAAAGCACCTGACCTGGGAGGAGAGCGCCTGCTACACGCTGACGCTGGCGACCGCCTACCGCATGCTTTTCGGCCATGATCCGCACCGCCTCAAGCCGGGCGACAATGTGCTGGTGTGGGGCGCGTCCGGCGGGCTTGGTGTGTTCGGTGTGCAGCTTTGCGCGGCGGCCGGGGCCAATGCGATCGGCATTATTTCGGACGAGTCGAAGCGCGATTATGTCATGTCGCTGGGCGCGCGCGGCGCTATCAACCGCAAGGATTTTGACTGCTGGGGCCAGATGCCGACGGTCAACACGCCCGCCTATGACACCTGGACCAAGGGTGCGCGCGCCTTCGGCAAGGCGATCTGGAACATCACCGGCAAAAAAGATGTCGATATTGTTTTCGAGCATCCCGGTGAGGCGACGTTTCCGGTCTCGTGCCTCGTCGTCAAGCGCGGCGGAATGGTGGTGTTCTGCGCGGGCACATCGGGCTTCAACCTGACCTTTGACGCGCGCTATGTCTGGATGCGGCAGAAACGCATCCAGGGCTCGCATTTCGCCCATCTGAAACAGGCGACAGCGGCCAACCGCTTCGTGCTCGACCGGCGGGTGGACCCCTGCATGTCCGAGGTTTTTCCGTGGGCAAAGATTGCGGTTGCCCACACAAAAATGTGGAAAAACCAGCATGCGCCGGGCAACATGGCGGTGCTGGTCAACGCCCCGCGCACCGGTTTGAAGACACTGGAAGATGTGATCGAGGCGGGGCATGATTGAACGCTGGCTTGAATATTTTCTTTTTTCCAGCCGCTGGCTGCTGGCACCGCTGTTCGTCGGCCTCGCGCTCAGTCTTGTCGTGCTGGTGCTCAAGGCCGGGCAGACGCTGTGGGAGATTGCGCTGCATGCCTTCACTGCCACCGAGTCCGAGGTGATCCTGCATCTGCTCGGCCTCGTTGACCTGACGCTGACCGCCTCGCTGATCGTCATCGTCATTTTTTCCGGCTATGAAAACTTTGTCTCGCGCATTGAGCCGGGCGAGCATACGGACTGGCCCGAATGGATGGCGAAGATTGATTTTGCCGGGCTTAAACTGAAGCTGCTGTCCTCGATCATCGCCATCTCGGCCATTCAGCTGCTGCGCGCTTTCATGGAGATCAAAAGCATCACCGATCGCGAGCTGATGTGGTACGCGATCATCCACTGCGTGTTCATCGCCTCAGGCGTGTTCATGGCGCTGACCGACCGCATTTCCGGTGACAGCCATGCCGAACCTGCGGGAAAAGTGCCTGCCGAAACAAAACCGGCGGAGAAATACTGAGTGGCGATCAATCCGGTCCGCCCCACGGATGACGGCGCGCGCCGGCTCGCCAGAACGCTGATCCGCACGGCGCGCCATGCGTCGCTGGCAACGCTGGAAGGCAGGGATGGCTTTCCCTCCGCCAGCCTTGCCGCTCTGGCCACTGACAGCGACGGCACGCCGCATATCCTGATGTCGCGGCTGTCGAATCATACGCGCAACCTGCTGGCGAACCCGCGCGCGTCGCTGCTGATCGGCGACATCGGCAAAGGCGACGCGCTGGCGCATCCCCGCATCACGCTGTTTGCCCGAGCGCGTGAGTTGAAACGCGCCAGCCCGGAGCACAGCCGCATGCGCCGCCGCTTTCTGGCCAAGAACCCCAAGGCCGCGCTGTATGTGGATTTCGGCGATTTTCTGTTCATGGCTTTTGACCTTGAGCGCGCCAGCCTCAATGGCGGCTTTGGCAAGGCGTTTGAATTGACGGCGCGCGATGTGCTGTGTGATGCGAGCAGCGCGCCTGAAATTGTGGAGCAGGAGGAGGCGCTGCTGAAGGCGCTGAACACGGGCGGCAAGCAGCG
>JANLPP010000303.1:0-7775 GCA_031367295.1 Hyphomicrobiales bacterium | reverse complement strand
CCAATGTGCCGCAATTCATCGGGGAAGGTCCGGCCCCCGAGGGCATGGTCAAAGTTACGGATGAAACGGTATTCAACGAGGCGTTGGCCCGGCAACAGGCGTTGCAGGCGGAACTGCTGGCAAAGCAGAACCCCGCGCCCGCACCGCCCGCGCCCGATCAGCAGGCGGAACTCGTCGGCGTGCCGGTGAAGCAAGTGCCACGCGCGGCCATTGCCACGCGCGCCGACTTGATGCAGTTCAAGCGCATGGACGACTCGGAGAGTGGCGTCAACCAAGCCGACAAACTCGCCGGGTCGTGGGACGCATTGAAGGCGGGCAACCTTCTGCTTTGGGAGCCGAAGAATCCGGCGGATTACGGACTGGCGGAAGGCCAGAAATACATCGTCGCCAACGGGCACCATCGGTTCGAGTTCGGCCAGGGGCAGGACGTGAAAGCGTTCAACGCCCAGGTGGTGCGCGAGGCGGACGGTTACAGCGCGGGCGATGCCCGGCGGCTGGCGGCAGAGATCAACATCGCGGATGGGAAAGGCACAATTTATGACCAAGCCAAGTTCATCAGAAACACCGCAGCAACACACGGCCCGGATGAAGCGGTGGCAGCGGCAAGACGCATCGGCGCGCGGGGCCGGCAGGCTACGGACATCGCACTCGCTGCCAGCGATCCGCTCTGGGACAGCTTCGTCAACGAACAAATCCCGCCCGACACCGCCCGCGCCATAGCCAACGCCGCGCCCAACGACGTTGCCGCCCAAAGCATCGGCATCAAAGCCGCCGCGCAAGGCAAACCGGCGGACTTCATCGCCAACCTCATCAAAGCCAGTCGCGCCGAAGCCGGTCAACGCGCGCAATCCCTCGACCTCTTCGGCAACGACGACAGCGCCATGCAGAAGATGGCGGCGCAGGCGGCGCGGGCCAGTGGTTTCCAGCGCGAAATCCGGCAACGATTGCAGGTGTTGAACGCAGGCAAACGCAACGAGATTGCCGCGAGCGAAGGCATTGACGTAAAGAATCCCGCAGCCATCCCTGCGCGCATCGCTGCGCTCAAGGAGGAACTGCACCGCTGGGACAACTGGCCGTTGCAACCGGATCTCGTGGCGAAGGTGAAGGGTCAGAAGGCGGAAGATTTCAACCTTGCCGCCCCTGAATCCGTGGAGCAACAGCGCCGGCGGATGGAACAGGAAGCGGCAGCGGCCAAGGCCAAGGTGGACGCGGACGCACTGGCGCAAGGTGCAAACCAGCCGCTCGTCGGCAGCGTGGGCGACATCGGGCAGGGCGATTTGCTTGGTGGTGGAGATATGTTCAGCGCGTCCGAAGTAAAGCCGCCCGCACCGCCTGAAGGCGGGACTCCGAACGGTGCGGACATCAACTCCGGCGCGCTGGGCGAGTCGGGGCTGGGCGGTGCGAAGCCGGGGGAATTCGCCCAGTCGGCGGGAACGGCGGTGGGCGTGAAGGTGGCGGCGATTGACGCGCAACGCGCGGCGCGCGGGGAAGAACCGCTTACAGCCACGGCCCGGCGCTCGTTCCCGGATGAAGTGTGGCAGGGCACGCTCGCCAAGGTGGACAATGAGCCGGAAGCTCCGGCGCGCTTGGTGCAGGAGTTGACGGAAAAGCCGCGTCCGCTCGCCGACCGCGATGTGGCGATGTTGCTCTATCGTCAGGCGGATTTGAGTTATCAACGCGCCCGGCTCACGCGCGACATGGCGCAGGCTTACGAGGATTCGCACCAGTTCCCCGACCGGCTGGCCGCGCTCGATGGCATGAAGCTGGACGCGGCGGGCGTGGCGGATGAACTGGACAAGCTGGATCGGGCTGTGCGTCCGTCGTCGTCGGAGACGGGGCGCGGGCTGGCGGCGTTGCGGCACATGGTGGGGGACAATTACACGCTGGAAGCGCTGGAGTTCGGGCGGCGCGCGGCCAAGGGCGGCGAGCCGTTGAACGACGCCGAGCGCGCGGAACTGGTGAAGTTGCGCGACGAGATCGCCACGGCGCGCGAAGCCCAGGCGTCGGCGGCGGACAAGGAGGCGATGGAACGCGCGCAGCGGATGGCGGATGACACCATCGCGCAACTCAAGGTTGATTTGGACAAGCGACCGAACTTTGATTCGAGAATCTTCCGCATCGCCGAGGAGATCGTCACCAAGCTAGAGAAGAAGGCCGAGGCGTCGGACAAGGCGTTGAAGGAAATATTCGGACGCGCGAGCGCAGGCGTTGACCCGACAATCCTTTATCATCTGGGCGTGAAGGGTGCGGCGCTAATCGCGCGCGGCGGCCTGGACTTCGCAGAGTTCAGCGTGCGGATGCTGGACAGTTACGGCGACAAGGTGCGGGACTATCTGCCGGCAGCCTGGGAGAAGGCCAATCTCGTGCTCGACAACGAGGGCGCGAAGTATGGCGACAAGTCCGATCAGGTCAAGAATCTGCTCCGCAAACGCGACGCCAAGAGCCGCGAGACGAACATCGTGGAGGGTTTGAAGCAGGCCGTGAAGGACGGCGCACCGCTGGAATTGCAGGGCGATTATATCCGGCGGCTGATGGAGAATTTAATCCGGCATGGCGTCACGGAACGCGAGCCGTTGATTGACGCGATCCACAAGGTGCTCACCGACGAGGTGGGCATGAAGGACGTGACGCGGCGGGACGTGATGGAGGCGATGAGCGGCTATGGCCAGTTCAAGGCGCTTAACCCCGACCCGATCAAGGTGCAGGCGCGGGACATTCGCGGCCAGATTCAGCAGGTGCTCAAGTTGCAGGACATCGTGGCGCGACAGCCGTTGCCCAAGACGGGCGTGGAACGGCGCACGCCCAGCACGGCGGAACGGTTGCTGACGCAGCAGGTGAACGAGGCCAAGCGGCGTTACGGCGTGGTCGTCACCGACCCGGCGGCGCAACTCAAGTCCGCGCTCGATGCCCGCAAGACGTGGCTCAAGAACCAGATTTCGGATCTTGAATATCAGATTGTCAACAAGGAGCGCACGGTCAAGACCAAGACGGCGGTGCAGCTCGACAACGAGGGCGAACTGCTCAAGCTCAAGCGCGAGGAGTTAAAGCGGCAACTCGACGAGATCGCGCCGCGCCCGGAGTTGACGGACCAGCAACGCGCGGCGATTGCCCTGCGGTCGGTAAACCACGAGATTGAACTGGCGACGGAACGCATCAAGGGCGGCGAGGTCTTGATCCGGCAGGGCAAGCCGGGCATCACCACGCCGGAACTGACGGCGGCGCGGGCGCGGCTGGAAGCCTTGCGCGCGGAGGAAAAGGAGTTGCGGGAGGCGAGTGACGAATGGCAGCGGCAGAACGCGGAGAAGCAAGTCGCACGTCAGGCGGCGAGTTTGACGGAGTCCATCGCGCTCAAGGAAAAGCAACTGGCCGCCGGGCCGCAACCGCCCGAACCGAGGCCGGTGAACCGGCCCGCCGATCCGCGTCTCGAAGCCCTGATGCAACAGCGCGACACGCTCAACCGGCAACTGGCCGAGGCGCGCAAGAAGCCGGCGGCGCAGAAGTATGCGGAGCAACTGGCGCGGCAGTTGGAAACGATGCAGGAGCAGATCGCGGAGCGCCAAGCGAAGATTGCCAGCGGGGATTACTCCGTCGAGGCGCGGGCGCAAGCGGTCAATCGTCCACTGTCGCCGGAGTTGGAGGTCGCCAAACAGCAACTTGAATTGCTCAACCGGCAACTGGCCGAACTGCGCAACCCGAAGAAAACGCCGGAGGAACGGGCGGTTTCCGCCGCGCTCACGCGGATGTCGCGGCAATACGCGGACCTGCTCGGGCGCTCGGCGCGCGAGGAGTTCACGCCCCGGCCACGGCGCGAGCAGGCTTGGAAAACTGATCCGCGCGTGATGGAGGCAAGGGCCGCCGTCGGTCGGGCGCAACAGATTTACGAGGACGGCAACCAACGCGCCCGGCTCGCCCGGCGCACGGGTTTCCAGAGGTTTCAAGACGCGTCGGTGCGTTGGTCGCGAAACATGAAGCTGCTCTCTTGGCACATCTACCCAAAGTTGTTGCTGGCGACGGCCACGCGCGTCGTCACCGATCCGGTCGGTCGCGTGCTCGGCCAGCCGTTGCGGGTGATTCCCGGCTTCGCGGAGAAAGCGCCGGTCGAGTTGGGTTTGAATTTGCGCGCGGAAGCCAAGGCCATCGGCGCGATGCTGTCCGCCGGGGCGGAAGCCTGGCGCAAGTTGCGAACTGGCGCGTCGAACATTGACGCGCTGGGCGGCAAGCAGGCGCGCGACGTGGAGATGATGAGCATCATCGGCAATTCGCACGGCATGTTCAAAGAGCCGCTGCGGCAAGCAGGATTCGCGCACTCGCTGGAAGTCGGCGCGCAACATCAGTTGGCGCACGGGCTTGATCCCGCCGACCCCGTGAACGCGACGGCGAACATCAGCAACGCCGTGGCGGATGCAAACCGCCGGATTTTCATGAACGACAACGTGGTGTCGTCGGTGTTCCACCGGCAGATAATCGGCCGGCTGAATGGTCTCGCGGAGAAGGATGTCGTGGGGATGCGGACGCTGGCGCGCACGCTTGAGTTTCTGATGCCGATTGTGCGCGTGTCGTCGAACATCGGGATTTATCAGACGCAGCTTGCGGTCGGTTTGCCGGAGGCGTTTGGGCGGCTCGCGCTCGCGGCCAAGCGCGGCGAGTTGGCGGGGCGCGCGGCGCGTTTGAAGCCGGAGGATGCAGCGGCGATCTCGCGCGCGTTCAAGCTGGGCCTGGGCGGTTTGATCCTTGCCGCTTACGCCTGGAACAACCCGGACAAGTTCGGCGGTGAGTGGGATGAGAAGGGCCGCAAGAAAACCGACCGAAAGGCGGGCGAGATTGCCACGCCGTTCGGCACGTTGCCGCATTGGGCGAACCATACGCCGGAAGGAATGTTTTTGAACGTGGTCGCGTCGGCGCGGCGGATGCACGACCGTTACGTCGAGAAGCACCCGGACCACAAGGTCGCAGCGGCGATGGATGCGCTGGCATTTACGGCGATAACGCCGGTCAAGCACCTTCCTTTCATCGATACCTGGCTGCGGTTGTTCAATGAGAATCGCAATCCGGGGCAGGTTGTCGGCGCGCTCGTGCGAGATGCCGCGCTGCCAAACATAATGACGCAGACATTGAAGGAGCACGACCCGGTTCGGCGCTCGCCGGTCACGGGCTGGCAGGAGTTCGAGATGGGTGTGCCAGGCTTGCGCCAGAACGTGCCGGAGAAACCTCTGAAGTCGGCGCTGGGCGCGCTGATGATGAAGTCCGTGCGTGGGCCGATGTCGCCGGAGCAACGGGCGGCGCTGAGGCAGTCACTGGAGCAACGGCTCAAGCCGGGACTGGCGGACACGAACGGCTTGGGGCGGGCGGAATCGGCGTTGCGACAGTAACACGAACAGCGGCGCACGAACCAGTTGCACCCGGCTGGGCGTTGAACAGGTGCGGGTTGAGGGCGAGGAGGAGGCCCGGCGCGCAGGCGTGACGCACCAAGAGCGGCACGAACTGCGGACGATAGGGCAGGTCGTCGCAGTCGGCGGGCGGAATAAAGTCGGCGGCAGAATTGATTGAGTTCATGGTTCGCGGTGGTCGGCGGCGGCGTCGAGGTGCGTGAAGCACCAGTTGGAGAGGGTGGTCTTGATCTTGTTGGCGGCGCGGACGTAGGCGGCTTTGCGGCGCCGCGTGACGCGCAACTGAATTTGGGAGTCCGCCCGCGCGTTGTCCGGCAACGGCGGGCGGCCCACGGGATTGGGTTCAGTTTTGGGTTCGGTCTTCATGGGCAATTTCAGAAAGGTAGCAGAACGCTTCGAACAAATCCTCATGAATCTGTTTCTGCCACTTGGCCGGCATCGGCGGTTTGCCGGTGACGGCATGAACAAACACTCCTGTTATGCCGTGCAGCACACCAATGGAACTATCGTCCATGCCTTGCAATGTGGCTGTGACGATCTCCGGCGCTTCAATCGGCGAATAACTGTTAAGTGCCGTCACGATGTCGTTGATGGTTTTGTCCTGTGTTTTCATTGTGCTCCTTTGTTTGTGCCGTGGGTATAGTTGCCGCCGAATCCATCCTGGCAGTGTCCATCATGGCCTCGGAGTAGGACGCAGGGTGGCATGAAGCCGAATAATTGCTTGCCGCACGTCACCGGGCCGAACAGGCTTTCGGTGTCGTCGGACAGGTCGGGCTTCAACGGTTGCACGGCGTCAACGGCGCGCGTGGATTGAATCGCCAGATTGAAGGCATCCGCCGTCCCGGGCAGTTCAAGCTGTGGCGCTCGATGTTTCATGCTACCACCTCAGCCTCTCCAACTTTATTGCCGTTCAGGTCTATCAAGTGTGTGATGTCGCCCTCGTTGCAATGCTCGCCTTCTACGCTGTTGGCTAGTTTGCGCAAGATGCGGGCAACTTCGCCGCCCCGGTTGTCGGCTTGGAAAGCGTCATTGTCCATGCAGATTTCAATTCTTATTTTCACAGGGCACCTCCGACGATGGAGAGTTGCAGGCAGTTCGGCGCGACTTCGCGCACTTCGATTTGATTGCCGGCGGTGAAGCCGAGCCGGTGCAACCATTGGCCTTTCAGCCGAATTATGGTCGCGTGTTTCGGGCGAAAGGCCCCGGATGGATTGAACGATTCAACGGTGAGTTTTCTTTTCATGGTCTTTTCTCTTTCGAGTTTCCCAAGTGCCGCTTGGTCGGTTTTAGTCAATAGAATCAAGGTGATTTCATCGAACTGAAGAGAGCTTAATTTACGCGGGTGATTCTGTCAATACATTATTTGAAGAAAGTTTTGAAGACCACGAAACGGGCATTGGTCGGAAGGTGTCGCCGCGAAGTAACGAGGTGTAGCTCTGCTCAGTGGTCGTCACGCTCGCGTGACGGAGCCAGACCTGGGCCTCGTAGATGCCGAACTGTTTGGCAACGTAGCTTCCCGCCAGTGCGCGCAGCGCGTGCGTGGCTTTCTGCGTGCGCCAGCCAGCGGCGCGCATGAGGTCGGATACGGCCCGAAAGGTGTTCGCCGCCGCGGTCGGGCTTTCGCCGGTGAGGATCATGCCGGTGCCGGAAGTGAGCCGTGCCAGACCCTCGGACCAGAATGGGTCAAGGGGCCGAACGCGCAGGGTGCCGGTGCCGTTCTTGACGCGCGCGCCGGCGGCGTCGAGGAGCGGTGCGTTGTTACGTTCCGCGATCCATTCCCATCGGGCTTGGGCAATCTCTCCGCACCTCAGGCCGCATGAGAGCGCGAGCCAGATGGCGGCGATCACGTTGGGGTTTTCGTGTGCGCGCCACGCGGCCAACGTCGCGGCGATTACCGCGTCGTCTGGCGCGCGGAAATCTTCCCTGGCGGATCCTTTGGCGAGTTCCTTGCGGGCGATTTTGACCGCGCCGAGAAATTCAGCCAGCGGCGGCAGCATCAGGCCGGCGCGCTGGGCGTGCTCAACTGTGAGCAGGGACAGGACGGCTTTCGCCTGATTGAGAATCGAGGCGGCAGAGCGGCGCACGCGGGCGGCGGCGGTTTGCGTGCCGCCAGCGGCGACGATGTGGACGGCTTCGAGGTAGGCGAACACGGTGTCTTTGGTAAGCACGTCGCCAGTCGGCATGTTATCGCCTGGCTGCCCCGCCTTCAGGAGCACCAGCCGGAAGGCGTTGCAGTAACCGATTCTCGTCCGTTCGGCCACGCCCAAGGCTGGGGACGATTCAAACCAGTTGAGAAACTGGCCCACCGTGGCCGTGGGAACCGTGCCGGGCCGCGCCAAGAGGCGGGCGAGCGCGTCGGTGTTGGCCTGCGCCCGGGCCTCCAGAAAG
>JANLPP010000167.1:0-21076 GCA_031367295.1 Hyphomicrobiales bacterium | reverse complement strand
TTCCCTTCATCATTGCCGACATGATCCGGCTGGTGATTTTGATCGCTTTTCCCATCATCGCGCTGTGGCTGCCGGGCGATATGTGATGCCGGCGCATGCCGCCCTGCGGACGTGCCGCCGCGTTCCCGCGCGGCAAGCCGGGTTATGGACACAACAAGGGGACCGGGACGCCTGTCACCGACAGGGGGATAAACCGGTTTTGGTAAAAAGACGCCAGCTACTGGGCGTCCCGGTCAACAGCGGGGGTTCGAAGCTAACGCAAGTCCTCTCTCGGTTGGCTCTGCGCCGCCCCTTTTGGGTGGAAGCACAGACCGTCCTACCGGATTGCTCCGACGCCAGGCCGTAGTACCTGACGTATGACTTCTCACGCGGGGCCGTACCCGCGAGCGCGCGCAGTTCCGGGACCGGTGTGCGGCACACCGGGCGCGGACCTCTGTTCCCCGCCCGCCTCGAAAACCGCTTCGCGAAACGCCCTTGGTGGCAGGGAATGGGCCGTATATACCTATGTTAGGAAAATATGTCAAGTGCTGTTCCGGCGCGATGCCGCGGCAGACCAGCTTCGGCTGCCAATGGCACTGCCGCTCGGGCACATCGCTAAAATTGTAACTGCCATATTCCGCGCCAATTCATCACGCCAATGCCTAACGTCAGCCTTTCTTTTGCCCGAGGGCGGCGCGACCTCTCCTGTCAATCAATTGTTACGGGCCGCAGCGTTCAATCGATTCGGCGGATGTGTGGCGGCCAGGGCGGACGGGAACCAAAACCGCTCGCCAGGGTTAACAAATGGTTGATTCAATGTGCGCTGGCGCACACCGGACGGGCAGGCGCAGCCCTAGACCGGAAACACAGGGAATTACCCGGAAACCGGGACAGGGCAGGACTTCAGCTCATGGTCACCACAAGCAGCCAAATCCAGTCAAATCCGGGCCTCCCGGGCGTTGAGGCCTCGCTCGGCCTGAATGCGCTGGGCACCGAGACCCGCATCGCCGCTCTCATGGCTGGCGCGCGGGCGCGCGGCGTCGCCGATACGCTGGACATGCTCGGCGTTGCCGCCATCCTCATCGATTCTGACGGCGCTGCCCTGCACGTCAACACGCATGCGGCCGGATTCATGGGCCCGGATCTCGGCATATGCGCGCGCCAGCTGGTTGCAGGCACTTATGCGGCCAATGCAAGCCTGCAGCGGGCGCTTGATCTGGTGCTGAGCCGGGGCGGGGCCGAATCTGTTGATCTGCCCGCAGAATCGGGCGGCGCAGGCATTGTCCTGCATGTGCTGGGACTGCCAGTGGCGCCTGACGAGACAGCGCAGCTGCTGAAGGCAGTCATTGTACTTGAATCCCGCGCGGCACAGTGCGGCGAATTGGCGCTTGCGGCGCGCATTCTGCGCCAGAGCGCGCAGCTCAACTGAAACACGCCAAAGATTCATCGCTTTTGCGGCGCGACAGGGGTTGACTGCACCAAAGGGCGCGCCTATTGCTCCGCCCACTTTCGGGAAGCCGTAAGTCCAGTTGTCCAAGGGTGACGCGCCCAGGACGTTTCGGACTTAAACGTTCCCGGTCCTACATGCGACAACGTCGTACATTCTGATTGCCCGCCATACCGGCGGGCGAAAAGACGGGAAGCATGATCGCGCCAGTGGTGCGGTCCTCTGCGAGGGAGGCGCTGGAAGCTCGTAAAGAGCTTACGGCGCTCTTTGTTTCGTTTGGACTTTTGTTCAGGCGCGGCGGAGCAACGCGTCGGGGCGCAGGCCCTGGCGACAGTAACCAGAATTCGCTTAATCCTTAAAAGGGCGACGATGCCGACTATCAGCCAGTTGATCCGCAAGCCACGTGCGCCCGTCAAGACGCGCAACAAGGTTCCGGCTTTGAAGCAGAGCCCGCAGAAGCGCGGCGTCTGCACCCGCGTCTATACGACGACGCCAAAGAAGCCGAACTCCGCGCTCCGCAAGGTCGCCAAGGTGCGTCTGACCACGGGCTTTGAGGTCATCGGCTACATCCCCGGCGAGGGCCATAATCTGCAGGAGCATTCGGTGGTGATGATCCGCGGCGGCCGCGTCAAGGATCTGCCTGGCGTGCGCTACCACATTCTGCGCGGCGTGCTCGATACGCAGGGCGTCAAGGACCGCAAGCAGCGCCGGTCGAAATATGGCGCGAAGCGTCCGAAGTAGTACGGGATCAGGAGAGACACCATGTCACGCCGCCATAGCGCAGAGAAACGTGAGATTATCCCGGACCCCAAGTTCGGCGATATTGTCGTCACCAAATTCATGAATTCCATCATGTACGCCGGCAAGAAGTCGGTTGCGGAAAATATCGTCTATGGCGCTTTCGAGATTGTCGAAACCAAGCTGAAGAACGATCCGATGCCGGTGTTCCGCTCGGCACTGGAAAATGTCGCGCCGGCCATTGAAGTGCGCTCGCGCCGCGTCGGTGGCGCAACCTACCAGGTGCCGGTTGAGGTGCGCACCGAGCGCCGTCAGGCTCTGGCGATCCGCTGGATCATCACAGCAGCGCGCGGCCGCAATGACAAGACGATGGTGGACCGCCTCGCCGCCGAACTGATGGATGCCGCCAACAACCGCGGCAATGCGGTGAAGAAGCGCGAAGACACCCACCGCATGGCGGAAGCCAACCGCGCCTTCGCGCATTACCGCTGGTAAGCGGCGCGATTCAGAAATTTCAGGACAGAGACCATGGCCCGCGTTCACGCAATCGAAGACTATCGCAATTTTGGCATTATGGCCCATATTGACGCTGGCAAAACGACGACCACAGAGCGGATTCTGTATTACTCCGGCAAGTCGCACAAGATCGGCGAAGTGCATGATGGCGCAGCCACGATGGACTGGATGGAGCAGGAGCAGGAGCGTGGCATCACGATCACCTCGGCTGCCACCACCACCTTCTGGAACGGCAAGCGCCTGAACATCATTGACACGCCCGGCCACGTCGATTTCACCATTGAAGTTGAGCGCTCGCTGCGCGTGCTGGACGGCTGCGTCTGCGTGCTCGATGGCAACCAGGGCGTCGAGCCGCAGACCGAAACCGTGTGGCGCCAGGCCGACAAGTATAATGTTCCGCGCGTCGTGTTCGTCAACAAGATGGACAAGATCGGCGCTGATTTCTACCGCTGCTTCGATGAAATCCGCACCAAGGTCGGCGGCCGTCCGGTGGCGATCCAGCTGCCGATCGGCTCGGAAAGCTCGTTCCTCGGCATCATCGATCTCGTCCGCATGAAGGCTGTGGTCTGGGACGACGAGGCGCTCGGCGCCAAGTATCACGACGAGGAAATTCCGGCCAATATGCTGGAAGAGGCGAAGAAATTCCGTTTTGCCCTGCTTGAGGCCGCCGTCGAGCTCGACGACACGGCGATGTCCGAATATCTCGATGGCAAGGAACCGTCCGAGGAGACGCTGAAGTCGCTAATCCGGAAGGCCGTGCGCCAGATCACCTTCGTGCCCGTGCTGTGCGGAACCGCCTTCAAGAACAAGGGCGTGCAGCCTTTGCTCGATGCGGTTGTGGATTATCTGCCCTCGCCCGCCGACCGCGGCGCGATCAAGGGCACCAACATGGACACCGGCGAGGAAATGATCCGCCGTCCGCTCGACTCTGAGCCGTTTTCGATGCTCGGCTTCAAGATCATGGACGATCCGTTCGTCGGCACCATCACTTTCTGCCGCGTTTATTCCGGCAAGATCGAGTCGGGCACGACTGTGCTGAACTCGACCAAGGACAAGAAAGAGCGCGTCGGCCGGATGCTGCTGATGCACGCGAATAACCGCGAAGACATCAAGGAAGCCTATGCCGGCGACATTGTCGCGCTGGCGGGCCTGAAAGACACGCGCACCGGCGACACGCTGTGCGACCTGCAGAAGCCGGTCATTCTGGAAAAGATGGAATTCCCCGAGCCGGTCATCGAAATCGCCATTGAGCCGAAGTCGAAGGCCGACCAGGAAAAGCTGGGCATCGCCCTGCAAAAACTGGCTGCCGAGGATCCGTCGTTCCGCGTTTCGACCGATCAGGAAAGCGGCCAGACCATCCTCAAGGGCATGGGCGAGCTGCATCTCGACATCAAGGTCGATATCCTGCGCCGCACCTACAAGGTCGATGCCAATATCGGCGCGCCGCAGGTTGCCTACCGCGAGAAGCTGACCAAGAAAGTTGACATCGACTACACGCACAAGAAGCAGACCGGCGGCACCGGCCAGTTCGCGCGCGTCAAGATCACCTTTGAGCCGGCAGAAATCGGTTCGGGCTCGTCGTTCGAGTCCAAGGTCATCGGCGGCAACGTGCCGAAGGAATATATCCCCGGCGTTGAAAAGGGCATCAACAGCGTCATGGGCTCCGGCATTCTGGCCGGCTTCCCCGTGGTGGATGTCAAGGCGACGCTGACCGACGGCGCTTACCATGATGTCGACTCGTCGGCCCTCGCCTTCGAAATCGCCGCGCGCGCAGCTTTCCGCGAGGCCCTGCAGAAGGGCGGCGCAGTGCTGCTTGAGCCGATCATGAAGGTGGAAGTTGTGACACCGGAAGAATATGTCGGCTCGGCCATGGGCGACCTGCTCAGCCGCCGCGGCCAGGTTCAGGGCCAGGACATGCGCGCCAACGCCAACATCATCAATGCGATGGTGCCGCTGGCCAACATGTTCGGCTACGTCAACACGCTGCGCTCCTTCAGCCAGGGCCGCGCCTCGTTCACCATGCAGTTTGACCACTATGCGGAAGTGCCGCGCAGCGAGTCGGAAAAAATCCAGGCAAAATATTCCGCCTGACAGTTCAACCCAGACAGTCAACGTTTCTAAGCAAGATCAGAGGAGCCTCGACCATGGCCAAAGAGAAATTCGCGCGCACCAAGCCGCATTGCAACATCGGCACGATCGGCCACGTCGATCATGGCAAGACCTCGCTGACCGCAGCGATCACCAAGGTGCTCGCCGAGACCGGCGGCGCGACCTATGTCGCCTATGACCAGATCGACAAGGCGCCCGAGGAAAAGGCCCGCGGCATCACCATCTCAACCGCCCACGTTGAGTATGAGACCAAGAAGCGCCATTACGCCCACGTCGATTGCCCCGGCCACGCCGATTATGTGAAGAACATGATCACTGGCGCGGCGCAGATGGACGGCGCGATCCTTGTTGTGTCGGCTGCTGACGGCCCGATGCCGCAGACCCGCGAGCACATCCTGCTCGCCCGCCAGGTCGGCGTGCCGGCGCTCGTCGTTTACATGAACAAGGTTGACCTTGTTGATGATGCCGAGCTGATCGAGCTGGTCGAGATGGAAGTGCGCGAGCTGCTGTCGAAGTATGAGTATCCGGGCGACGACATTCCGATCGTCAAGGGTTCGGCCAAAGTGGCGCTCGACAATGGCGACAAAAACATCGGGCATGACTCGATCCTGCGCCTGATGGATGCGGTTGACAGCTATATTCCGCAGCCCGACCGCCCGATTGACATGCCGTTCCTGATGCCGGTCGAGGACGTGTTCTCGATCTCCGGACGCGGCACTGTCGTCACCGGGCGTGTCGAGCGCGGTGTCGTCAAGGTAGGCGAGGAAATCGAGATCATCGGCCTCAAGGCGACTCAGAAGACTGTCGTCACCGGTGTCGAAATGTTCCGCAAGCTGCTTGACCAGGGCCAGGCCGGCGACAACATCGGCGCGCTGCTGCGCGGCACCAAGCGTGAAGACGTCGAGCGCGGCCAGGTTCTCTGCAAGCCCGGCACAGTCAAGCCGCACACCAAGTTCATGGCCGAGGTGTATATTCTCAGCAAGGACGAAGGTGGCCGTCACACGCCGTTCTTCACCAATTACCGCCCGCAGTTCTACTTCCGCACCACGGACGTGACCGGCATCTGCACCCTGCCGGAAGGCACGGAAATGGTGATGCCCGGCGACAGCGTGACCATGGCGGTGGCGCTGATTGTGCCAATCGCGATGGAAGACAAGCTGCGCTTCGCCATCCGCGAGGGCGGGCGCACCGTCGGCTCCGGCGTCGTCGCCAAGATCGTTGAGTAAAGAGGCAGCGCGGACGGCGGGGACTTGTGCCCCGCCTGAAGCGAAAAGGATCAATTCATGACCGCTCAAAACATCCGCATCCGCCTCAAGGCGTTTGACCATCGCATTCTGGACGCCTCCACCAAGGAGATTGTCTCGACGGCCAAACGCACGGGCGCGCAGGTGCGCGGGCCGATTCCGCTGCCGACACGCATTGAGAAGTTCACGGTCAACCGCTCGCCGCACGTCGACAAGAAGTCGCGCGAGCAGTTTGAGATACGCACGCACAAGCGGGTTCTCGATATTGTCGATCCGACGCCGCAAACCGTCGATGCCCTGATGAAGCTCGATCTTGCGGCCGGTGTGGACGTCGAAATCAAGCTCTGAAGTTTTGTAGTCATAAGGCACCTCTTCAACGGAAAGTGCCTCGAAGGAAGAAACCCATGCGGTCAGGTGTTATCGCACAGAAACTCGGCATGACCCGCGTCTTCAAGGACAGCGGGGAGCAGGTGCCGGTGACTGTCTTGAAGCTAGAGGGCTGCCAGGTCGTGGCGCACCGGACGGAAGCCGTGAATGGCTATACCGCCCTGCAGCTCGGCATTGGCCATGCCAAAGTCAAGAACGTGGGCAAGGCCGAGCGCCAGCGCTTTGCCATCGCCAAGGTTGAGCCGAAGATGAAGCTCGCCGAGTTCCGCGTGCCCGCCGACAAGATGATTCCGGTTGGCGCGGAAATCACGGCGGACCATTTCATCGCAGGCCAGTTTGTCGATGTGACGGGAACGTCCATGGGCAAGGGTTTTGCCGGCGGCATGAAGCGCTGGAACTTCCGCGGTCTGCGCGCCACGCACGGTGTGTCGGTGTCGCACCGCTCGATCGGCTCGACCGGCATGCGCCAGGATCCGGGCCGCACCTTCAAGAACAAGAAAATGCCGGGCCACATGGGCGCCGACCGCATCACCACGCTGAACCTCAAGGTCGTGCAGACGGATGTCGCGCGCGGCCTGGTGCTGGTGGAGGGCGCAGTGCCCGGCAACGCAGGGGCATGGATTTTCATGCGGGATGCCGTCAAGAAGGCGCTGCCCAAAGACGCGCCGCAGCCCGGCAAGTTCCGCATCGCGGCGGCGGCTGAAGCCGTGCCCGCTGAAGCAAAGAGCGAGGGCTGAGCCAATGAAACTTGATGTCTCATCCCTCGACGGCACCGCCGCCGGCACTGTTGATCTCAGCGACGCGATTTTTGGCCTTGAGCCGCGCGATGACCTGATTGCCCGCATGGTCCGCTACCAGCTGGCCAAGCGCCAGGCTGGCACACACAAGACCAAGGGCCGCAGCGAAATCTGGCGCACCGGCAAGAAAATGTACAAGCAGAAGGGCACCGGCTCGGCCCGTCACGGTCCCGCCAGCGCGCCGCAGTTCCGCGGCGGCGGCAGGGCTTTTGGCCCGGTGGTGCGCTCGCATGCACATGACCTGCCAAAGAAGGTGCGCGCGCTCGCTCTGCGCCATGCTTTGTCGGCCAAGTTCCGCGATGGCGGCATCATGATTATCGAGAACGCCCATCTGGCGCAGGCCAAGACCAAGGCGCTGCTCGGGCACTTCTCGAAACTCGGCCTCGTCAACGCGCTGATCATTGACGGCGCGGTGCTGGAGGAGGGCTTCGCGCTCGCCGCCCGCAACATTCCGATGATCGATGTTCTGCCGGTGCAGGGCATCAATGTGTACGACATTCTGCGCCGCAAGAAGCTCGTTCTCACCAAGGCCGCTTTGACAGCGCTGGAGGCGCGTTTCGCATGAGTCAGGACACGCGCCACTACGATGTTATCCGCTCGCCGGCGATCACCGAAAAGGCGACGATGGCGGCCGAGTATAACAAGGTTGTCTTCAACGTCAGCATGACGGCCACCAAGACGGAGATCAAGTCGGCTGTTGAAAAGCTGTTTGATGTCAAGGTCACCAGCGTCAACACGCTGGTGCGCAAGGGCAAGAAGAAAGTGTTCCGCGGCTTCAGGGGCCAGCAATCGGATGTGAAAAAGGCGGTCGTGACCCTCGCCGAGGGCCACAAGATCGACGTCACGACCGGACTTTGATCAGGATTGGGAGAACAGTGCGATGGCACTAAAGTCATTTAATCCGGTCACGCCAGGCCTGCGCCAGCTGGTGCTGGTCGACCGTTCTGAACTTTACAAAGGCAAGCCGCTGAAGGCGCTGACCGTTGGCAAGTCGCAGAAGGGCGGGCGCAACAACACCGGCCGCATAACCGTGCGTTTCCAGGGCGGCGGGCACAAGCAGTCCTACCGCATTGTCGATTTCAAGCGCCGCAAGCTTGATGTGTCGGCGACTGTCGAGCGGCTGGAGTATGATCCCAACCGCACCGCCTACATCGCGCTGATCAAGTACACGGATGGCGAGCAGGCCTATATTCTGGCCCCGCAGCGCCTGTCGGTTGGCGACACGGTGATTGCCGGCGCGCAGGTTGACGTGAAGCCGGGCAATGCGATGCAGCTGGGCAACATGCCGATCGGCACCATCGTGCACAACATCGAAATGAAGATCGGCAAGGGCGGCGCGATGGTGCGCTCGGCCGGAACCTTTGCGCAGATTGTCGGACGCGACCAGGGCTATGTCACCGTGCGCCTCAGCTCGGGCGAGCAGCGGCTCATCCACGGCCAGTGCTTCGGCACGGTCGGCGCGGTGTCGAACCCCGACCACATGAACGCCTCGCTGGGCAAGGCCGGGCGTTCGCGCTGGCTTGGCCGCATGCCGCATAACCGCGGTGTGACCATGAACCCGGTTGACCATCCGCACGGCGGCGGCGAAGGCCGCACCTCCGGTGGCCGCCATCCGGTTTCGCCATGGGGCAAGCCCACCAAGGGCAAGAAGACACGCAGCAACAAGCAGACGACGAAATTCATTCTCGCCTCGCGCCACGAACGCAAGAAGAAGGGCTGATCATGAGCCGCTCACTTTCCAAAGGCCCGTTTGTCGATGGCTATCTGCTGAAGAAGGCGGATGTCTCGCGCAGCTCGGGGCGCAGCGAGATCATCAAGATCTGGAGCCGCCGCTCGACCATCCTGCCGCAGTTCGTCGGGCTGACATTTGGCGTCTACAATGGCCACAAGCATATCCCCGTCGCCGTCTCGGAAGAGATGATCGGCCACAAATTCGGTGAATTCTCGCCCACGCGGACCTTCCACGGTCATACGGCTGGCGACAAGAAGGCGAAGAAGGCCTGATCATGAGCAAACAAGCCACACCCCGCGCCCTGCCGGACAATGAAGCCAAGGCGGTTGCCCGCATGCTTCGCATCAGCCCGCAGAAGCTTAATCTTCTCGCCCAGCTGATCCGCGGCAAGAAGGTTTCGACCGCGCTCGCCGATCTCGAATTTTCGCGCAAGCGCATTTCGGTTGAAGTGAAGAAGACGCTGGAAAGCGCCATCGCCAATGCCGAGAACAACCATGATCTCGATGTTGACGACCTCGTCGTCAGCCAAGCGCATGTTGGCCGCGCCATGGTGATGAAGCGGTTTTCGCCGCGTGCGCGGGGCCGGGCGGGCCGCATCGAAAAACTGTTTTCGCATCTGACAATCGTCGTGCGCGAAGTCGAAGCGGCACCTGCCGCCGCCAAGGCCTGAGGAGACGACCATGGGTCAGAAAATAAATCCAATCGGCCTGCGCCTCGGCATCAACCGCACCTGGGACTCGCGCTGGTACGCCGGCAAGAAAGAGTTCGGCAAGCTGCTGCATGAGGACATGAAAATCCGCGCGGTGCTGATGAAGGACCTGAAGCAGGCGGCGATTTCCAAGATCATTATCGAGCGGCCGCACAAGAAGTGCCGTGTCACCATCCAGTCCGCGCGCCCCGGCGTCGTTATTGGCAAGAAGGGCGCGGACATTGACAAGATCCGCAAGACCGTCGCCGCGCTGACCGCGTCGGAAGTGGTCATCAACATTGTCGAGGTGCGCAAGCCCGAGGTTGACGCGACACTGGTGGCCGACTCAATCGCGCAGCAGCTGGAGCGCCGCATCGCTTTCCGCCGCGCCATGAAGCGCGCCGTGCAGTCCGCCATGCGGCTTGGCGCGGAGGGCATCCGCATCAATTGCTCGGGCCGTCTCGGCGGCGCGGAAATCGCGCGGCTTGAGTGGTACCGCGAAGGCCGCGTGCCGCTGCACACGATGCGCGCCGACATTGATTATGGTGTCGCCACGGCCCACACGGCCTATGGCACCTGCGGCATCAAGGTGTGGATTTTCAAGGGCGAGATTCTGGCGCATGATCCAATGGCGCAGGACAAGAAACTGGCCGAGCAGGACCATGGCGGTCCCGGCGCGAACCGCCCGCCGCGCCGCGAGCGCGACGAGCGCAGTCCGCGCGAGGACCGCGGTCCGCGAGGGCCCCGTGAACCCCGCAGCGCCGCCTGACCGCCGCCGAATTGCAAAAGAGTAAACGACAATGATGTCACCCAAACGCACAAAATTCCGCAAAGGCTTCAAGGGCCGGATCCGCGGCGAGTCGAAGGCGGGATTCACCCTGAATTTTGGCCAGTTCGGCCTCAAGGCGATTGAGCCGGAGCGTATCAGCGCCCGCCAGATCGAGGCGGCCCGCCGCGCCCTGACGCGCCACATGAAGCGCGCCGGCCGCGTCTGGATTCGGGTTTTCCCGGATGTGCCCGTGTCGAAAAAGCCGACCGAAGTGCGCATGGGCAAAGGCAAGGGCGCGCCCGAGTTGTGGGTGACGCGCGTTGCGCCGGGCCGCATCATGTTTGAGCTTGACGGCGTGCCGGTCAATATCGCCAGGGAGGCGCTGGAGCTGGCGGCCGCCAAGCTGCCGATCAAGACGCGCTTCGTTCAGCGCATAGCGGAATAAGGGAGAGGTTTGATGAAATCGAAGCAGCGCCTCTCGGACCTGAAGGTCATGAGCGAAGACCAGCTTTCGGACGAAGTCCTGAAGCTGAAGAAGGAACAGTTCAACCTGCGTTTCCAGCGCGCCACCGGGCAGCTGGAAAACGTGTCGCGGGTGCGTGTGGTTCGCCGCGACATCGCGCGGGCCAAATCGCTTGCGTCGCAAAAGCGCATTGCCGCAGCACCGAAAGCCTGAGGACACACCATGCCAAAGCGAATTCTCCAGGGCGTCGTCGTCAGTGACAAGCAGGCCAAGACTGTGGTCGTCAAGGTCGAGCGCCGCTTCACCCATCCGGTGCTGAAGAAGACCGTGCGCCGGTCAAAGAACTATCACGCCCATGATGAGGCGGGGTCGTTCAAAGTGGGTGACGCGGTGTCGATTGAAGAGACCAAACCCATCTCGAAACTGAAACGCTGGACCGTGCTCGCGCCAGCGGCAGTCTGAATTTTAACAACGAGGCGGGGCCGAACCCTCGCCTTCAGGCAAGGTCCGGGATACCCGGAAACCTGTCTGGCACGAAAGGCAAAACGCCATGATACAGATGCAAACTGCCCTCGACGTCGCCGACAATTCCGGCGCGCGGCGCGTCATGTGCATCAAGGTGATCGGCGGCTCCAAGCGCCGCTACGCCGGGGTCGGCGACATTATTGTCGTCTCGATCAAGGAAGCCATTCCGCGCGGCAAGGTCAAGAAGGGCGACGTCATGAAGGCGGTGGTTGTGCGCACCTCAAAGGCCATCGTGCGCGCTGACGGCTCGGTCATCCGCTTTGACACCAACGCAGCGGTTTTGATCAACAACCAGAAAGAGCCGGTCGGCACGCGCATTTTCGGGCCCGTTCCACGCGAACTGCGCGCCAAAAACCACATGAAGATTATCTCGCTTGCGCCGGAGGTGCTGTGATGTCGGCGAAGATCAAGAAGGGCGACAAGGTCGTCGTGCTCGCCGGCCGTGACAAGGGCAAGGTGAGCGAGGTGCTTTCGGTTGCCCCCAAAGACGAGAAGGCGATTGTGCGCGGCGTCAACATGGTCAAGCGCCACACGCGCCAGAGCCAGACGACCGAGGGCGGGATCATCTCGAAAGAGAGCACGATCCACCTCTCCAATCTGGCGATTGCCGACCCCAAGACAGGCAAGCCGACACGCGTCGGATTCAAGACGCTCGAAGACGGCCGCAAGGTGCGCTTCGCCAAGGCTTCGGGAGATTTGATCGATGGCTGATAAAGACACCAAGAAGGACGCCAAGGGCGCTCCCAAAGGCGGGCCCAAGGGCGCCGCCAAGGACGCTGGCGCCAAGGCCGGCTCGCCGAAAGATTCCGCCAAGGTCGCCAATGCGCCCAAGGCCAAGCGTGGCGAGATCACCGGCGCCGCGGGCAAGGTTGTGGCTGCGCCCAAGGGCTACAAGCCACGCCTGAAGAAAATGTACGATGACGAGATTCGCGCCAAGATGATTGCGGAATTCGGCTACAAGAACGCTATGCAGGTGCCGGTCATTGAAAAGATCGTGCTCAACATGGGCGTTGGCGAAGCGGTCAACGACACCAAGAAAGTGACGACCGCCGCTGGCGATCTTGCTCTCATTGCGGGCCAGAAGCCGGTCATCACCCGCGCCCGCAAGGCCATCGCCACCTTCAAGGTGCGCGAGAACATGCCGATCGGCGCGAAGGTGACGCTGCGCCAGACGCGCATGTATGAGTTCCTCGACCGCTTCATTACGGTGGCGCTGCCACGGGTGCGCGATTTCCGCGGCTGCAATCCGAAGTCGTTCGACGGCAGAGGCAATTTCGCCATTGGCCTCAAGGAGCACATCGTGTTCCCCGAGATCGATTACGACAAAACAGAATCTGTACTCGGCATGGACATCATCGTATGCACCAGCGCCAAGACTGACGATGAAGCGCGCGCGCTCCTGCGCGCCTTCAACTTCCCGTTCCGGCAGTGAGTTTGCGGCAACCCAAATTCAAACGCGGACACCAGAGGATGATGAGAGCTCATGGCTAAGAAGAGCGCAATCGAGAATAACAACCGCAAGGCCCGGCTGATCAAACAGTTCGCAGCCAAGCGCGCCAAGCTGAAGGCGGCGGCGGAGAATCCCGCTTTGCCGATGGAAGAGCGCTTCACTGCGCGCCTGCGTCTGGCGGAACTGCCGCGCAACTCGTCGGCGGCGCGCTACCGCAACCGCTGCGAAGTGTCGGGCCGCTCGCGCTCGGTCTACCGCAAGTTCAAGCTGTCTCGTATCGCCGTGCGCGATCTTGGCAACGCGGGCCTCGTGCCCGGCCTCGTCAAGTCCAGCTGGTAAGGGGACGCATCATGTCAATGTCAGATCCCCTGGGCGATATGCTCACCCGCATCCGCAATGCGCAGATGCGCCGCAAAGGCAAAGTCAACACGCCCGGCTCGCGCCTGCGCGGCCACGTGCTTGATGTGCTGAAGGATGAAGGCTACATCCGCGGCTATTCGACTACCGAGCACGGCAACGGCCGCACCGAGTTCGATATAGAACTCAAGTATTACGACACTGAGCCGGTCATCAAGCTGATCGAGCGCGTGTCGAAGCCCGGCCGCCGCGTCTATTGCGCGGTGGACGCCATGCCGCGCGTCAATAATGGCCTTGGCATCACCATCGTCTCGACACCCAAGGGCGTCATGGCTGACCATTCTGCACGCGAGCAGAATGTCGGCGGTGAAGTGCTCTGCAAAGTGTTCTAACCGGACAGGACAAGGAAAAAATCATGTCTCGTGTCGGTAAAAAGCCCATTGCGATTCCCGCTGGCGTCACCGCCAGAATTGATGGCCAGAATGTTGCGGTCAAGGGCGCCAAAGGCGAGCTGAAGTTCACTGTGCCGCCGGAGGTTTCGGTGGTGATGGAAGACAACCTGATCAAGGTTGCGCCGCGCTCGGAAACCAAGCGCGCCCGCTCCATGTGGGGCACGTCACGGGCGCAGATCAACAATCTGGTCGTTGGCGTGACCAAGGGCTATGAGAAGAAGCTTGAGATCAACGGCGTCGGCTACAAGGCGGCGCTGGCGGGCAAGAATCTCAACCTGTCGCTTGGCTACAGCCATGAAATCCTGTTTCCGATTCCGGCAGGGATTGTGATTGCGGCGGCAAAGCCGACGGAACTGACAATTTCCGGCAATGACAAGCGCCAGGTTGGCCAGGTCGCGGCGGAAATCCGCGCCTATCGCGGCCCCGAGCCCTACAAGGGCAAGGGCGTCAAATATGCTGGCGAATTCATCTTCCGCAAGGAAGGCAAGAAGAAGTAAGGAGCGCCGCTGTGGCAAAGGATATCAAGGGCGAAGTGAGCCGCGGCACGCGGGTGCGCAAGGCAATCCGCGAGCGCGCCTATGGCCGCCCGCGTCTGTCGGTGTTCCGCTCGTCGGAACAGATTTACGCGCAGATCATTGACGATGCGAAGGGCGCCACTCTGGTCTCCGCCTCGTCGCTGGAAAAGCCTAACCGTGAGGCGATGAAGACCGGCGCGACGGTTGCCTCGGCGCGGGAAATCGGCAAGCAGATCGCCGCCAAGGCGACGGCGGCCGGCATCAAGCAGGTTGTGTTTGACCGGGGCAGCTACATGTATCACGGGCGCGTCAAGGCGCTGGCGGAGGGCGCCCGCGAAGGGGGCCTCGATTTCTAAAGGCTTGGAAATCTGAAACAATCGGAGCGAGCGGCGGCCTGAGCGCAGGCGCCGCGCAAGTGACGGACAGGATATTATGGCAAGAGAAGGTGAACGGGGAGGCCGCGACCGCGACCGCAAACCCAGGGAAAAAGAGGTCGACAGCGAATTCGTCGACCGTCTGGTGCATATCAACCGCGTCGCCAAGGTGGTGAAGGGCGGCAGGCGCTTCGGTTTTGCGGCGCTCGTCGTCGTCGGCGACCAGAAGGGCCGCGTCGGCTTTGGCCATGGCAAGGCGCGCGAAGTGCCGGAAGCCATCCGCAAGGCGACCGAAGCGGCCAAGCGCGGCCTGATCCGCGTGCCGCTGCGTGAGGGCCGCACCCTGCATCATGACGTGCACGGCCGCCACGGCGCTGGCAAGGTCATCCTGCGCGCCGCGCCGGCCGGCACCGGCATTATCGCCGGCGGCCCGATGCGCGCCGTGTTCGAGTCGGTTGGCATGCATGACGTTGTGGCCAAAAGCCAGGGGTCTTCGAATCCCTACAACATGGTGCGCGCCACTTTTGACGCCCTGAAACACGAAGACTCGCCGCGCTCTGTCGCCGCCCGCCGCTCCATCAAGGTTTCGACCTTGCAGGCGCGCCGTGACGGTGTTGACGCCGACGCTGCTGATTCTTGAGCGAAGGAGACAGGCTCATGACATTGTCAGCGAAACAACACATCACCGTTGAGCAGACGCGCAGCCCGATCGGGCGTGTGCGCGCGCAGCGTGGCACCTTGATCGGGCTTGGCCTGAACAAGATCGGCCGCCGCTCGACCCTTGAAGACACATCGGCAGTCCGGGGCATGATCGCGAGCGTCGCGCACATGGTCCGCATTGTCGAAGGCCAGTGAGGGCCGCGCCATGAAACTTAATGAGATCAAGGACAACGAAGGCTCCTCCAAGGACCGTATGCGCGTCGGACGCGGCATCGGTTCGGGCAAGGGCAAGACCGCAGGGCGCGGCCACAAGGGCCAGAAGGCCCGCACCGGCGTGCGCATCAAGGGGTTTGAAGGCGGCCAGATGCCGCTGCATCGCCGCCTGCCCAAGCGTGGCTTCACCAATATCCATGCGACCGATTACAACGAGGTCAATCTTGGCCGCATCCAGGAAGCGGTCGAGGCCAGGCTGCTGGACGCGGGCCAGCCGGTGACGGTTGCGGCGCTGGTGGCGGCGGGCGTCTGCTCGAAACCGCGCGACGGTGTCAAGATTCTGGGCAATGGCGAGCTGACGGCCAAGCTGCATTTCGAGGTTGTTGGCGCGTCGAAGGGCGCGGTGGCGGCAATCGAGAAGGCTGGCGGCGCGGTCAAGCTGCTGACCTCGCCCAAGACGGCGGCGCGCGAGACCGCGACGGCCGAGAAAAACGCCAGGAAGGCCAAGCCGAAAAAAGCGTGATGTGGCAGGGCGTGACAAATTCGTTTTGCATGCCCATATAGATCGCAACGGGGCGCGCGCGGGCCTGAGGCCCGCCGCGCCCCTCTTTGCATGCTGGACCCTCTTTGCATGCTGGAACTGCGCGTGGCCGGCATTTTTGGTGCCGGTCTCACGATTCGGGAGCTTGAAATATGGCATCGGCAGCCGAACAATTAGCAGCGAACATTAATTTCTCCGCCTTCGGCAAGGCTGAGGAACTCAAGAAACGCATCTGGTTTACGCTGGGCGCGCTGATCGTCTACCGGCTGGGCACCTATATTCCGCTGCCCGGCATTGACCCGGCGGCGTTCGAGGCAAATTTTACCGGCTCGCGCCAGGGCGTGCTGGAGCTGTTCAACATGTTCGCGGGCGGCGCGGTGCAGCGCATGGCGATTTTCGCGCTCAACATCATGCCGTACATATCCGCCTCGATCATTCTCCAGCTTTTGACCTCGGTGCTGCCGCAGCTTGAGACGCTGAAAAAGGAAGGCGAGGCGGGCCGCAAGGTCATCAACCAGTACACGCGTTACCTCACCGTCGTGCTCGCCACGTTTCAGGCCTATGGCATTGCTGTCGGGCTTGAGGGGCAGGCGGGCGTTGTCTCCGATCCCGGCTGGTTCTTCCGTATTTCTACCGTCATCACACTCACCGGCGGCACCATGTTCATGGTCTGGCTGGGCGAGCAGATCACCTCGCGCGGTGTCGGCAACGGCTCGTCGATGATTATCTTCGCGGGCATCGTCGCGGCTTTCCCCTCCGCCATCATCAACACGCTGGAGCTGGCGCGCAACCAGCAGATTTCGACAGCCCTGCTGTTTTTCGTTGTCATCATGTCGATCGCCGTCATCGCGTTCATCGTGTTCATGGAGAGGGCGCAGCGCCGCGTGCTGATTACCTACCCCAAGAAGAATGTCGGCAACCGGGTGTCAGAGGCGCAGACCTCGTTTCTGCCGCTGAAGCTCAATACTTCGGGCGTCATTCCGCCGATTTTCGCATCGTCCCTGTTGCTGCTGCCCACCACCATCGCCAACTTCTCGCAGGCTTCGGGCGGCACCGGGTTTCTGGCAACGGTGTCGATTTATCTTGGTCACGGCCAGCCGCTCTACATGCTGATGTATGTGGCGCTGATCGTGTTTTTCGCGTTCTTCTACACGGCCATCGTGCTTAACACGACGGACACTGCGGACAATCTCAAGAAGCACGGCGGGTTCATTCCCGGCATCCGCCCGGGCGAGCGCACGGCAAAATTTCTCGACGCGATTCTGCTGCGCATCACCTGCCTTGGCGCGGCCTATCTTTCCCTGATTTGCCTGTTGCCGGAATTCCTGATTTCCTATTGGGCGCTGCCGTTCTATTTTGGCGGCACGTCCCTGCTGATCGTGGTCAGCGTCACCATGGACACAGTCGCGCAAATCCACGGGCATTTGCAGGCGCATCAATATGAGGGCCTCATCAAGAAGGCCAAGCTGCGGGGAAGCAAGCGCTGAAGCTGGCGCGCGGGGCCTGCGGGCCCGCATAGATCAGCACTGCGCCAAACGGGGTGAGGAAACATGAGGCTGATTTTGCTGGGGCCACCAGGCGCGGGCAAGGGCACGCAGTCCGCGCGCCTCGCGGAGAAATTTGGCATTCCGCAATTGTCCACGGGTGACATGCTGCGGGCGGCAGTCAAGGCCGGCACAGCCATCGGGCGGCAGGCCAAGGCGATAATGGATTCAGGGCAGCTGGTGTCGGACGAAGTGGTCGTCGGCATCGTGGCGGACCGGATCGATGAAAGCGACGCGAAGGGCGGTTTTATCCTCGATGGATTCCCGCGCACGGTGGCTCAGGCGCAAGCGCTGGACGCGATGCTGGACCGCAAACACATGAAGCTCGATGCAGTGGTTGAGCTGAAGGTAGACGAACGCGCGCTGCTGGCCCGCATCGTGAAGCGCGCCGACGATACCATCAAGGCTGGCGGCACGGTGCGCGCCGATGACAATCCCGGGAGCTTCAAGATCCGGCTCGATGCCTACAAGGCGCAGACCGCGCCGGTGTCCGGTTATTATGCGGGCAAAGGCGCGCTCAAGACGGTGGACGGGATGCTGCCGGTGGCCGCGGTCGCGGCTGCGATTGACCGGGCGCTGGCTGGCTGACGGCATGGCTGGACTGACGGCCAGCCCGGTGAACGACCGCAACGCCAGAGTTAAGCAGCGGCTTTGCCCGGCATCGAAAGCCGGCCGGCGGCCGAACGCTCCGCCAGGTCCTCAGCTTCCGCGAAATCGCATGGCTGTGCGCGAAGCATGGCCAGCCCGCTTGCAATCGCTCGCGGTAATTGGCATTAGCTTCGGTAATGAGCGCCGCGTCATCACCGGCCAGTGCGAGCGGGGAAATCCATGTCAGCAGCCGCCTCCAGCAAAACCAAAGCCACCACCCCGGTGGCAAAATCCAACATCGCGGATTTTTCCAAAGAGCAGGAGTTGCACGCCTATCGCGAGATGCTGCTGATCCGGCGCTTTGAGGAGAAGGCCGGCCAGATGTACGGCATGGGCCTGATCGGCGGTTTCTGCCATCTCTACATCGGGCAGGAAGCGGTTGTCGTCGGCATGCAGATGGCGGCGCGCAAAGGCGACGCGGTCATCACCGGCTACCGCGACCATGGCCACATGATTGCCTGCGGCATGGACCCCTCCGGCGTCATGGCCGAGCTGACCGGGCGGCGGGGCGGCCTGTCCAAGGGCAAGGGCGGATCCATGCACATGTTCTCGAAAGAGAAACAGTTTTATGGTGGCCATGGCATTGTCGGCGCGCAGGTGTCGCTCGGCACCGGCCTTGCCTTCGCGCATCACTACCGCGGCAACGGCAATGTCTCGATGACCTATTTTGGCGACGGCGCGTCGAACCAGGGCCAGGTCTATGAGAGCTTTAATATGGCCGAGCTGTGGAAGCTGCCGGTCGTCTACGTTATCGAAAACAACCGCTACGCCATGGGCACCTCGGTTGAGCGCTCCTCCGCCATGATGGATTTTTCCAAACGCGGCGCGTCCTTCAATATTCCCGGCCAGCAGGTGGATGGCATGGACGTGCGCGCCGTCAAGGCGGCGGCGGATCATGCGATCAAATGGTGCCGCGACGGCAATGGCCCTTTCATCCTTGAAATGCAGACTTACAGGTATCGCGGACACTCGATGTCCGACCCGGCAAAATACCGCACCAAGGAAGAGGTGCAGAAAATGCGGGACGAGAATGATCCCATCGAGCAGGTGCGGGCGCGGCTGCTGAAAAGCGCGCAGGCGAGCGAAGACGACCTGAAGCAGATTGATGCCAAGGTGCGCTCCATTGTAGCCGACGCAGCGGAATTTGCCACGCAGAATCCCGAGCCGGATGCGAGCGAGCTGTATACCGATATCCTGCTGTAGCGGGGCAGGATGCGTCATGAGCGAGGGATTCGATCTTTACGCAATCTTTCTTGCTGTCGCCGTTGCGGCCTTGTTTGGCGGGTGGTTCTGGCAAGTCTCGCGTGAGATGCGCTTTTATTTTGCCGGGCTTTGGCGCTTTCTGGACAGCCGCGCCGCGCGCCAGCGGGCCGAGCTGGAACGGGAAGCAATGTTTGGGCCGCTGTCCAGTTTGCGCCGGGTGGCGCAAGGTGTGATGCTGGCCGGACTTGCCGCCTGCTGTGTGCTTCTGCTCGCCTATAAATTCGAACTGATGTAATTTCAGGAAATCCGCCATGCCGACCAATATTCTCATGCCCGCCCTGTCGCCCACCATGGAGCAGGGCAAGCTTGCCAAATGGCTGAAGAAAGAGGGCGACCGCATCAAGTCCGGCGACATTCTCGCCGAGATCGAAACCGACAAGGCGACGATGGAAGTGGAAGCCGTTGACGAGGGCGTGCTGGGCAAAATCCTGGTCGCTGACGGCACCGACAATGTTGCCGTCAACACGCCGATAGCGGTGATTATCGGCGATGGCGAAGACGCCAATGCCGCTGCCGCGCCCGCGCCCGCGCCCAAAGCCGCCGCGCCCGCCACAACCGCGCCTGCGGTTTCTGCCCCGGCTGTCCATACCGCTCCGCCAGCCCCGCAGGCCGCCAGCGCCAGCGACGTGCCGCCGGGCACGCAGTTCATGACCATGACCGTGCGCGAGGCGCTGCGCGACGCCATGGCCGAGGAAATGCGCCGCGACCCGGATGTGTTTATTATCGGCGAGGAGGTCGCGGAGTATCAGGGCGCCTATAAAATCACGCAAGGTCTTTTGCAGGAGTTTGGCGCAAAGCGCGTCATCGACACGCCGATCACCGAGCACGGATTCGCCGGCATTGCGGTGGGCGCGGCGATGTCCGGCCTGCGCCCCATCGTCGAATTCATGACCTGGAATTTCGCCATGCAGGCGATTGACCAGATCATTAATTCGGCCGCCAAAACGCTTTACATGTCGGGTGGCCAGATGGGCGCGCCGATTGTTTTCCGCGGCCCCAATGGCGCGGCGGCGCGGGTGGGCGCGCAGCATTCGCAGGACTACACGGCGTGGTATTCCAACGTGCCGGGCCTCAAGGTCGTCGCGCCTTTTACCGCCGCCGACTACAAGGGCCTGATGAAGAGCGCCATCCGCGACCCCAACCCGATTGTGTTTCTCGAAAACGAGATTTTGTATGGCCAGTCGTTTGAAGTGCCGAAGATTGACGATTACCTCGTGCCCATCGGCAAGGCGCGCGTGGCGCGCTCCGGCAAGGACGCCACCATCGTCACCTGGTCCATTGGCATGACCTATGCTCTCAAGGCCGCCGCCGAACTGGAGAAGGAAGGCATCGATGTCGAGATCATCGACTTGCGCACCATCCGCCCGATGGACAAGGATGCGATTGTTGCGAGCGTAATGAAGACCGGCCGCTGCGTGACCGTGGAAGAAGGCTGGGCGCAGTCGGGCGTCGGAGCTGAGATTATCGCCGTGATCATGGAGGGCGCGTTCGACTATCTGGACGCCCCGGTGATCCGCATCACCGGCAAGGATGTGCCGATGCCCTATGCGGCGAACCTGGAAAAACTGGCGCTGCCGAATGTCGGGGAAGTGGTGCGGGCGGTGAAGGCGGTGTGTTACCGATGACCGCGCCCGCCAGAAAACCTGCCACATATGCCGACCTTGA
>JANLPP010000498.1:0-2705 GCA_031367295.1 Hyphomicrobiales bacterium | reverse complement strand
GCTTTGCGCGAGGACGCGACGGTTCCCGAACTGGCCAAGCGCCACGGGTGCATCCCAACCAGATTTACACCTGGAAGAAGCAGCTGCTCGACAACGCCGCGAGCCTTTTCGCGCGCGGCGCGAGCGGCCCGGACGACAGCGCGGAGGAACGCGAACGCGAGGCGGCCAAACTCTACGCCAAGATTGGCCATCTGGTCCCCGGGCTTTGACCCGGGGATGGAACGGGATTTTTTGGCGAGGAGGTCCGGGCGATGAGCCTGCCGGACCGCAGGGCCATGATTGACGTGGCCAGGGACGATCTGTCGGTGCGCCGCCAGTGCGAACTGCTGGCGCTGGCGCGCTCTGGCGTCCACCGGCCCCAATCCGCAACGGCGGCGCGCGATCTGGCGCTGATGCGCCGGCTTGACGACCTGCATCTCAAGCTGCCGTTTTACGGCTCGCGGCGGATGCTGTGTGGGCGATGGACATCCCCTATATCCCGATGGCGCATGGCTTTCTCTATCTGGCGGCGGTGATTGATTGGGCGAGCCGCGCGGTTCTGGCCATAGCCATCTTACGACGGCGTCGCTTCGCTCGCCTATGGCGTCTGTCAAACACAATGGACACGGGCTTTTGCATCGCCGCGCTGGATGAAGCTCTGGCGCGCTACGACACGCCGAAAGTCTTCAACACGGATCAATCATCCCTAAAGCTACGACGCAGCGCCGCAAACAGGAATCCCCCTAAACCTTCGCAACAGAAAACGATTCAACTATTTTCTGACGGCCCCTAACCACACAGCGGCGGCAACACGCCGCTGTTTGGAGTCAAACCACAGAGCCACGCGCCTTATTTTCCGCATTTGTGGGCGCGGTCGGGCAACGTTCGGACAGCCTTGGCGGCTCCCTGGTTTTTAAGTGTTGCGCCTTGGCGCAGAACCTTCGTTGCGGCATCGACTTCCTGCGCCACATTTGCCGTCACTGGCGCATTGCGCGGCGTCGTTGTCAGGCCAATCCTGATTGGGCTATTGCCCGCCTGCCTTGGCGGCGGCACCAAGTCCGGCCAGGACTTAGGGCTGCTGCCCGGTTATTTTGCTGGTGGTCGTCATCACAAACTACAATCGTTTACCTTTCGAAAGCTGTCGCGGTTTGGCGCGCGCGCGCACGCACATTCGCATTCGTCTGTTCAATGCCGGAAAAATGCCAGCAGCAGAATGATTGGCAGCGGTATGCCCAGCATCCACAACAAGATTCCACGTCCCATATCAGCCTCCTGTTTTATGTATCGATTTGAGTTTTGATAGTCAGTGCCAGGCCATGAGATGACTCAAGCCGACGCCTTCATCGCGATGTTTCCCGCCCATAGTGGCAGCCCACCAAGCAGCAGCGGCGCTGACAGCAAGCGACGCGGCGGTGAGGAAAGCAACGAGAACGCCAGTCTTGCGCGCTGTCTCTGCCGCCTGCCGCAGTTTTTCCGCGCCAGCATTGATTTGCGCAATGGTATCGTCCACACGCTTGCCGGCTTCTTGCGCGCTCACGCCGGTATGCGAAGCTATCCGGGCAACAAGATAGGCTTTGTCATCTTCACTTATTGAACCATTTGCAGCGCTGGTCGCGAGGATGCGGGCGCCATCCAGCCGGACCGCATCCGCGCCTGCGCCTGCGCCGGATGTTGAAGGCGACGCTGGTCGCCAAAGCCGGTCGGCGGCGTAGCTCAGCGGATCGCCCACTTCAGCCATTTTTTGTCCCGTTCCCGCCATCATCGCTGCCGCGCCGCCCGAGGCGGCCCCGGCGGCAGCTTTGGTCAAGCCGACGACGGTCGCCGTTGCCAGATACGCGATCAGCAGGGCGCCGATGGCCCAGACGATCAAGCCATGCGCGCCATCGCGGACATCGCTCTCATGCTCGCTGGCATCATGGATGCGGCGGCGCATGCGGCCCGCGAGATATCCCCCCGCTACAAAACTCGATACGGCTATCCAGAGAACCCACAGCGCTGTTGCAACGCCCATAGCGGTTGCGGAAAAGCCCTTGCCCGAGAACGGCGAAACCGCAGCCAATCCGATGGCGGCGCCAAATGTAGTGAAGAGCGTGGAAATTGCTGCGGCAACCACGGCACCTGCAAGAATCGCTCCCCAGTCGACGTAGGCGGCATGCCCGGTTTCTCCGGCAATTACAGACGGGAGATCGGTGTATGTTCTGCTATGCTCGGTGCTGGTCATGTGCTGTTCCTTTCGCTGCGCCACCTGACGGCGGGTCTGCAAAGTTAAATCCGCGGGGCAGAAATCAACGCAGTCCGACAAATGAAAGGACTGCCAGAACAACGACGACCAGCCCGACAAGATAGACAATACCGTTCATGACAGCCTCCTGATCCAGATCAATAGATGCGGCGCGGATTTCCGCGCCGCCATTGTTTGAACGCATTCCAGCGCGCAAAGTTCCCATGAAAACACCCTGGCAACTGCGCGTTGGCAAAAGGCTGAATGCGTCACATGCGGTCGAATGATCAGGCCGCTTTCAGATTGATCTTGGCTTCCGCGAGTTTGGTCAGGAGCTGATCCGTGCCGCGCTCTTCGAGCAGCGTTTCTTCCAACAAGTCGGCGGCCTCGTTCATATCCAGCTCTTCGGCCCATGTCCTCAGCGCCCCGTAACGCGCCATTTCATAATGCTCAACGGCCTGGGCTGCCGCGATCATGCCGGCGTCAAGCGCGGTGCTATCGCCAA
>JANLPP010000200.1:0-21858 GCA_031367295.1 Hyphomicrobiales bacterium | reverse complement strand
CACGGCCAGCAGCAGCGTGGCAATGCCCAGCGCCGCCTGCACCAGCACCAGCCCGGCCACCACGGCAGCCCGCCGCGCTGTGCCGGTGCCCGGCAGCGTGTGTCTGGCATCCCACGCGTGCCACAGCGCCAGCGCCAGAAGCGCATAGGCGGTCATGCGGTGGTCAAACTGCACAGTCGTGACGTTTTCGAACAGGTTGCTCCAGCCCGGCGACTGCCGCGTCAGGTCCGCCCATGGCGGGACCAGCCGCCCGTCCATCAGCGGCCAGGTGTTGTAGGTCAGCCCGGCGCGCAAACCGGCGACCAGCGCGCCGAGGCCTATCTGGACCAGCGTCAGCCCCAGCAGCGCGAAGGCCGTCAGGCGCAGCCGCAGCGGCCCGGCCTCGGCGGCCACAGGCCGCAGCCCGGTCGCCACCCACACCAGCGCGGCAAATGTGACAGACGCCAGCAGCAGGTGCAGCGCCAGGCGGTACTGCGACACTTCCACGCGCTCAGCCAGTCCCGATTGCACCATCCACCACCCCACCACACCTTGCAGCCCGCCCAGCGCCAGCAGGGCCAGCAGCTTGACCTTCAAGCCGACGGTCAGGCGCCCGCGCCACCAAAACCAGGCCAGCGGCACGGCAAAGGCGAAGCCCAGCAGGCGCCCGAGCAAGCGGTGCCCCCATTCCCAAAAATAGATGATGCGGAAGCCGCCGATCGTCATGTCAGGAAAAAGCTGCGCGAACTGCGGTATCTGCTTGTACTTGTCGAATTCGGCCAGCCACGCTGCCTCGCCAAGCGGCGGCAGCATGCCGGTAACGAGCTTCCATTCGGTGATCGACAGGCCCGATTCAGTCAGCCGCGTCGCCCCGCCCACCACCACCATGCCAAACACCAGCGCCGCGACAATCCACAGCCACCGGCGGATGGCGGCATAGTTGGCGGTCTGGTTTACGGGTGCGGCCATTGGGCATGCCTCAAGCAGCTTGATTTCTGATGGGTTGCGCGTGACATAAGCTGACACGCCGCCTGCGTAAATGACGCGCGCTGCCGCACCCTGCCCCCAAGGACATGACCGATGACCCGCCGCAACCGCGCCCTGCTTGGCGGAATTTTGATGATCGCCTTCGTTGTGCTCTACGCTCTCATCGCCATGGCGCTGGCGCAGTCGCGTCCGGTGCAGGACGCACCCGGCTGGCTGCAACCGGTATTATATGCAATACTCGGCCTGTTCTGGGTCCTGCCAATGATGCCGCTGATCAGCTGGATTGCGCGCGGGCGCAAGAGCTAGCCGGCATTCACGCGCCGCCCCCGGTTCCACAGCGCAAAGGGCGCGCCTGACAACAACACTTCGACAAAGCCAATGTCCTGCCAGTTGCCATTGATGGACACGCGCGGCAGCGCAGTCAGGTGCTCGGCATGCTGGGGAAAAATCATGCCGGGGCGCGTGGTCACCGCGCTGGTGTAGCCAAGCTGGCGGGCAAGCGCGAATTCGCGCGGGCCTGCCGAAGTTGGGTCGCCCACAGGATAGGCGAGATGGCGCGGGAAAACCGCCAATTTTTCCAATATGATACTGCGGCTTAGTTCCATTTCCTCATGCGCTTTGGCACCATCGAATTTGGCCAGCCTTGGATGTGTCAGCGTATGCGCACCGATCGTGCACAGTGGCTCCTGCACCATTTCAGCAAGCTCGGCCCAGTCCATGCAGAGTTCGCGGGCAAAGCTGAGCGGGTCAACGTCATGTGTGACGCTGAGGGCCGCAATCCCAGCCATGGCCTCATCCTCCGGCATTGCACGAAATTTCCAGTATAATTGATTGAATACACGCGTTTTATCCGTCGCAGCGCTGCGCCGCACCGCCTCTTCCAGCTCCAGCCACCACAGGCGGGCAGTGCGATCAGCAAAGCCTGTGGTGACAAACAGCGTAAAGGGCGCAGAGTGTTTGCGCAGGATCGGCAAGGCAAAATCGCGGTTGTCGCGGTAGCCGTCATCAAAAGTCAGCGCGGCAAACGGCTTGACCCGCCGCCCCTCAGCGGCCCTGGAAACGCGCTCAACCGCCTCGTCCAGTGTGACAATTTCAAAACCAAGGGCGCGGACCTTGGCGATCACCGCCTCGAAAAACGCCGGTGTGATCTCCAGCAGGCGGTTTGGCGCAAAGCCCGGCGTTGCGGGCGCAAACGGCAGCACATGATGAAACATCAGAACGGCGCCAATGCCCCGGGTCACAGGCTGCGCCAGCCGGTGAACGCGGGTGGCGCTCAATACCGAAAGTCCGGCGCCGATCAAAAAATTCCGCATGCCTTGTCCTGGCCCTCGCCTGTCCGGATCCAAATCACCCGGCTTCGAGCAATAGCAAAGATTCGTTGACCTTCCTTTGCTACGCTGCCCGAGATTTCCGTACAGGTATTGCTTCAAGGGTTTTTAGAGATATGACCAACAGCTTTGCTGCCGCGTCCGCATATCCGGGGCGGCCTGCCGTAGACGCGCCCTTCCGGTCCTGCGCCGGTATCGCGCGCGTAACTGTCTTCAGTGACCCATCCGCCGCGCGGGAATCCTGGAAAGAGCTCGAGGCCTGTGCGCCCGCCTCCGCCTATCAGACGCAGGCCTGGCTGTTGCCCTGGCTCACGACAATCGGGCGCGCCCGGAACATCCGGCCTCTGGTCAGCGTCGCCTATGACGCGTCGGGTGATCCCATTGGCCTGCTGCCGCTCGGCGTGATGAACCGCGGGCCACTGCGGCTGGCGGAGTTTCCCGGCGGCAAGGACGCCAATTTTACTTTTGGCCTGTTTCGTCCCGGCATCAGTTTTGCGGCCGACGAGTTGCGCCACTGGCTGCAAGAGACGGCGCGCCAGGCGCCCGAGCGCATCGATCTGCTCGCGCTGGTCAATCAGCCCGAAAGCTGGAACGGCACGGCCAATCCCCTGCGCGCGCTGGGCGGGCAGGCCGCCCCCGTGCAGGGATACCGCACGGCATTGGAGCGAGACGCAGAGGCATTCTTGATATCCAGAACCACCGGCGAGGCCCGCAAAAAAATGCGCGCCAAAGAACGCCGCCTGGCGGCGATCGGCAAAGTCAGCTTAGTCACCGCACAGGACGCGGATACGGCGCGCCAGATATTGCAGGCTTTCGGAGAGCAGAAAGCCCGGCGCATGCAGGAGATGGGGATCAGAAACTGTTTCGCCGATCTTGCCGCCGAAGCTTTTCTGGAGCAAGGCGCGCTGGATTTTGCGGCTCAGGGCAAGGGCGGCATCGAACTATATGCGATGAAGCTGGACGAGCGCATCATCGCGACCTTTGGCGGCGCAACCCATCAGGGCCGGTTCAGCGGCATGTTCAACTCGTTTGATCTTGACCCCGCGCTCACCCGCAATTCGCCCGGCGAGCTGCTGCTCAGCTGGCTGATCCAGACCAAATGCAGCGCGGGCCTGCACACGTTCGATCTGGGGGTGGGCGCGGCGCGCTACAAGGAGACATGGTGTGATACGCAGGAGCCGCTATTTGATCTCTATGTGCCGCTTAGTGCGGCAGGCTGGGCCCTGTATGCGGTCAAGGCTGGCAAGCGGCAGCTGAAACGCGCCATCAAGGATTCGCCACTGGCCTGGCGTCTTGTGGAGCGCCTGCGCAAGGCGCGCGCCAATGCCACAAAGAGCAGAGGCCCATCAGACTGAGGGCGTCAGTTCAAATCACGCCGCTGCGTCCAGCGCCTTGCGGCCAAGGGGCGGCGGCGTGAAAATCAGTGTTTCGCAGGTCTCGCCGCCCGGCAGCTGCTGGAGCAAAGCGACGATTTCATCGGCGGAATTTTCCGGATCCGGCGCGACAATCACCACGGCCCGCGCCAGTTTTGCAAATTCCAGCGACTGTGGCTGCGCCACCGGGGCGGCGGCATCCAAGACAACATAGTCATAGGCCTGCTGCAGGGCGCGCACGATGCGGGTGAGTTCGGCCGCATGCCCGCCCGGCGCCAGGGCAGCGCAACCGGCCGGCACAACATGCAGCTTTGAGCCGGCATCCCTGTGCAGCGCGTCACTGAAGGCGGCCTCGCCTGCAATCAGATCTGTCAGGCCGGCCGGCGCGTCAAGATCGCCGGTTTCCGCGACAAGGGCGTCAAGACCGGGAGCGGCGAGGTCAAGATCGACAATTACCACCCGCGCTTCCTGCGCCAAGGCCCTGGCAAGGCTGATTGCGGTGCTGGTCGCGCCATTGGCGCGGGCCGGGCCAGTGACCAGAATGCACAGCCCGCTCTGGTGCTGCGCCTCGCCCTCACGCAGGTTGCGAACCACCCGCACGAGGCCGCTCAATGGCGTTGCAGGCGGCTCGGACCGGCTGGTTATGGCATGGGCCTCAACCACCGGCGACTCCACCGGGGCGGCCCCGGCATCGCGCGGCGGGGCGGGCGGAACCTGCACGAGCATGCTGGACGTAGCCTGCAAGGTCGGGAGCTGGGCAGCAATAACCGGATCGGCGGCTTTGATGGGGTCCACAGTGCCTTGCGCCAGCACAAGGGTGTGCGCCGGTTCGGGCGGCGGCGGAATAACAGCCGCCAGCGTGGCGAGGGGCTGTGCTGCCTCGGCTGGCACAACGCCCGCCACTTCCTCGCCGCGGGCAAGCAGCGCGGCTGGTACGAGCGCCTTGCCGGACAGCAACAGGCGCGCCAGCACCATCCCTGCCGACAGGAACAGAGCGCCAAGACCGCCGATCAGCAGCATCGGCACTTTCTTGGGGAAAGACGGCAGCTGCGGCGCGACGGCGCGCGAAATGATGCGCGCGTCAGCGGTAGCCGCATTGGCCACGTCGCGGGCGCTGGCTTCGCGGTATTTGACGAGATAGGACTCAAGCTGCTCGCGCGACGATTTGGCCTCGCGCTCATAGGCGCGCAGCTGCACATCTTCTCCATCGCCCGCCGCCGCAACTTTTTTCTGCGCGTCGAGCGCCGCCTCAATGCTGCGCAGCCGCGCGGCGGCGACCTTGGCATCGCCCTCAAGCGCGTGTCCGACCTTTTCCGACGCCCGGCGCATTTCATTTTCGACATCGGCAAGCTGCGCCTGCATTTCCTTGATGCGCGGATGGCCCGGCAGCAAAGTGCGCGATTCTAGAGCCAGCTGCGCTTTCAGCGTCACACGCTGCTCGCTGATCCGCCGGATCAGGTCGTCCTTGACGACATCCGAGACCTCGGACACCCGGCCCTGCCGCAGCAGCTCGGTCAGGCGCTGGGCCTTGGCCTGCGACTCGGACTGGGCGGCGCGCGCGGTGGACAGCTGCGTGTTGAGTTCGGCCAGCTGCTGGTTGGTTATCATGGTGTTGTTGGCACCAAGCAGCAGGCCGCTCCGCGCACGGAAATCGGCGACCTGCGACTCGGCCTGCTGCACCTTTGTGCGCAGGTCCTCGATATTCGCCAGCAGCCATCCGGCTGCGGTTTTTGCGCTCCTGCGTTTGGCGTCCTCCTGGGCCTTCAAATAGAGTTCGGCAATCGCATTGGCGGCTTCGGCCGCAAGCTCGGGCGATGTGGCCACAAACTCCACCGTCAGCACGCGCGTCTTGGCAACCGGAAATACCGTGAGCTTGTTAAAATAGGTTTCGAGGACGCGATCCTCCGGCGCCATCGACGCCGGGTCTTTCTGCAGTCCCAGCAGGATCAGCACGCGGGTCAGCGGGTCAATGCCCTTGAGCAGGGTGTCGAATTCCGGGCTTTTCAGCAGCTCAAGCTTCTGGACAACCTGCCGCGCCAGATCGCGCGAGGTCACGAGCTGCACCTGGCTCTGCACCGCTTCGGGATCCAGTGTCTGCTGCTGGTCGCGCGGCTCCTTGTCCGGCCGTGTATAGAATGAATCCTGGTTTTCCAGCAGCACCTTGGCCTCGGCGGTGTAGCGCGGCTTGATCAGACTGACTGCGGCGAAGGTAAGCCCGAGCGTTGCCAGCGTCGGGATGATAATCCACCATTTTTTGCGCCCAAGCCCGCCGATCAGCTGGCGCAGGTCAATGTCCCCCTGCCCCGCAGTCTCCGGCCTGTCGCCTCCTGATGAAATTGGCATTGCAGACTCCACACCCCGCTCCTCGCCAAGTTTTAACGACTTATGGTTGAGAGGGGGTTAACTACGCCGCACAGGCGGAGGGTCAGCCTTTCTTAACCATGAACGCATAAGCATGGTGCCAGTCAGTTTTCTTGAGTGGTGCTCCGACAATGCGTTTGATGGTTAAATTTCTGGCGCTGGCGCTCGCAGCGCAGCTTGGTGCCTGCGCCCCGCCCAATTACCGCTCCGAGCTGCTGGATGCGCAGGCGCACGCGCCCTACACACTAGCCAGCGGCGACCGGCTGCGCGTCATCGTGTTTGGCCAGGACTCGCTGTCAAACTCCTACAGCGTTGATGGCAGCGGCAATATTGCCATGCCCCTGATCGGCTCGGTGCGCGCAGTCGGGCAGTCCACCCAGGCATTGGAGCGCGGCATTGAGGCCAGGCTGAAGGAAGGCTTTTTGCGCGAGCCGCGCGTGGCGGTCGAGGTTGAGGCCTTCCGGCCCTTCTTCATCATCGGCGAGGTCACGACAGCCGGGCAATATCCTTTCGTCAATGGCATGAGCGTGCAGAATGCCATCGCCATTGCGGGCGGCTACACGCCACGCGGCTGGAACAAGGGCGCGGACATCACGCGCGTCATCGACGGCCAGTCCGTGACCGGCACTGTGCCGCTGAGCTATCTCCTGCGACCCGGCGACACGGTCACGGTGCGTGAACGCTTCCTCTGACAGGAACACAGACACAATTGCGAAAGCACACGAGACATGCATGAGGCCGCAGTGAAGCAAGCGCGCGAAACACCAGACAAGCCGTTGCGGATTCTGCATGTGCTGAGGGCACCGCTCGGCGGCCTGTTCCGCCATGTCACTGACCTTGCGCGCGAACAGGTGGCGCGCGGCCACGCAGTCGGCATGATCGCTGACAGCCAGACCGGCGGCGCGCGGGCTGACGACACGCTCGGCGAGTTGCGCGCCTCTCTGGCGCTTGGCATTTCCCGCATCCCGATGCGGCGCAATCCGCACTTCAGCGATCTGGGCGCGGTGGCGCATGTGCGTCATGTCATCCGCACCGCAAATCCTGATGTGGTGCATGGCCACGGATCAAAAGGCGCTGTCTATGCCCGCCTGCCCGGCCTTCTGCCCGGTGCCTCGGGCGCGATCCGCGCCTACACCCCGCATGGCGGCAGTTTCAATTATCAGCCTGGCAGCAATATTCACCGCGTCTACATGACGATCGAGCGCCTGCTGGCGTCCACAACCGATATTTTCCTGTTTGAGAGCGCTTTCATCGAGGGCCGCTTCAAGGACTATGTCGGGGCGACGCGGGCGCTCTCCCGCGTCATCGTCAACGGCATATCGCCCTGCGAGTTCATCCCGGTGGAGCCTGATGCCGGCGCGGCGGATTTTCTCTATGTCGGCGAACTGCGCGCCGCCAAGGGCATTGACACGCTGATTGAGGCGCTTGCGGGCGTGCGCGACAGCACTGGCATTCGCGCGCGCGCCGTGCTGGTTGGCTCGGGGCCCGATCAGGCCATGCTGGCAGCACAGGCGACGCGGCTGGGCCTGAACGGCCAGATTGCATTTGCCGGTCCCATGCCCGCCCGCGAGGCCTTCAAGCTTGGCCGCATCATGGTGGTGCCCTCCCGGGCTGAGTCGCTGCCCTATGTGGTGCTTGAGGCGGCTGGCGCGCGCATGCCGCTGATATCGACCAATGCCGGTGGCATTCCGGAAATATTCGGGCCGTTCAGCGCGCGCCTTATCCCGCCGAACGACGCGGAGGTTTTGAAACTGCGCATGCTGCACATGCTGGCGGTTGATCCGGCGAGCTGCGCGGTCGAGGCGGCCAGTCTTGCCGCGTTTGTCGAGCAGCGCTTCTCCATCAGCAACATGGCTGACGCCGTTTTGGCTGGCTACCGCGAGGCAATCGCCTGCCGCCGCCAGGCGCCTGCAAGGCTTGCGCACAAGGCCGCGTGACCCCACGGGCACGCCGCTGATTTTTACGACACCACCGGAATACACTATGGCAGCCTTCTCACCCAAAGACATTCAGGCGCTTGCGCCGCAGCCCGGCTCCTCGCCTGCTGGCGATGCCAGCAAGCCCAATGTCGCGCGCATCGTTGCTCTGGCCGAGACCATGATGGGTGCTGATGCCGCTCCCGCCACCTCGCCGATTGTGCTTGCCGGAATGGTGCGCATGCTGGAGATGGTGCTGCTGGCGCTCACCGGATTTCTGGTGCATGCGTTTTATGTGGTGCCGGTGGTCGGTTTCAGCGTCGCCTATGGCATTGCCGTTCCGGTTGTGTCGCTGATTGCGGTCCTGATGTTTCAGGCGCTGGACATCAATCACGTCAACGCCTTCCGCCAGCCGCTGTCCAACGGCTTCCGACTTGCGGGCGGCTGGTCGCTGATTGTTCTGGCGGCGCTCGCGCTGGTTTTTTTCGCGCGTCTCGAAGTGATGTTTTCGCGAGTCTGGCTGGCCAGCTGGTTTTTTCTGGGGCTTGGCGTCCTGCTGATCGAGCGCGGGCTGCTCGCCATCGTGGTGCAGCGTATGACGCGCGCCGGGCGGCTTGACCGGCGCACCGCCATAGTCGGCGGCGGCGAGGCGGGCGAATCCTTGTTGCGCGAGCTTTCAAAGCAGGAGGACACCGAACTGCGCATCTGCGGCGTGTTTGATGACCGCACGGACGAGCGCTCCCCCGATGTGGTCGCCGGATACCCCAAGCTGGGCAATGTCGATGACCTTGTGGAATTTGCCCGGCACACACGGCTTGATCTCGTGATTTTCACCATGCCCATCACTGCCGAGCAGCGCCTGCTGGCCATGCTGCGCAAGCTCTGGGTGCTGCCCATCGACATTCGCCTGTCGGCCCACACCAACAAGCTGCGCTTCCGCCCGCGCTCCTATTCCTACATTGGCGCGGTGCCGGTGCTGGATGTGTTCGACAAGCCGATCGCCGACTGGGATGTCGTGCTGAAATCGGTTTTCGACCGGGTGATCGGCGCTCTGGCGCTGGTGGCGCTGTCACCCGTGCTGCTGGCGACGGCTCTGGCTGTCAAGCTCGACTCCAAAGGCCCGGTGATTTTCAGGCAGAAGCGCTACGGCTTTAACAATGAGCTGATTGAGGTCTACAAGTTCCGCTCCATGCGCACCGACCAGCTGGACGCCACGGCGGCAAAGCTGGTGACCAGGAATGATCCGCGCGTCACCCGCGTCGGGCGCTTCATCCGCAAGACCTCTCTCGATGAGCTGCCGCAGCTGTTCAACGTGGTGTTCAAAGGCAACCTGTCGCTTGTCGGGCCGCGCCCGCACGCCGTCCATGCCAAGGCCGCCGACCGGATTTATGACGAGGTGGTGGACGGCTATTTTGCCCGCCACCGCGTGCGCCCCGGCATCACCGGCTGGGCGCAGGTCAATGGCTGGCGCGGCGAGACCGACACGCCCGAGAAGCTGCAACGGCGTGTCGAGCACGACCTTCACTATATCGAGAACTGGTCGCTGCTGTTTGACCTCTACATTCTGCTGATCACGCCTTTCGCGCTGTCGAAAACCGAGAACGCCTATTGAATACAAGCCGGGAAGACTCCGTGAAAACAATTTGCCGTCATTGCGAGCGCAGCGAAGCAATCCAGGTGTCACAGGCGGTGCCGCTGGATTGCTTCGCTGCGCTCGCAATGAAGGATCGAGTTAAAGGCTGCCGCATCACACGGCCGCTGCCGTGAGCGCCATCGTCCAAAGTGCTGCCGCACCGCCGCTGCGCCTGTCCACCGCCAGTCTGCAAAAAGGCATGCTGTGGCTGCTGGTGTTCTCCGGCGCCTTCGCGATCATTGAACCCTCGCCCTATGAAATTGTTTTCATGCTGGCGGCACTGGTGTTTGCCGTCACCGGCCTGCGCTTTGACCCGCTGCTGTCACCCCTTTTTGCCGGTCTCGTGCTGTTTGACATTGGCGGGCTGCTCGCGCTCATCCCGTGGACCGATAACCGCGACAGCGTCATTTTCGTCATCATCACATTTTACGTCACGCTGACCGGCATGTTTTACGCCTGTGTGCTGCTGGAAGACCCGCGAGGGCGGCTCAACAGCATGCGCGGCGCGTACATCCTGGCGGCGGTCTGCGCATCCATTGCAGGCATTCTTGGTTATTTCGATGTCGCGGGCCTTGCCGAGCCCTTCACCAAATACGGGCGCGCCACCGGCACGTTCAAGGACCCCAATGTGCTGGGGCCTTTCCTGGTGCTGCCGCTGGTGTGGCTGGCGCAGGGGGTGATGCTGGGCGAGCGGCGCGGCATCCTGCGCACCTGGCTGCCGCTGCTGATCATTGTCATCGCGCTGTTCCTGACATTCTCGCGCGGCGCATGGGGCGTTGCGGCGGCATCCGTCCTGATGATGGTTGGGCTGACATTCGTCACGACAGGCTCGACCCGCCTGCGCCTGCGCATCATCGGTTTTGGAGTCGCGGGCCTTGTTGGCCTCGTGCTGATGCTGGGAATCGCGCTGTCAATTCCCGCTGTCCGCGAGGTGTTTGAGGTGCGCGCCAGTCTCAGCCAGGATTATGACCTTGGCGAACTTGGCCGCTTTGGCGCGCAGCTGCGCTCCATTCCGATGCTGCTGGAGCGCCCGCTTGGCTTTGGCCCGCTGCAATTCCGCTATGTGTTTTTCGGCGAGGATCCGCACGACGTGTTCATCAACGCCTTTGCCTCCTATGGCTGGCTTGGCGGCTTTGCGTTTCTGATTGTCAATGTCATGACCATGTACGTCGGCTGGTGGCTGGTGTTCCGCCGCAATGCTTTGCAGCCGCATGCCATCGCCTTGTGGTCTTGTTTGTTCATCCAGCTGCTGCAGGGCTTTCAGATTGACACCGACCACTGGCGCCATCTCTGGCTGTTCCTCGGCTGTGTCTGGGGGCTTGCCGCCCATGCCCGGCAGGAGCAGCGCCGTGACGCCTATTTGCGGGCAACCGCGTAGGCATAGGTGGTAATGGAGCGCCAGTCGCGCTTGCGGGCAAGGTTCTGCACAAACCCGTCAATCTCGCGTATTACCGGCAGCTTGCGGAAATAGCCATGCGACCAGAACGGCACAACGAGGCTGCTGGAAAAGCCGATGCTTTCAAACAGCGGCGCCAGCTTGGCCTGACTGCCGCGGCAATGGTCATAGAACGCGGGGAATTTCGGTTGCACACCGTGGTGCCGCTGCGGAAAAAACCAGCGCAGCACCGCCGCCGACAAAAACTCCGGCATGAAATAGTTCAGCACATAGGGCGGCGCGAACAGCGTCGGAAAAAAAGCCAGCGCCACGCCGCCGGGCGCCAGCAGCGCGTGGCAATTGGCCCAGGCCTGGCGCACATCGCGCACATGCTCGAACACCATCTGCGAGATGATGAGGTCATAGTGGCCGAGCGCGGCTTTTGAATTTCCCGGATTACTTGCCAGATTGCCGGCGATGTCAAAATGCGCCTTGTGACACCACGCCGGGGCGAGGGCGAGTTCTGCCGCGTCAATGTCATTGACAGTAAATTCGAGATTGGCCTGCGCGACCTCAAGCGCTGAAAACAGCGGATCGCGCCCGCCGCCAATTTCCAGAATCCGCACCGGACGGCCCTGCGTTCGCGCGCGGCTTTGCGCGGCAAAGGCCAGAATGGTCGCCTTGTAGTTTGCCCAGGCCCAGCTCTCATGCGCCACATAATCCAGCGCATGGAAAGGCGCGGCCAGATTGCCGTCGTCGCTGCCGCCCGGTGCCTTTGCAGCCAGGCGCTCGCCCAGATCGCCCGGCTGGATCGTGCCGCCCTGCCGACGCGGCGCATGGGCGCTGCGGGTGGCCAGGAATATCTCGTTCGACAGCGCCATCTCGATCATTCTCGCCTCTCGCCAATCGGTGAGATGCATCATGCCGGGACGCTGGCGCGCAGGCAACGTTTACACCGGTTTAACCCTAACAGTTTGCTAACGCGCCGCTCACTCAACCGTCACAGATTTTGCGAGGTTGCGCGGCTGGTCAACGTCCTTGCCCATGAAAACCGCCGTGTGGTAGGCGATCATCTGCACGGGCACCGCATAGACAATCGGCGTGAATGTGGGTGCCATGGGGGCCAGCAAAATGGCACCCGTCAGCTCGACCGAGGCTTCATCGGCGGCGCGCTTGTCGCCAATCAGGATGATGCGCCCGCCGCGCGCCGCAACCTCCTGCATGTTGGAGACAGTTTTCTCGAATACCGCATCATGGGGCGCAATGACAATCACCGGCAGGCTTTCGTCGATCAGCGCGATTGGCCCGTGCTTGAGTTCGCCCGCCGCATAGCCCTCGGCATGGATATAGGAGATTTCCTTGAGTTTCAGCGCGCCTTCAAGCGCCAGCGGAAACGATGTTCCGCGCCCCAGGTACAGCACGTCACTGGCCCGCGCGAGCGTGTGCGACAATGTCTCGATAGCCGCGCTTTTCTTCATCGCCTCGGCCATCAGGCCGGGCACCGCGATCAGCTCGTCAACCAGCCTGCGCTCGCCTGCCGCATCCAGCACGCCGCGGGCCCGCCCGAAGGCCACTGCGAGCGCGGCCAGCACCGCCAGCTGGCAGGTGAACGCCTTGGTCGAGGCAACACCGATTTCCGGACCGGCGAGCGTCGGCGCCAGCACATGGCTTTCGCGCGCGATGGTGGAGGAGGCAACATTGACGACCGACAGGATATGCTGGCCCTGCGCCTTGGCATAGCGCAGCGAGGCCAGCGTGTCGGCGGTCTCGCCTGACTGCGACACGACAATGGTCAGCCCGCCCGCCTCGATCGGCGCCTCGCGGTAGCGGAACTCCGAGGCGACATCAATGTCAACCGGAATGCGGGCAATCTGCTCAATCCAGTATTTGCCGGTCAGTCCGGCATAATAGGCCGTGCCGCAGGCGACAATATTGACGCGGCGGATCGCTGCCAGGTCAAACGGTATTTCGAACGGCAGCGCCACAATGCCCGCCGTCATGTCGAGATAGTGGGCGAGCGTGCGCCCGACCACCTCCGGCTGCTCATGGATTTCCTTGGCCATGAAGTGGCGGTAATTGCCCTTGTCGACGAGAAACGCGCTGGCGCTGCTCTTGATCTTCGGGCGGTTGACGCGGACATTCGCGTCGTTGCGAAACTCCACGCCCTCGCGCGTCAGCACCGCCCAGTCGCCATCCTCAAGATAGGTCAGGGCGTCGGTGAAGGGGGCCAGCGCCAGCGCGTCGGAGCCAAGATACATTTCGCCCTCGCCATAGCCGACGGCCAGCGGCGCGCCCTGGCGCGCGCCAATCATCAGATTTTCCTCGCCGTCAAACAGGAAGGCGAGCGCAAAGGCGCCGCGGAGCTGCGGCAGCGCGGCGGCAACCGCGTCAACCGCACTTTTGCCGGTGTTCATTTCCTCGGTCACCAGATGCGCGACAACCTCGGTGTCCGTCTGCGTTGCAAACGTGTGGCCCCTGGCGGCAAGCATGTCGCGCAGCTCGCGGAAATTCTCGATGATGCCGTTGTGCACAACCGCGAGCCGCTCGCTGGCATGGGGATGCGCGTTGTTTTCCGTCGGCTTGCCGTGGGTGGCCCAGCGCGTATGGCCGATGCCGGCGTGGCCATGCAGGGGCGAGGCGGCAAGGCGCGCATCAAGATTGGCGAGCTTGCCCGCAGCGCGGCACAGGGTGAGGCGGCCATCTTCCAGCGTCGCAACACCGGCCGAGTCATAGCCACGGTATTCCAGACGCTTCAGCGCCTCGACAATCTGGCCCGCAACAGGCCCCTTGCCCAAAATGCCAACTATCCCGCACATGCTTCTTTGATTCTCCGGCGTCGCTTCAGGCTATGCATTTGCCATGCCTGAGCCACCTGCGCTTGCACAAACAATTCAAATGCAATGCAAATCACATTGAATGAAAGACTGTGGAAAGCCCGTGACCCTGCAATGGCAGGCGCGGTATTTGCCCCGCTATTGCACCTTTGCGGCCTTTTGGGCCAGCGCCCGGGCGCGGAACTTTTGCGCCCAGCGCTCAATCGTGGTCTGGCGCGCCCGCGCCACGCCAAGCGCATCGGCCTCAACATCTTTGGTGATGACCGAACCGGAGCCGACATAGGCCCCCGGACCAATGGTCACCGGCGCGACAAGCGCGGAGTTTGAGCCGATAAAAGCCCCTGCCCCGATTTGGGTGCGGTATTTGGAAAAACCATCATAATTGCAGGTGATGACTCCCGCGCCAATGTTTGCGCCTGCCCCCACATGTGCATCACCGATGTAAGACAGATGGCTGACCTTGGCACCGACCTCGATCACCGCATTCTTGATCTCGACAAAATTGCCGACCTTGGCCTGCCCGCCCAGCGCTGCGCCAGGCCGCAGCCGCGCAAACGGGCCGACACTCGCGCCTGGCCCGACCGTCGCGCCTTCAAGATGGCAAAACGCATGGATCACCACCCCGTCACTGACTTTGACGCCGGGGCCGAACACCACATGCGGCTCGATCACAACGTCTTGGCCAAACTGCGTGTCCGCGCATAAAAACACAGTTTCGGGCGCGGTCATTGTCACACCCGCGCGCATCGCCGCCAGCCGCAGGCGGTGTTGCAGCAGAGCTTCGGCAACCGCTAGCTGCACCCTGTCATTGACGCCGATCACTTCATCCTCGGCGGCGGCCAGTGGCAGGCAAGCGAGTCCTTGTGCCTGCGCCACCTCAACCGCGTCGGTCAGGTAATATTCGCTTTGCGCGTTGCGGTTGCCGATGCGCTCAAGGATGGCAAGCGCGTGGCGTCCGTCAAGCGCCATCAGGCCGGCGTTGCACAGCGTGATCGCGCGCTCGCCGGGGCTGGCGTCCTTGTGCTCGCGAATCGCCCTGAGCGCGCCGTCCTGCACAATAAACCGGCCATAGCCTGACGGATCCCGCGCCTCAAATCCCAGCGCGGCGACACCCGCGCCACCCGCGACCGCCGCGCGCATATTTGCAAAAGTCTGCGGAAGAACCAGCGGCGTGTCGGCAAAAACCACCAGAATATCGTCAAACCCGCGCGCGATGGCTGCGCGGGCGGCGAGCACCGCATGGGCTGTGCCCAGCTGCTCGCCCTGCACGAAAACCTCGGTGGACGGCGCGGCGCGGCGCGCCTCGCCCGCCACATCCTCGCGACCCGGCCCCACGACCACCGCGGTCGCGTTTGCGCCCGCCTGTTGCAAGCTGGCCAGCACATGCGCCAGCAGGCTTTGTCCGGCAATCTGGTGCAGAACCTTGGGGATGGACGAGCGCATCCGTGTGCCGACGCCGGCGGCCAGCACAATGGCAAGGCAGGAGCGGGTTCCGGTTGTTCCAGCTGCAATTCCTGTAGTCAAAAACGATCTCCTCACAGCTGCGGCTGCCCGCGCGATCCCGCGCGCCAGCCGCCCGAAAACACAAAAAACGAATCGCTGCAATGCGATAATATTGCTAGACAGGTTTCCGCGCCCGGAAAATTGCGCGCCCCGGTGCCAACGATTGCCAATAAACCCTGTGAGATCAACCGGTTAGAAAATGCTGCGTCGCCGTGACATACTTGGTCTTGCGGGCGCAGGCGCAGCGGGCCTTGCTGCGGGCTTCCCCTCGCTGGCGCGCGCGCAGGGCGGCACTGAGGCCTTTGACCCGGCGCTGATCGCGTCTTTTGCCCGTGCCCTCGCCAAAAAACCATTCAAGGCGCCTGCGATTGACCTGCCGGAGGCTTTTGCCAATCTCACCTACGACCAATATGCCGCGATACGCACAAAGCCCGGCACAGCGGTCTGGCTGAGCGAGACCACCGGTTTTGCCATTGAACCCCTGCACCGCGGATTCGTCTTCAGCGCGCCCATGCACGTCAACCTGGTTGAAAATGGCGTGGCACGCCAGCTGATATATGACGCAGGCGCGTTTGAATTTGGCGCGGCGGATTTCAAACCGACGAAAGACGACATCGGCTTTTCCGGCTTTCGCGTTTTGCAGGTGCGGGACAATGTTGAGCCGCAGGAAACTGCAATTTTTCAGGGCTACAGCTTTTTTCGCGCGGTGGCACGCGGGCAGACGATGGGCACTGTCGCCCGGGCGCTGGCTATCCGCACCGCCGATGCCAATGGCGAGGAACTGCCGGTTATCCGGTCAGTCTGGATCGAGAAACCCAGCCTTGCCAGCAATGCCCTCGTCATTCACGCCCTGCTCGACTCAGAAAGCCTGACCGGCGCGTTCCGTTTTACGCTGCGGCCCGGCGAGGCCACCATCATCGACACCGAATGCACCCTTTTCGCGCGCGCCACTGTCGGGTATTTTGGCCTAGGCGCGATGCAGGCGAGCGCGCTGACCGGCGCGCTGGATCATCGCAAATTCGACGATGCCCGCCCTGAGGCTGCCGAGGTTTCGGGCTTGCAGATGCTGACCGGCAAAGGAGAATGGCTGTGGCGTCCGGTCACCAACCGGGAAGCCCTGCAAATTTCGCTGTTCTCCGACGACAATCCCAAAGGCTTTGGCCTGATCCAGCGGCGGCGGAGCTTTGAGCAGTTTCTCGACCCGGACCAGCATTGGGAAGCACGCCCCTCGCTATGGATCGAGCCGATTGGCGACTGGGGCGCAGGCGCGGTCCAGCTGATTGAAATTCCGTCAGAATCCGAATTAAATGACAATATAGTCGCGTTCTGGCGGCCAAAACAGCCGCTCGCCGCCGGCACCGAGCAAAGCTTTGCCTACCGGCAGTTCTGGTGCTGGTCGCCACCCGAACGGCCAGCACTTGCCACCGTCACCCTGTCGCGCAGCGGGAAATCCGGCAAACGCCGCCGCTTCATCGTCGCATTTGCCGGGGATATTCTGGCAGATTTGCAAAGAACGGCGGACATGAGGCCGATGATTTCGGCCGGTCCGGGCGCAATTGCCATGACTCGTGGCTTTTTGTCGCGGGAAAACAAGACGTTCCACGTCATATTTGATCTTGAGCCAGGCAGCGAGCCACTGTGCGAGATCCGGCTGGTGCTGGAATCCGGCGGCAAGCCGATCAGCGAAACCTGGCTTTACCGCTGGACGCCGTAAGTCTAGACGTTTGTGCGATGAACATGACACTCGCCTCCGCACTTCGCGGAATACCTGCCCTTGCCGCCAACCTGCCGCTGGCGCGCCTGCCCGGCCTTGCGCTTGAGCCGCCAATGCCGCCGCCAGCGCCTCTGGCCATGCCGGTGCAATCGCTGACCGCCTTTGGTGCGAGCGAGCGGCGGGCATGGGCCGCGCCGGACCGCGCCTTTACCCCCTGGGCAGTCCGCGGGTTGATATTTGGCGGTGCGCTGGTCCTGACCCTTTTCGGGGCGATCCAGATGTACAAAGTGGTGGAACTTGGCGGTGTCACGCCACTGGAATGGTTGCTTCTGATCTTGTTTGTTGTTAATTTCTCGTGGATTGCGCTGGCTTTTGCAAGTTCAGTGGCAGGATTTGTCATCGCGGTTTTCAGCCGCCGCGCCCGGCCCGTCCTGCCTCAACCGCTCACCACACGCACCGCCGTTGTCATGCCAATCTACAATGAGGCACCGGCCCGGGTGTTTAGCGCACTGGAGGCGATGCGGGCAGAGGTCGAGGCGACCGGCCAAGGCGCGGTTTTTGACTATTTTTTCCTGTCGGACACCACCAACCCCGACATCTGGATTGCCGAGGAGCGCGCCATCGCCGCAATGCGCCTGCGGCTGGGCGCAAAGGCGCGGGTATTCTACCGCCACCGGCCCATCAACACGAGCCGAAAGGCCGGCAATATCGCCGATTTTGTCAGCCGCTGGGGCGCTGCCTATGATCACATGCTGGTGCTGGACGCCGACAGCCTGATGACGGGGCAGGCCATGGTGACACTGGCGGCGGCCATGCAGGCGGATGCAGACGCCGGGATCATCCAGACCCTGCCGCTGATCATCAACCGCAACACGCTGTTTGCCCGCGTGCAGCAGTTTGCCGCGCGCATCTACGGCCCCATTATCGCCATCGGCCTGTCAGCCTGGATGGGGCGCGACGGCAATTACTGGGGCCATAACGCCATTATCCGGACAAAGGCCTTCGCCGCCCACTGCGGATTACCGGATTTGCGCGGCAGACCGCCGTTTGGCGGCCATATTCTGAGCCATGATTTCGTTGAGGCGGCGCTGATCCGCCGTGCCGGCTATGCTGTCTACATGCTGCCGGTGCTGGGAGGCTCCTATGAGGAAAGCCCGCCCTCGCTGATTGATCTTGCCGCCCGCGACCGGCGCTGGTGCCAGGGCAACATGCAACATATGCGCGTCCTGTGGTCGAAGGGCCTGCATCTGGCCTCGCGCCAGCATTTTGCCACTGGCATCATGGGCTACCTCGCCTCGCCCTTCTGGCTCGGGCAGCTGCTGGTTGGCATCGCACTGGTCTTGCAGGCGAGCTACATCCGCCCGGAATATTTTTCCAGCGAGTTTTCGCTCCTGCCTGCCTGGCCGCGCTTTGACGCCGAACGCTCACTGGAGCTGTTTGGCCTGACTATGGCGGTGCTGCTTGCGCCAAAGCTGTTTGGACTGCTGGCCGCGCTGCTGGACGGCCCGACGCGTCGCGCCAGTGGCGGGGCAATTGCCCTCATTTTGTCAGCGTTGTTCGAAAGCGTGCTGTCGGCGCTGCTGGCTCCGATCATGATGCTGATCCAGTCAGGATCGGTTTTCCAGATTCTCGCGGGGCGCGACACCGGCTGGAACCCGCAGCGGCGTGACGACGGCACTATCCCGCTGCGTGACATTATCCGCCGCCACCGGGCGCATGTGGTCCTGGGGGCGGTAGCGCTGGGGACGGGCTGGCTTATCTCGCCCTCGCTGGTCGCCTGGATGTCGCCCACCATTGCGGGCCTGCTGCTGGCAGTGGCCATTTCCTGGGCAAGCGGCCAGCTGCCGATCGGACTGTGGCTGAAGCGCTGGGGCCTGCTGGTCACACCCGAGGAAACGCATCCGCCGCATATTGCCATTGCTGCCAATGCGCTGGCCACAGAACTTGCGTCAGAAGATGAGGCGGACACGGACGCATTGCGCGCGCTCCATGCTGACCCGGCCCTGCGTGCCCTGCACGAGTTGTATCTGCCGCCCGCCGCGCGGCGCAAACGTGGTGAGATCAATCCCGACCGCGCCATGGCGGAGGCCAAACTGAATGATGCCGAGACGATAGAGGATGCGGTGCGCTGGCTTGCCCCCAAAGAGCGCATGGTGGTGCTGCACGACCGCGCGCTGATTGCTCTGCTGGCGCGCCTGCCGGCAGGCAGGGCGGACGCGCGCTGACCGCAAGGAGACACTGATGCCTGACCGCTATGCGTCGTACCAGCGCCTGATTTTCGACCGGCCCTCGCCGCGCGTGCTGCGCCTGACCATGTTCAACCCAGGCAAGCTCAATGCGGCGGACGCAGTCATGCATGCCGAACTGTCGCGGGTCTGGCGCGATATTGACACAGACGCCAGCGTCAATTCGGTGATCCTTACCGGCGCGGGCGCGGCGTTTTCCGCAGGCGGGGATTTTGCCATGATCGGCGAAATCATCGCGGATTTTGAAACGCGGGCGCGGATCTGGAAAGAAGCCAAAGACCTGGTCTACAACCTCATCAACTGCTCAAAACCCGTGGTCAGCGCCATGCGCGGCCCGGCAGTGGGCGCAGGGCTGGTGTGCGGCCTGCTGGCGGATATTTCCATCGCCTCAAAAACAGCGAAGATCATTGACGGCCATACCAGGCTTGGCGTGGCGGCGGGAGATCATGCCGCGATTGTCTGGCCGCTGCTCTGCGGCCTCGCCAAGGCCAAATACTACCTGCTGCTGTGCGATTCTCTCTCTGGCGCGGAGGCCGAGCGCATCGGGCTGGTGTCGCTGTGTGTCGAGGACAACGAACTTGACGCAAAGGCCGAAGAGGTTGCCCTGCGGCTGGCAAGCGGGCCGCAGAGTGCCATCCGCTGGACGAAATATGCACTGAACAACTGGCTGCGGCAGATGGGGCCGACCTTTGACGCGTCGCTGGCGCTGGAGTTTCTGGGGTTCAGCGGGCCTGAGGTGAAGGAAGGACTGGCAGCGCATCAGGAAAAGCGGCGGCCGGTGTTTCCAGAGGACTCCAGCGTTTAGGCTGACCTCACGCCGCTGCCGCAAAGCCTGCGAGACTTGCGAACAGCCCCTGCCCGTCCGTGCCGCCCGCCAGCGGATCGATGAGGTTTTCGGGATGCGGCATCAGGCCAAGCACATTGAATTTTTCCGAGTAAATACCCGCAATGTCATGCCGCGAGCCATTCGGATTTGCCCGCCCGCCCGGCATGCCCGCCGCATCGCAATAGCGAAAAGCGACGCGCCCTTCAGCCTCAAGCCGGGCAATTGTCGCATCATCCGCCTCGTAGTTGCCCTCGCCATGCGCAATGCATACCTCAATCGCCTGTCCCGCCGCATAGGCCCGCGTGAAGGCGGTATCATTGCGCTCGACCCGCAGATGCTGCATGCGGCAGACAAAGCGCAGGCCGGCGTTGCGCATCAGCACTCCGGGGAGCAGGCCGCTTTCCAGCAGAATCTGGAAACCGTTGCAAATCCCCAGCACCAGTCCGCCCCGCGCCGCATGCGCGCGCACAGCCTCCATTATGTTGGCGCGCCCCGCTATGGCTCCGCAGCGCAGATAGTCGCCATATGAAAACCCGCCGGGAAGCACAACCAGATCAGTGCCGTGCGGCAGGGCATGGTCGGCATGCCAGACCGCATCCGGTGCCCGCCCGGTGGCCTGCTGCAAGGCGCGGGACACATCGCCCTCGCGATTGGAGCCAGGGAAAGTGACAACCGCCGCGCGCATCAATGCAAAATCTCGCAGCGGTAGTTTTCGATGACCAGATTGGCGAGCAGCTTTTCTGCGGCGAGCTTCAGGCTTGCCTGAGCATCGCTGCTGTCGGTCGCCGCAAGTTCAATTTCAAAAATCTTGCCTTGCCGCACGCTCTCCACGCCTGCAACACCGAGCGACTTCAGCGCGCCCTCGATCGCCTTGCCCTGTGGATCAAGGACGCCGTTTTTGAGCGTGACGATGATGCGGGCTTTCATGGGCGGCGTTCCTGGCTGTGGCGAGGGATGACCGGCCCGCGATAGCCCTCAAAGCCCGAGGAGGCAAGCATCAGGGCGCAGTTACCCCGGTGTTTTCATATATGTCGCGCAGCGGCAGCGTAAGGCCGAGCGCGGCCAGCTCAAGGCTCGCGTCCAGCGTCGCAAGCCGCCGCTCGGCAAAACCGCTGGCGCGGTCATAGACAATCACGTCCACATCATCCTGAGCGATGATGACATAGTGCTGGAGCGTGGGCAGTGAAGTGTAGGCGCGGCGCTTCCAGCGCAGGTCGTGGTCGGCGGTTGAGGGGGACAATATTTCGAAGGCGACGATCATGTCTTCGCTGATGCTGCCTGACAATAAATCGCGGGGCCGGATCATCACATCTGGAACGGGCGCGCTTTTTGGCGACACTTTAACGCCCATTCCCGGAATGACCTGCCAAGTGGGACGTGTCAGATTTTCCACGACCGCAAGCCTGAAAACAAGATTGCGAACAATGGTCTGGTGGCGTTGATTGGCGCTGGGACTCATGACCGGCGTTCCATCGATCAGCTCCCATTTTTCGCCGTCAGGGCGCGTGTCGGTGAAGGCCAGAAAATCCTCGATCAGAAACCTGTCAGACGAAAGGTTTGAATGGACACCCATGGCAGGCTCCTTTTGCGAAGCATCACGTTAACACAAGTCAATACCTGCAGCAAAAATTCCGTCCCGGCCGTTGTCAAAGCCAGAACACCGGTCAAAAATGCAGGGAACATCTTCATTGACGGAAGGTCGCCCCATTGGCAAAGCCGTTCCCATGTTCACCTACACCCCCTATGACGGCAAGCGCCAGCCGTTCTCCATCGGCGTCGCGCC
>JANLPP010000195.1:0-1863 GCA_031367295.1 Hyphomicrobiales bacterium | reverse complement strand
GTCGCGCCCGTGCACGTCGACGCGCTGTGGCACCGCCGCTCCGGGCAGCGCAGCGACCATGTGTGGCTGCGCCAGGCGCTGGTGCGCGCCGCAGCGACGGCTTTTTCAGGCTGAAACCGGTCTTGCGGCCGATTTAGGGGTCAAATCAGGCTTATGTCCAACTAATACGGGCATTGTTAGCTATGTTATTAATAGCAAACATGCTGGCGCGGCGTGCCCGGGCGGACAGCCGCGCGGGCCGGCTCAGCGAACGACGCTGAGGTAGGCGCTGGCTGCCAGGCGCAACTCCTCGGCCTGATGCGGATGACGCCCGGCGCGGGCCTGCGCGTGCTCCATCAAGTGGCGCGCCACGCCGCTGACGGGGGTCAGGCCCCTGGGCAAAGTCAGAAATCGGGCAATGGCAGAAAGAATGCGGACCATATGAAACCACCCAAACGGCGGTGAAAAGTTGCGATACCCCAATACTAAGGGTTTTCCCTAGGTTTACAAGCCCATTGCGGTCAAACACCCATGCAAAAAATTGCATACCTTCACCGTCACGCACAATCAGCGGGTGAACATACAGCTTCTTTCCGACCTGCATCTTGAGTCCAACCCGCACTTCAAGCCAATGCCGCTGCCCGGCGCCGACTTGCTGGTGCTGGCCGGCGATATCGGCTCCTACCAGCGTGGCTCGCAGCTGGCCAGCCTGGGCATTGCCGATTTTGGCCTGGCGCGGTTCTCGCCGCTGCCGCTGGCGCGCGGCGGGGCCGCCTGGCCGACGCCGGTGCTGTTTTTGCCTGGCAACCATGAGTACGATGGGCTGGATTTCGACGAAACCCGGCTGCGTCTGCGCGAGACCTGCGAGCGACTTGGCCTGGTCTGGCTGGAGCGCGAGTCCGTCGTGATGCAGGGCGTGCGTTTTGTCGGCAGCACCTTGTGGAGCGATTTCGACGCGCTGAGCACGAGCGCGGCAGCGCGCGGCGACATCACGCTGGGCCAGCAACTCAAGGCGCGCGAAAAGGCCTTTCGGGCCGCCAATTTCTACCTGAAGAGGAACCATTCGCTGCGCAAGGGCCAGCCCATGTTGGCCGGTGAAATGCGGGAAGAAGGCCTGCTGGCGCAAGCCTGGCTGCGCGAGGCGCTGGCCCAGCCCTTCGACGGCCCAACCGTGGCGGTCACTCACTTCGCGCCCTGCCTTTTTAGCGCGGACCCGCGCTACGGCCTCACGCCCGGCACCGCGGGCTTTTGCAATTCGCTCGACGAATTGCTGCCGCTGGCCCGGCTGTGGCTGCACGGACATCTGCACTGCCCGAACGACTATGTCAAACAGGGCTGCCGCGTGGTAGCCAACCCGCTGGGCTATGCGCGCAAGAATGAGCAGGCGGGGTTCAGGGCCGGATTTGTCGTTGAAATATCGATGAAATAGGGCTCTAGCCCTCGTCCAATGTGCATAAGAAGCTATTTATTTAGTAGTGTCAGAGTGCTGCAGGGGATTTTGAATTCATCGTAGGATCGGGCATGACCGCATTGACCATTCGTTTGCCCAACTCCGTCCATCAAAAGATCAAGGAGCTGGCGGCGCGCGACGACATCTCGGTGAACCAGTTCATCGCCAGCGCCGCCGCCGAGAAAATGGCGTCGGTGATGACGCTTGACTTCCTCAAGGCTGAAGCGAGAAAAGGCAAGCGAAGCGACTTTGACCACTATCTGGGCGCGGTGCCTGACGCGCCTGCACAGGCGGGAGACGAGCGGGTTTAGAGGTTCTGCACAAGCCGCTGACGGGCGACACGTGCCGCTCGCGAATATGACTGTGTGTGCAAGGGAGGCCCAGTAATATCTTGGACTGCGCGTGTAGCTAATTACCGATAAAATACGGCTGTA
>JANLPP010000182.1:0-9209 GCA_031367295.1 Hyphomicrobiales bacterium | reverse complement strand
TACAGCCGTGTTTCGCGGAACTTGCGCTCGATGTCATAGTCCTCGGCAAAACCGAAGCCGCCGTGCGTCTGGATGCAGGCATTGGCTGCCTCAAACGACGCGTCCGCAGCCAGCATCTTGGCCATATTGGCTTCCGGCCCGGGGTTTTGGCCCGCCTCGTACAGGCGCAGCGCCTCGCGCACCATCAGTTCGGCCGCCCGCATGCTGGCATAGGCTTTGGCGATGGGGAACTGCACGCCCTGATTCTGGCCGATGGGGCGGCCGAAAACCTGCCGCTCGCGCGCGTAGGCGCTGGATTTTTGCGTAAACCATTTGGCGTCGCCGACACATTCGGCGGCAATCAGGATGCGCTCGGCGTTCATGCCGGACAGGATATAGCGGAAGCCCTTGCCTTCCTCGCCGACGAGGTTTTCGGCTGGCACACGCAAATCGTCGAAAAACACTTCCGTCGCCGCGTGGTTCATCATGGTGCGGATCGGGCGGATGGTCAGGCCGCGGCCCACCGCCTCGCGCATATCCACAAGCAGCACGGAAAGGCCGTCGGTGCGCTTGCCGCCCGCGCCCTGCGGGCTGGTGCGCGCCAGCAGCAGCAGCAAGTCTGAATGCTCCGCCCGGCTGGTCCAGATTTTCTGGCCATTGACGACAAAGTGGTCGCCGTCCCGGCGTGCTGTGGTCCGCAGCGCCGCTGTGTCGCTGCCGCTCGATGGCTCGGTGACGCCGAAAGCCTGCAGGCGCAGCTTGCCCGCCGCAATGGCCGGCAGCCAGCGCTGCTTCTGGTCTGCCGAGCCGTGCCGCAGCAGGGTGCCCATGGTGTACATTTGCGCATGACAGGCCCCGCCGTTGCAGCCGGACCGCTGGATTTCCTCCAGCACCGCCGCTGCCGCCGACAGCGGCAGGCCGGAGCCGCCATGGGCTTCCGGGATCAGCACTGACAGGTAGCCGGCCTCGGTCAGCGCCTGCACGAAGGCCACCGGATAGGCCATTTCCCGGTCGAGGCCACGCCAGTAGGCACCGGGAAACCGGGCGCAGAGTTTCGCCACGGCCTCGCGGATTTCAGGGTAGCTTTCTGATGCAGGCGCGATCATCACGTTTCCCCGCTTGACCCATGCGCAAGCCCTGCGCCAGACAGCTGTGGCGCTGTGGCTGCAACAGCTGGCGCCTGACATTGGCCGCGCGCCATGGTTTGCGCATCGTCATTGCGATCATGCCCAGAAGCGGTGCACGTCACATGCTGCCGTCGCAGCAATGTTGCGTGGGACCGCAGCAATGCGTCCGCGCTTTTCAGGCCTGGGCCGGAACGCCGGCGTCCGTCATGTGGGACTTGAGTTCACCAGACTGGAACATTTCCCGCATGATGTCACAGCCGCCGACGAATTCGCCCTTGACATACAGCTGCGGAATTGTCGGCCAGTTGGAGAATTCCTTGATGCCATTGCGGATGTCATTGTTCTCAAGGACATTGATGCCCTTGAAGGCAACCCCGAGGTGGTTGAGAATTTGCACCGCCTGGCCGGAAAATCCGCACATCGGAAAATCCGGTGTGCCTTTCATGAAAAGCACGACATCCGTGCTGTCAACCTCAGCCTTGATCTTGTCCTGGACATTGTCCATGGCATCTGTTCCTTTCGCATAGTCCGGCATTACGCCGCACGCGGGACCGCGTGTCATGCGCCTGTATAGCCGCGCGCGCGCCCCGCCGCCAGACCCGCTTTGAACGGGCTTGCATTGAACCGACATGAAATGAACCGACATGAAATGAACCGGCATGAAATGAACCGGCATGAAATGAACAGGCTTGCACGGAACCGGCCAGCTGGCCGCCATTGTCCAAGCCAGGCATTGGCCTTGAAAATGTGAGCGGGCCGGGACAGAGTTGCGGCTGGCGCAAATCAGTGGCGGCGAAGTCATGAGGGAGGCACAGGGTTTGTCAGGATTCTGGGTGTTCGCTTATGGGTCACTGATGTGGCGCCCGGGGTTTGCTTTTGCGGAGCGGCTAACCGGGCGCGTGCACGGATTTCACCGCTCGCTCTGCATCTATTCCCACATCTACCGGGGCACGCCCGAGTGTCCAGGCCTGGTGATGGGCCTCGACCGGGGCGGCTCGTGCATGGGCGTGGCCTTTCGCGTCGCAGAGAATGACTGGCTGCAGGCGCATGCCTACCTGCGCGAACGCGAATTGATCACTGACGTCTACCAGGAGAAATATCTCTCCGTGCGGCTTGCCGATGGCCGCGTTGCCCGCGCGCTGGCCTATGTCGCAGACCGCCGCCACGCCCAATACGCCGGGCGGCTGAGCCGCGAGCACCTGCTCGCCTTTGTCCGGCAAGGCTGTGGCCAGGCCGGTGCCAATGCCGACTATGTCCGCATGACGCACGGACATCTGCGCGAGCTGGGACTTGAAGATGACCTGCTCAGCTGGCTGGAGCATCAACTGGCGGCGACGCCCGCCTGAGGCAGCGCCGCCTTCCGCCAGTCTCCCCATTCGCGCCAGAACCGGCACGCGAAACTTCCTCGACACCACGTATTGGACAAAACCTCCCGGACAAAATTTCCGCAGCTTCTCAGCACCTGAGCTTCTCAGCGTCCGACCTGCGCCTCCAGCAGATCTGCGATTGCCGCGCGTCTTTCCTCCGCGCTGCCGCATAGCAGATGGACATGCCAATGGGTTGCCCCGCGCGAGCTGATAAAACCCAGCAAGGGTTCTTCCAGAAGCAGTTCAGGCAAGCCGCCACTGTCCGTCGCAGCAATGATTTCCCGGTCGCCGCCACGCGTCGTGCGCACCGCAAGAACCACCGCGTCCGAAAACAGCGGACAGTTCCCGATGGCAAAAACCGAGCACATATACCTTTCGCCAGACGCGCCGTTCCAGGCGCAAAATGTTCTGGCCAGCGTGCCGTTGGCTTTGGCGGAAAGCGGCACGCTGGCCGGGGTGTCCGCGCCGTTCGGGGGACCATCGTATGGCGCGGAATCCGGATCCTCTGCAAAGCCAGGGCCACAGCTGCGCAGATCAGGCGGCAGCTGCCAGACGATTGGTCCGCGTTTCCAATCAATTTCCCGAAACAGAAGGCCCTGCATCGTCTTGCTCCGATGAATCAGTAAACAACACGAACAAGAATAGAACAAAAAGGGATTATGTCAAGCGGTGTTGCGGAAATGTTCTAGTGGCTGGCATGTCCAGGCACTGCGTCCGCCGTCAGGCTCGCGGCAGGACGGCGGCGAGCGAGGGGTCGGCGGCGATTGCCTCGCCAATAATCCGGCTTGTGGCTGTTTCGACGCATGCGCGCAGCTGGTCCAGAAAGGCCTGCTTGTCCTTGCCTGGAGTGATTACCGGCAAAAATTCGACAATGACCGTGCCGGGCCTGCGCAGAAAGCTGCGGCGCGCCCAGAACAGCCCGGAATTAAGCGCAACCGGCAGGCACAAGGCACCGGTTTCGCAGCAGACATGGGCGACACCGAATTTATATTGCGGCGCCGCGCCGGCGGGGCGGCGTGTGCCTTCTGGAAAAATAAATACCTGGCGGCCCTGGCCAACACATTCGCGGGTGCGCTCCGTAACCTGCGACAGGGAACTCGCGCCGCGCGAGCGGTCGATGGCGATTTGCTCGCCCTTGACCGTGTACCAGCCAAACAACGGAATCCAGCCAAGTTCGCGTTTCAGCACGAAAGAAAAATCGTTGAAATGCTGCACCAGCGCAAATGTTTCCCAGATCGACTGGTGTTTTGGCGCGATGACGAAGCCGCCTTGCGGAATGTTTTCAAGGCCGCGGAATTCCACCTTGAGGCCACAAATACGATGAAGCAGCCACAGGCTGCCCGCGCCCCATATCCGGGCGAGGCGAAACACCGCAAACCGTGTCATGAAAAACGCCGGGATGCCGAGAATCAACAACACAATCAGCAGCATGTAAAATGCAATGTTGAAAATCAGTGACCGGAAGGCAAGCATGGCCATGCTTTTGCCTGAACTTGAAAGGAAAGGAAAGCCGCCGCTGCATCGCAGGCAAAATGGGGCTGCGGCGAACGTGCGGCAGCGCGTATATTGGCACCGCCCGACAAGCTCGTTGCAATCAGCCCGTGTTTGCGTGTTAATGCAGAGCCGCCCAACTCCAGCAATACGGATCGTGACGTTGCCGACTTTTGACATGAGCACCCTGATTTTCGCAGCGGTCGCGATTTTCTTTGTCTGGAAACTGCGCTCGGTTCTGGGTCAGAAAACCGGCGAGGAGGGCCGCGGCCTTGATCCGGCGGCGCGCGACAGCCGCAGGGCGGATGCCGGGCCACCGGGCGATCCGGGCAATGTCATCCATTTGCCCGGGGCGGCAGCTGGCGCGGCAGCGGCTAATGATCCGGCACTGGAGAAATGGGCGGGGCTGGCCGAGCGTGGTTCAAAAGTCTGGACCGGGCTTGACGAGATTGCCGCAATGGACGCGGGTTTTTCTGCCAAAGGCTTTGTTGAGGGCGCGCGCAAGGCCTATGAAATGATCATCCTTGCCTTTGCCGCTGGCGACCGCAAGACGCTGAAATCGCTGCTGGCAGCTGATGTCTATGACAGCTTTGCCCAGGCGATCGCGCATCGCGAAACGCGCGGCCAGACCATGAATACGACGTTTGTCTCCATCGACAAGGCTACCCTGGCCGATGCGCAGGTTCGCGGCGGGTCCGCCCAGCTTGCGATGCGGTTCCGCTCCAAGCTGGTCAACATGACGACAGGCAAAGATGGCCAGCCGATTGACGAGATGCAGGGCAAGGTGACAGATTCGATTGATGTCTGGACCTTTGCCCGCGAACTTGCGTCGCGCGATCCCAACTGGAAGCTGATCGCGACGGAAAGCGATCCGGCTGTCACCCGCGGCAGCGTCTGAACTTGGCTGCGAACCCGCAGAATTTGCGACAAACCGCACCCGCCGCAGCCGGGCAATGAACCTGTCGCAACAGCCCTGGCCACAATCCGGCGTACCCGCCGCCACCCTGACTCGCGTTGATCTCGCAGAGCTTCCAGGCATGGCGAGGGGCGGTTTCCGTGCGGCGCTGGCGGTTTTTTGCGCCTCCGCGCAGGCTCTGGCGCAGGCCCGCCCGGCCGGTCGCCCGGGCGTGGCGGCGGGCGACGCGCTGCTGGCGGCTGGCGCGCGGGCTCTGCAATTGCCGCAAGAGGTACCGGAAGCGCAGGCCCGCAGTTTTTTTGCCAGTCATTTTTCAGCCTGGCACGTCACGCCGCTGGCAGGCAGGGGGTTTGTCACCGGCTATTACGAGCCGGAGCTTGCCGGTTCGCGGGTTCGCAGCGCGGAGTTTTTTGCGCCCGTGCTGTCGCGCCCTGCTGACCTGGTGACATTTCCGCCCAAGGGCACGCCCGAAGGGATCGACCAGACGCTGGCGGCGGCGCGCCTTTTGCCGGACGGCGGGCTCGCGCCCTATGCCACGCGGGCGCAGATCGAGGCGCAGGTGCCGCCGGGCTGCGAGCCGCTGGTCTGGCTGCGCGATCATGTCGAGCTGTTTCTGATTCAGGTGCAGGGCAGCGCGCGTGTGCGCCTGCCGGATGGCCAGACGCTGCGGCTGGGCTATGCCGGGCGCAACGGCCACCCCTACGTGTCCATCGGCCGCTGGTTGATCAACCAGGGCCACATTGCGGAGCGCGACATGACTCTCGCGCGGCTCAAGCAATGGCTGCGCGAGAATGGCGAGGCAGGCCGCCGCGTCATGCAGCTCAATCCGTCTTATATTTTTTTCAAGATTGTCGAGGGTCTTGATCCCGCGCTTGGTCCCGTAGCCGCCGCCAGCGTGCAGCTGACGCCACTGCGCTCGATCGCGGTTGACCGCACGCTGTGGCCCTACGGCCTGCCATTCTGGATTGACGCGGCGCTGCCCTGGCAGGGTGGTGCGGCTGAACCGTTCCAGCGCCTGATGATTGCGCAGGACACCGGTTCGGCCATTGTCGGCCCGGCGCGGGCCGATATTTTCTTTGGCACCGGGGACTATGCGGGCGAGCGGGCGGGCGATATTCGCCATGCAGCCGCCATGTACGTGCTGTTGCCGAACGCGCCGTCCGTGCCATGAAGATGCGCCCCGCCCCGCCCGCGGCGCGAAGCGGCAAGCGCAGCCTGACGCCGCACGAGATTGACCTGTGGATCAGCGTGGCGAGGACCGTCGCGCGTTTCCGGCATAGCGCGCTGCCGCTGGCGCCGGATCGGTCGGCGAGCGCCAAACTGCCAGCCGGAAAAGTAGCGGCTGCGCTGCCAGCATTGGCAGCCGCTGCCCCGCCGCCGCCCGCGCCGCGCCTCAGCCCGCTCGCGCCGCTGGAGCGCAAGATCAAGCGGCGGCTGGCGCGTGGCAGCCAGCACGTTGACGGTGTGCTGGACCTGCACGGCATGACCCAGGCCGCTGCGCATGGCGCGCTGGTGCATTTTATCCACCGCCTGCATGCGCAGGGCGGGCAGCTTGCCATAGTCATCACCGGCAAGGGCCGCCTGTCGCCGCACGACGGCTATGCCAGCGAGGGTGGCGTGCTGCGCCGCCACACGCCCGACTGGCTGCGCGCCCCCGATCTGCGCCATATGATCATCGGCTTTGAGGAAGCGGGCGCGCCGCATGGCGGGGCAGGGGCGCTCTATGTGCGGATACGGCGGCGGGTTGGGCGGGCACCGGCGGATTTTTGACCAATACGGCAAAATGCCGTATGTACGCGTGAACAGGAGGCCGCCATGTCAGCCAGTCAAGTTGCCCGTCTCGAAGCGCGGTTGCCCAAAGCCGTTTATGCCACGCTGAAGCGCGCTGCGGAGCTTGAGGGCCGCACGCTCTCGGATTTTGTTGTGAGCGCCGCGCAGGAAGCGGCGCATCGCGTGATTGAAAATACGACAATCATCCGACTGTCGGTGGCGGACCAGATCGCCTTTGCCGAGGCGCTGATCAATCCACCCGAGCCCAATGAGGCGCTGAAGCGGGCGCGAAAGCTGCATGACGAAAAAGTTGAGATGCGGTGAGCGAGTTCTATTCGCAAGAACTATCAAATCAGGACAGAAGCGCCTTCTCCTGCGGCAACGACCGGATCGATACTTACTTTCGCCTTTCAGTGACCCAGGATGTGAGGCGAAACTACGCCCGCTGCTACGTGATGGTCGAAAAGGCTACCGGCACGCTGGCGGGATTTTATACTCTTTCATCGAATAGTATTGCCCTCACCGACATTCCCCCCAGAAGCGCAAAGAAATTGCCGCGTTATCCAACAGTTCCCGCCATTCTGATCGGCTGGCTCGGACGGGACAGCAGCTTCCGGGGACGTGACCTCGGCAGGTTGCTGCTGGATGACGCTATCAAGCGCGCCAGCGCGTCACCTGCCGGTGCCTTTGCGTTAATGGCGGATGCAATCAATGAAGCGGCAGCGGCCTTCTATCTCCATCACCTTTTTGCGCCGCTCCTCAATTTTCCCAACCGACTGTTTTTGCCATTGGCAAAAGTGAAACCCGCCCCGCCCTTGACGCCCCCTCCCGCATGATGCGACACGGCGCGCTGATTCCCTGAGGGCGCGCGCGCATGCAAAACCACACTTACGACCTTCTGGCGCTTGGCAATGCCATTGTCGATGTCATTGCCCGGGCCGAAGAGGATTTTCTGGCGCGCGAGGACATACACAAGGGCGCGATGATGCTGATTGACGAGGCGCGCGCGCTGCATCTCAACGCAGCCATGGGCGAGAGCATCATGCAATCGGGCGGTTCGGCCGCCAACACCATCGCGGGCGCAGCCTCACTTGGCATCAGGACCGCCTATATCGGCAAGGTCAAAGCCGACGCCGCAGGCGATGTTTTTCGCCGCGATATTGAGGCGCTGGGCGCGCGTTTTCCCACTGCGCCCGCCACAGACGGCCCGGCCACCGCGCGCTGCTTCATCATTGTCACGCCCGACGGCGAGCGCACCATGAACACTTATCTGGGCGCATGCCAGAACCTGACGGTTGCCGATGTTGACCAGGCAACCGTTGAAGCCTCGTCCATTGTGTATCTTGAGGGCTATCTGTGGGATCCGCCCGCCGCCAAGGAGGCTTTCGTCAAGGCCTCCGGCATTGCGCATGCGGCGGGGCGCCGCGTTGCGCTGACGCTGTCGGATTCGTTTTGCGTTGATCGCTACCGCAGCGAATTTCTTGACCTGATGCGCAACGGGATTGTCGATATTTTATTCGCCAACCAGCATGAATTGAAGTCACTGTACCAGACCGGCGATTTTGACACGGCGGTGGCCGAACTGCGCAAGGAAGGCGTGCTGGGCGCGGTCACGCTGTCGGAGCGTGGCTCCATGATCGTCACGCGTGAAACTGTGACGAGCGTGCCCGCCTGTCCGGTCAAGCAGCTGGTCGACACAACTGGCGCAGGCGATCTCTACGCCTCTGGCTTTCTGACCGGCCTCGCGCAGGGGCGCGGCCATGTTGATTGCGCGAGGCTCGGCGCAATCGCGGCGGCGGAAGTCATCCAGCATATTGGCGCAAGGCCGCAGACAAGTCTGGCAAAGCTGGCGGCGTTCTACGGGCTGTGACAGCGCGCTCAGCGCGGCTTGGTCTCTAGCAAATCAGGCCGCCGCTCGCGCGTGATCCGCTCTGCCTCTGCCCGCCGCCACGCAGCGATCTTCGCGTGGTCGCCGCACAGCAGCACATCGGGAATCGCCGCGCCCTCAAACGCGCGCGGCCTGGTGTAATGCGGGTGTTCCAGCAGCCCGCCCTCAAAACTTTCCTCGGCGCCAGACGCGTCATTGCCCATCACGCCCGGCAGCAGCCGCACGCAGGCGTCGAGCAAGGCCAGCGCGGCGATCTCGCCGCCGGACAGCACATAGTCGCCGATGGAGATTTCGGTGAGGCCCCGCGCGGCAATCACCCGCTCATCGACACCTTCGAAGCGCCCGCAAACTATGGCGACTCCGGGCCCCTGCGCCCACTCCCGCACCAGCGCCTGCGTCAGCGATTTTCCGCGCGGGCTCATTAGCAGGCGCGGGCGCGTGTCAGCGGCGGGCAGCGCGGCGTCGAGGCTCGCCGCCAGCACATCGGCGCGGATAACCATGCCGGCACCGCCGCCCGCCGGCGTGTCGTCGACCGCGCGGTGGCGGCCAAGCCCGTGCTCGCGGATATTGCGCGCCTCCAGCGACCACAGGCCCTTGACCAGCGCCTCGCCCGACAGCGACAGGCCGAGCGGGCCGGGGAACATTTCGGGGAACAGCGTCAGGACAGTCGC
>JANLPP010000161.1:0-3767 GCA_031367295.1 Hyphomicrobiales bacterium | reverse complement strand
GATGGCCGCGAGCGAGCTTGAAGACAAGATGAGCGCTTTCTACGATGGCAAATATGACATTCTGCTGTCGACGACGATTGTCGAGTCAGGTTTGGATATCCCCCGCGCGAACACGCTGATCGTTCACCGCGCCGATATGTTCGGCCTCGCGCAATTGTACCAGCTGCGCGGGCGGGTCGGGCGCTCGAAGCTGCGCGCCTACGCGCTCTTCACCGTGCCGTCGAAAAAGCCGCTGACAGCACAGGCCGAGAAGCGGCTGAAGGTCTTGCAATCGCTTGACACGCTGGGCGCGGGCTTCCAGCTTGCCAGCCACGATCTTGATATTCGCGGCTCAGGCAACCTGCTAGGCCAGGAACAGTCGGGCCATATCAAGGAAGTCGGCTACGAGCTGTATCAGCAGATGCTGGAGGATGCGGTCATTGCGCTGAAGGCCGGATTGGTTGAGCCCGTGGAAGAAACCTGGTCGCCATCCATCACCATGGGCGCGCCGGTGACGATTCCGCAGGACTATGTTGAAGACCTGACGCTGCGGCTGCAACTCTACCGCCGCTTGTCAACCATGGACAGCGACGAGGAGATCGAAACTTTCGGCGCGGAGATGATCGACCGCTTCGGCCCGATGCCCGGCGAGGTGCGCCAGCTGATGCAGCTTGTGTCGATCAAGGCGCTGTGCCGCAAGGCGCATGTCGAGAAGGTCGATGCCGGCCCCAAGGGCGTGATCATAGCGTTCCGCGACAACAGCTTTGCCAACCCGGCGGGCCTAGTGCGTTATGTGGCCGGGCAGGGGACAGACGCCAAAGTGCGCCCGGACATGCGCATCGTGTTCATGCGCGATTTTGAGGGCGTGCAGGCGCGGCTGGCTGGCACGCAGGTGATTTTGCGGGCGCTGGCGGGGCTGGCGGAGGGCAAGAAGAAGGCGGCTTGAAGTTGACAGATAGTCGGGTCACAACAAGAAAGTAACGACTTCGCACGCCTGCCCAGCCTTCGCCATGCGCTTGTCCAGCGTAAACAGTTCCGCGCCGCAGTCTGCGGCACTGGCCAGATGCAAGGCGTCGGCAGCGCGCAATCCCTCCCAGGACATATCTGCAAGTTTGGCGGCGTGCAGAAAGTGTGCATTGCGTATGGGCAAAACAGTGAGCAGTTTGTTTGCCAGTCCAGCAAAAATCTCCAGGGCGCGGCTTTGTTGGTCGGCAGTGAAATTGCCCACTCGCACCTTGATGGACAATGCTGCGGAGAATTCGGCGATAACCCAGTTGCTGATGTGCAAAATTCCTGGCGTATGGTTCTCAAACCAGGGTTGAAAACGTTCGAACCCCGCCTCTTGGGTAATAAGCGCCACCAGCAGAGAGGTGTCCAGATAGCGCATTAATAGCGTGCGTCATCGCGCATGCGACGCATGAACTCACCTGCGTCTTCGGGGTCTGGCTTCAGGGTCTTTGTAAAGGCGCGCAGCTCCGTCCAATCGAACGGCGACTTCTTCTCCGGCTCAATCGCCACAATCTTCGCCACCAGCTTGCCGCACCGGGTGATGATCTGCGGCTCGCCCGCTTCGGCGCGGTCCACGAGTTCGCTGAGGCAGGCCTTGGCGTCGGCGATGCTGGTGGTATCCACGGCGGCGCTCCTGACTATCTGGATCGTCACGTGTAGCGCAAATGGCTACGCCCGGCAATGATCGCCTCACCGCCGCCCGCGCCCCTCACGCGGCAATCTGCACATATTCAAAATCACCGGGCCGGTTGTCGATGCCCATTTTTGGCGGCGCGATCCAGTCGGCGTACCGGCCCGGCTCGCTGACCGGGACCATCAGGCTGGCGATGAAATCGCCATCCGCGAGCGACGGCAGCCAGCTGTCGCGCTGTGCCTTGAACGCGGCGTCAGACAGCAGCACGCCGCCCGGCGTCATGCTGACATGGCGGAATTCGCCGATCTGCCGGTGAAAGCCGGTGTGCGGCAGGGCGAAGCGGAACGGCGCGCCGGCCTTTTCAATGATCCTGTTCCAGCGCTCGATGCCTTTCGCGCATTCGTCCGTGTAGGCGTCGCGCAGCCGCATGTTGAGCGCGGTCAGGGCCGGCTCGTCCACCAAAGTCACCTTGCCGTCCACCATCTTGGCGACCGGATAAAACGCACTGGCCAGAACATGGTCGTCATCGATGCGCGTCTCGTGATAGCGGCCCTTGATGCCCGCCGTATAGAAATTGGCGGCATTGGTGGAGACTTCGGAGCCGAAGAGATCGAGCGACAGCGAATAGTGCAGGTTGATTTTCTTCTGGATGGTTGGCAGGTCGATCACGCCCAGCGCCCGCACGCGGTCCACGGCTGAGGGGTCGTCAATACCGGCCGCGCGCATCGCCTCGCAGGTGCGCTGGATAACGCGCGCGACGCCGGTCTCGCCGACGAACATGTGGTGCGCCTCTTCCGTCAGCATGAAGCGGCAGGTGCGCGACAGCGGATCGAAGCCCGACTGCGCCAGCGATTCCAGCTGCATTTTGCCGTCGCGGTCGGTGAAGAAGGTAAACATGAAAAACGACAGCCAGTCGGGCGTCGCCTCGTTGAAGGCGCCGAGCATGCGCGGCGCGTCGGCGCTGCCGGAGCGGCGGCGCAGCAGGTCATTGGCCTCCTCGCGCCCGTCGCGGCCGAAATATTTCTGCAAGAGGTAGACCATCGCCCACAGGTGGCGGCCCTCTTCGACATTGACCTGAAACAGGTTGCGCATGTCGTAGAGCGAGGGCGCGGTTTTGCCGAGATGCCGCTGCTGCTCGACCGAGGCGGGCTCGGTGTCGCCCTGGATGACGATCAGGCGGCGCAGCATGGCGCGGTATTCGCCCGGCACCTCCTGCCAGGCCAGCTCGCCCAGATGCGCGCCAAAGTTGACCTTGCGCCCTTCTTCCTTCTGCGACAGCAGGATGCCCCAGCGGTAATCCGGCATGCGCACATAGTCGAACTTGGCCCAGCCTTTCGGGTCCACCGAAATAGCGGTGCGCAGATAGACCAGCGAATCCTGAAAGCCTTCCGGCCCCATGTCCTTCCACCAGTTGAGGTAGCCGGGGTGCCAGCTTTCCAGCGCCTTCAAAACCTGGCGGTCCTCGGTCAGGCCGACATTGTTGGGGATTTTTGTCGAGTAGTCGACGTTGACAATGTCCGCCATTTGGTCCGCCTCCCGTGCCGTCTGCGCGCGGCACTGTGCGGCGCGCCTATACCCGCGTCAAATCAAACTCAGGCTTGACGCCGGTGCCGTAGCGCCGCAGCGCGCCGGTCTCGCCCACTGCATTGGGGCGCTGGAAAATCCAGTTCTGCCAGGCGGTGAGGCGGGCGAAAATTTTTGATTCCATCGTCTCGGGGCCGCCAAAACGCAGGTTGGCTTCCATTCCGGTCAGCGCGTCGGGCGAGAAACCGGCGCGCGCCTCAAAAAACTGGCGCAGCTCGTCATTCCAGTCAATATCGTCGAGCGCGACAGTCACCAGCCCAAGCGCGTCGGCCGCTTCGGCTTCCAGCGCCTCGCCTGCACGCGCCTGCGCCGCTGCCACAGCGTTTGGATCCGCCAGAAAACGCGATTGCAGCCGCGTCAGGCCATGGCACATCGGATAGGCGCCGAAATTGGCGGCGCTCAGCGTAATGGCGGCGGGCAGGATGTTGCCGCCCTCGCGCTGGCCAATGAGCATGTAGCTGCGGTCGGCGGCAAAGGCGAGTTCGGCCAGCGTGCCGGCAAAGCAGGAACCCGGCTCGATCAGCGCCGCCAGCGTGCGCGAGGTGACGTCGATGCGTTTTAA
>JANLPP010000137.1:0-1930 GCA_031367295.1 Hyphomicrobiales bacterium | reverse complement strand
ATGTCAATCTATTGCCGAGAATGCATTAATTGCAACGCGTTTGCCAGCACCCGCCTACGCCTCCAGCTCAAACCGCGCCGTGTGTTGCGCGCTTTGCCCTGGCGCGAGCACTGTCATTGACGGCTTTTCGAACAGGTCGCCCGCAAAGCCCTCCGGGTCGCTGTGGCCGCTCCAGGGCTCAAGGCACAGATACTGGCCCCCGGGACGCATCCACAAAGCGGTGTGGGGGAGATTTTCTGTCTTCATGCTGATCGCGGCGTCAGGCCCCTCAAAGCGCAGGCCGCTGCCGCGCGTCTTGAGGAAGCAGAGGGCGTCGCCGGCGAACAGCTCTGGCGCCAGCGCCAGCGCGCGGCCGTGCAGCGGCACGCTTTTCACTGCCGTGCCAATCAGCCCGCCCGGCGCGATGACCGGCACATGCGGATCTTCCGCCTTGTCAAACACGATGCGGTAATCGCCTTGCGCGCCGCCGGCGAAGGGCCAGCGGAAACCGGGGTGAAAGCCGCAGGCGTAAGGCATTGGCAACGCGCCCCGGTTGGCGACATGCAGGGTCATCTCCAACGTATCCGCGCCCAGCCGGTATTCCGCCGCAAAATCGAAAGAAAACGGATAGAGCGCCCGTGTCAACGCCGAGTCGGCAAGGCCCAGCCGGACAAAATCCGCGCCCTGCGCTCGCAGCTCAAAATCCAGCAGCCGGGCAAAACCATGCAGCGCCAGCGGGTAAAGACGGCCCGCGACGCGCGCCTGCCCATGCCGGGTCCAACCCACCACGGGAAAGAGCAGGGGACTGACATCGCTCCAGAAAGCCGGGTCCGGCTGCCACAGCAGGTCACGCCCGCCCGCCCGCCATTGCAGCGCCTGCGCCCCCCGCAGCGCAATCACCGCGCGCGCCGCGCCCGCCTGCAGGGTGACAGCGTTCATCGCCTATTGCACAGCGGCGGCGGAGGTGTCCTGCCACTCCAGCGCCACCACCTTGCCGCGCTCCAGCGTCAGCGCCAGCCGCCCGTGCTTCAGGTCAAGCGCCCGCGTGCCGAAAAGTTCGCGCCGCCAGCCTTTGAGCGCGGGCACGTCGGCCTTGTCGGTATGCGCAATTTCCTCCAGCTCATCGCTGGTGGCAATCATCTTGGCGGCAACGCCATGGACTTCGGACACCTGCCGCAGCAGCACCTTCAGCAGTTCCACCGTCGCCCCGCCGCCGTTGGAGCGCCGGTCGCGGTCAATCGGCGGGAGGCTTCTTGGGTCGCGCGCAAAGCCGCGCTCGATAGCAGCGCAGATCTCGGCACCCGCCCTGGAGCGCTCCATGCCGCGCGGAAAAGCCCGCATGTTGCCAAGCGCCTCCTCGCCGCGCGGGGCCGCCAGCGCAATCTCGATCAGAACGTCGTCTTTGAGCACCCGCCCGCGCGGCACATCTTTGGACTGCGCCTCCTGCTCGCGCCAGGCGGCAAGCTCCATCAGCATGGCGAGATCGCGCGGTTTTCTGGCGCGGTTTTTGAAGCGCTCCCACGCCCGTTCCGGGTGCTGCTCGTAAGTGTCGGACGATTTCAGGATCGCCATTTCATCATCAAGCCAGGATTTGCGGCCGGTTTTCTCAAGCCTGGCGGCCAGATGCGCATAAATATCGCGCAGATGTGTCACATCGGCAATGGCATAATCAATCTGCGCCTGCGACAGCGGGCGCCGCGCCCAGTCGGTGAAACGCGAGGATTTGTCGATCGCGGCCTTGCAGATCGCCTGCGCCAGCTCGCCATAGGACACCTGGTCGCCATAACCGCAAACCATGGCGGCGACCTGCGTGTCAAACAGCGGGGCAGGGATGATCTTGGACAGGTTCCAGACAATCTCAAGGTCTTGCCGCGCCGCGTGAAACACCTTGGTGATGCCGGGGTCCGCCATCAGCGCGAAGAACGGACCAAGGTCCAGCGTCTCGGCCAGC
>JANLPP010000132.1:0-31275 GCA_031367295.1 Hyphomicrobiales bacterium | reverse complement strand
GGGGGTCGCAAAGACGGCGGGGTGCGAAAACAGGTCAGAGCCAGCTGCCTTTGGTATAATGCTTCAGAGCGTATTTCCGACAAAATAATCCTATTACTTGACATTAGTCCTAGTTCGGGTCTATAGAGACCGCCTCCCCGCCGCCAAGGGCGTTTCGCGAAGCGGTTTTCGAAGCGGGCGGGGGGACAGAGGTCTGCGCCTCGCGCTCACCGCGCGCGAGGCCCGGAACTGCGCGCGCTCGCGGGTACGGCCCCGCGTGAGAAGTCATACGCCGGGTACTATGGTCCGGCGGCGGCGACAAGCCGGTAGGGAAGGACTGCGTCGGCCACCCAAAAGGGGAGGCGCTTTGCCCAACGAGAGAGGACTTGCGTTAGCTATGAACCCCGCCGCGGCCGGGACGCCCAGTAGCTGGCGTCTTTTCCTAAAACCGGTTTACCTGCCTGGCGACAGGCGTCCCGGCCCCCTTGATCTGTCCATGCCCCGGCGTGAAGCGCGGGACTGCGGCAGTGTGTCTGAACGGCTGCAAAGACAGGTCAAAAACTTGGTCTCCGGCACCTTTGCCTTAGCCGCGCCCCACCAGCAGCCCCGCCACGATCAGCGCCACGCCTGCCGCCAGCCGCCACGACATTGCCTCGCCCAGAAGCGCATGGCCCAGCACCGGCACGAGGCAGAAGGACAGCGCCATGAAGGGATAGGCGACGGTGAGCGGCACGCTCTTCAGCACAAAAATCCACGCGATGGTGCCAAAGCCGTAGATGACCAAGGCCGCCAGCAGATACGGATTGCGCGCCAGCCCGAGCAGGCCCGCCGCATCCGCGTCACCCGCTGTGCGGCTGGCCAGCTTGAACAGGATCTGCCCGAGCGCGATGAGCGCGGGCGTCAGCAGCAGGCCACCCAGCGTTGGCAGGCTCAGCCCGTTCACGCGGCGCGCGCTCCGGGCGGGCCGGCCGAGGTCTCGCAATAGTAGATGTCGCGGCCGATGTCCTCGCAGACATGGCTTGCGGGCACCGGATGCACGGCGCGCAAAAACGAATGCGTGTAGGGAAAGAAATTGAAATGCGGGTTGAAGGTGTATTTGTACTCGCGCTCGCGCGGCACCACGATGATCAGGCGCTGGCGTGTCACCCGGCGCAATTCGGCCAGCGCGGCGCGGTAGTCGAGAATATGCTCGATGACATGCGTGCAGACGACCGTGTCAAAATGCCCGTCGGGAAACGGCAGCGCCTCGATTTTTGCCGCGGTGAAGGCAATGCCGGGCAGGGCCCGCGCATCCTCAATGACAAAATCCACCCCGTGCAGGTCGGCGATTTCGGGCCGCGCCGCGCGGATCAGCGTCAGCAGATAGCCGGTGCCGCAGCCGACATCGCAGACACTGCGCCCCGTCACGTCCCGCGCGATGCGCGCCACGCAGGCGGCCGAATTGTCGGTCTGCGCATGCACGCGCGGATGCTTGCGGTAGAGGTCCTCATATTCCTGCGCCGTGTTGAACGGCGCATTGGCGCGGAAGCACGCAAGGTCACTGATATGCTGGCCCCAGGCGAGTTGTGCCATAGCCTTGAACAGCCCCGAATCGCGCAGCACAGGCGGCACCACGTCTTCCAGAATTGTGCGGATCTTGTTGGTGGTTTCGCGGCGCATGCAGGTCCATCGGGCGGGGCAGGGTGGCGCAAGCATCGCAAGCCCGGGTTTAGGTTTCGTTAAGCAAGGCGGGCGTCACAGCGATTTGATTTGCGCGGCAACAGCTGTCCGCCCTAGGCCTGACGCATGAAATCGCTGTTTCTCGCCTGGCTTGCCGGCATGCTGACGACGCTCAACCCCTGCGTTCTGCCGATGCTGCCCTTCGTCTTTGCCTCCGCCCTGCGCGAGAGCCGGTGGGGGCCGCTGGCGCTGATGGGCGGCCTGTCGCTGACCTTCACCCTGACCGGCATTGCGCTCGCCGCGCTTGGCCCGGCGATCGGAATTTCGCCTGAAGGCCTGCGGAGTTTCGGCGCAGCTCTGATGCTCGTCCTTGGCCTTGCCATGATCATCCCGCGCGGCCAGATGCTGCTCGCAACCGCCATGGGGCCGCTGGCCAATTCCGCCTCGGGCTGGCTTGACCGCTGGCAGATCGGCGGCGCGCGCGGCCAGTTTCTGGCAGGGGCATTCCTCGGCCTCATCTGGTCGCCCTGCACCGGCCCGGCGCTCGGCGCGGCCGTCGGGCTGGCGTCCCAGGGCGGGTCGCTGGCGGCGGCGGCTGTCACAATGCTGGTGTTCAGCCTTGGCGTCACCACTGTCATGCTGGCGCTGGCCTACGGCTCACGGCGTATCTTTGCGGGCAGCAAGGCGCGGCTGATGGCGGCGGCGGGGCAGGCCAAACTGGTATTTGGAGTGATCTTCGCCGGCCTTGGCCTGTTCATCCTCACCGGCCTCGACCGCAAACTTGATGTGTTCCTGCTCGGCGTGCTGCCAGACTGGCTGCTGGCTGTCTCGACACGCTTCTGAAGCTGCCGCCCTGCCTCGCCCTTAGCGCACCAGCTCGCGCATCGCCGCGTCAATGCCCTCCAGCGTCAGCCCGTACATGCGGCCTGCCATCAACTGCCGGATCAGCCCGACCGACTGCGTGTAACCCCAGGTCTGCTCCGGCGCGGGATTGAGCCAGACGGCGCGCGCAAACGTGCGGGTCACCCGCTCCAGCCACAGCGCGCCCGGCTCCTCGTTCATGTGCTCGACCGAGCCGCCGGGCATGGTGATCTCATAGGGCGACATGGCGGCATCGCCGACAAAAATCACCTTGTAGTCGCGCGGGTAGGTGTGCAGCACGTCGAGTGTCGGCGTCTTGTCGAAGTGCCTGCGGCGGTTGTCCTTCCACACGCCCTCATACAGGCAATTGTGGAAGTAGTAGAAATCCATGTGCCTGAATTCGGCGCGGGCTGCGGAAAACAGCTCCTCGACCAGCTTGATGTGCCAGTCCATCGAGCCGCCAATATCGAAAAACAGCAGCACTTTAACCGCGTTGCGCCGCTCCGGGCGCAGCCGCACGTCAAGATAGCCCCTGTGCGCGGTCTCATGAATGGTGCCGTCAAGATCAAGCTCCTCGGGCACGCCGGTGCGGGCGAATTTGCGCAGGCGGCGCAGCGCGAGCTTGATGTTGCGCGTGCCAAGCTCGCTGGTGCCGTCAAGGTCCTTGAACTCGCGCTTGTCCCAGACCTTCACGGCGCGAAAGTTGCGGTTGCCGTCCTGGCCGATGCGGATGCCTTCGGGGTTGTAGCCATAGGCACCAAACGGCGAGGTGCCCGCCGTGCCGATCCATTTGGAACCGCCTTCGTGGCGGCCCTTCTGCTCCCTCAGCCGCTCGCGCAGGGTCTCCATCAGCGCGTCCCAGCCGAGCGCGGCAAGCTTTGCCTTCTCCGCCTCAGTCAGATACTTTTCCGCCAGCTTCCTCAGCCACTCGGCCGGAATCTCCGCGCCCTCCACAGCCTGCGCCAGCGACTCGATGCCTTTGAACGTCGTGCCGAACACCCGGTCGAATTTGTCGAGGTTGCGCTCGTCCTTGACCAGCACCGCACGCGACAGAAAATAAAAATCCTCGACCGACTGCCCGGCAAGGCCCGCGCCCAGCGCCTCGATCAGCGACAGATATTCGCGCAGGGAAACCGGCACATCGGCGGCACGCAGGCTGGTGAAAAAGCTCTGGAACATCGGGTGAGCATGCCACAGGCGTGGCGCGCGCGCCATCGACGGGATTGCAACCGCCGTGCCAGTCTGGCCCCGGTATTGCCGTTGCGGCAGTATCGTAGTGAGACCGGATGTCCCGATCCGGGACAATGTTCGGTCGCCTCACAGATATTAACGCTTTGTTAATCATCGTCGTGTATCAAAGAATCTGTCCATGAGACGCTTGTTTCTGTGGGTTTCCCACTCTTCTGGACGCCTCCCTGTTACTGACTTGGAGCCGCTTTCGGGCGGCTCTCTTTTTTGTCTTCCAGGTGACGCCGGGGCGTTAACCCTAACCAAAGGTAAACCCCCGTTTTTCCGCAGTGGCGCTAAACTTGCTCCCATTCCCGCAGATCACGCGGCTGTCCCGGTTTCGCACAGGCGATACGGCACTGCCTCTGGGAAAGAGTATGTCATGGCCGGAAATGTCCACTCGCTCCACGGCGGTAAAATGGTTGTTTTTGCCGACAGGATGAAGGGTTCGCCGGGGTTCAAGTCCCTTTTCGCCGAGGGCATGAAAATGGTTGAGGAGGCGGCCGCCTATCTCGATGGCCCGGGACGCGACGAGTCGCGGAGTCTCGACCGCTCCCGCTCGCTGGCCTACGCCACCGAAAGCATGCGCCTGACGACGCGGCTGATGCAGCTGGCCTCCTGGCTGCTGCTGCAGCGCGCGGTGAATGATGGCGAGATGACACCGGCGCAGGCTGCGGCTGAAAAGCACAAGGTGCGCGTCACCCGGCAGGAAATCGCCACCGCGCGCGACATGTATGACACGCTGCCCGAGCGGCTGCGCGAGCTCAGCGACCGGTCGTTGCGCCTGCAGGGCCGCATCGTGCATCTCGACCAGATGATGTACGCGCCGGCGCAACCGTCGGCATTCCATGTGCCCGGTGCAGTTGAAGCGCAGTTTGACCGGCTGCGCCAGGCTTTCGCGCGGCAGCCTGAAACGGCCTGAGGCGAACTGGCGGATCAGGCCCACAATGCGCGATAAAAAAACCCGGCCACTGGCCGGGTTTTTTGCAGATGAGTCCCGGGATGCTATTCCGGCAGCGGTTACTTCTTGCCGAAAGTGATGCCCGCAAAGCGGTTGTTGAACTTCGACAGGCGCCCGCCGCGGTCAAGCAGCTGTGCCGAGCCACCGGTCCAGGCCGGATGGGTGATCGGGTCAATATCGAGGTTGAGCGTGTCGCCTTCCTTGCCCATGGTGGAGCGGGTCAGGAAATGGCTGCCATCGGTCAGCACAACCTTGATGGTGTGGTACTTGGGGTGAATATCCGGCTTCATTGGTCTGTCCTCGAAAAACTGCGTGCGCCAGAGCGTCCGTGTTGCTGCCTGAGCAGCCTGAATGCCACCCAAAAACCGTGTCCCTTCCGGGAAAGGCGCTCCTATAGCGCAGCATCACTGATCAAACAAGCGGCTGGCCAACCTGTTTTTGCCATATCGGGCGCTGTGGCTTAAGAACATGCCGCACTGCTGAAACATTCCATCGCCCTGCGCGTAGCTGCCGCAGGCATTGTTGATCACAAACCGGGAAGCCGCACGTCCATGGCGCAAGATACTGACACCAGGCCTGCCCGGGCCCCGCTCGCCGCACTGTTGCCGCTGCTGCCCTACGCGCTGCAATATCGCGGGCGCATTCTGGCCGCGCTTGCTGCCCTGATCGCCGCCTCTCTGGCCACACTGACTGTGCCGCTCGCCGTGCGGCGGATGATTGACTTTGGCTTTTCCAGTGAAGGCTCGGAGCTGATCAACACCTACTTCCTCGGCATGATCGCTGTGGTGGGCGTGCTGGCGCTGGCTTCGGCCTCACGCTACTATCTCGTCATCACGCTCGGCGAGCGGATAGTGGCCGATCTGCGTGCCGGACTGTTCGGGCATTTTACCCGGCTTGACGCGTCTTTCTACGACACCGCAAAGACCGGCGAGCTGCTGTCCCGCCTCACAGCGGACACCATGCAGATCAAGTCCGCCTTTGGCGCGTCGGCGTCTGTGGCCCTGCGCAATTTCTTCATGTTCATTGGCGCCACCGTCATGATGGTGCTGACCAGCCCAAAACTGTCCGGGCTGGTGCTCATCGCCATTCCGGTCATCGTGCTGCCGCTTGTCGCCTCGGGCCGCTCGGTGCGCAGCCGCTCGCGCGCCGCGCAGGACCGGCTGGCCGACGCCACCGCCTATGCGGCTGAAAGCCTTGGCGCGGTGCGCACCATGCAGGCCTTCGGCGCGGAATCCGTGGCGCGCAACGCCTTTGCCTCAGCGGCGGAGGCGGCTTTCTCCGCCGCGCGGGATGCGACACGGGCGCGCGCCATCCTGACTGCGGTCGCCATATTTCTGGCTTTCGCCAGCGTCGTTGGCGTGCTGTGGCTTGGCGCGCATGATGTGCTGGCCGGGCGCATGAGCGCGGGCACGCTGTCGCAATTTGTGCTTTTCGCCGTCTTTGGCGCGGGCGCCCTGGGCGAACTCAGCCAGGTCTGGAGCGAGATTTCCGCCGCAGCCGGCGCTGCGGGCCGCATTGCCGAGCTGCTGGCAATCGCGCCAAAAATTGTCGCGCCCGCCCTGCCGCTCAAACTTCCCGAGCCGGTTCTGGGCGAAATCAGCTTTGACCGTGTCAGCTTTGCCTACCCGACCCGCGCGGTTGACAAGGCGGTGGATGACCTGTCCTTCCGCGTTCGGCCGGGCGAGCGGCTGGCCATTGTCGGCCCCTCGGGCGCTGGCAAGTCAACGGTGTTCCAGCTGCTGCTGCGCTTCTATGATCCGGGCGAGGGCGCGGTCCGCCTCGATGGTGTCGACATCCGCCAGCTTGACCCTGCGGTGCTGCGCGCCGCACTGGCGCTGGTGCCGCAGGATGCGGTGGTGTTCGGTGCCTCGATTGCCGACAACATCCGCTATGGCCTGCCCGGCGCGGATGCGGGCCAGATCCGCAGTGCCGCCGAACGCGCCGCCGCGCATGAGTTTATTGCCGCTCTGCCGCAGGGCTATGAGACCCGGGTTGGCGAGCGTGGCGTCACCCTGTCCGGTGGCCAGCGCCAGCGCCTCGCCATTGCCCGCGCCATTCTGAAAAACGCGCCGGTGCTGCTGCTGGATGAGGCGACGTCAGCCCTTGACGCCGAGAACGAGACGCTGGTGCAGGAAGCGCTGGAGCGCCTGATGCAGGGCAAAACCTCTATCGTCATCGCGCACCGGCTGGCAACCGTGCTGTCGGCGGACCGCATCCTTGTGATGGACCAGGGGCGCATTGTGGAAGAGGGAACCCACCAGACGCTGGTGGCGCGCGGCGGCCTCTATGCGCGTCTGGCGCGGCTGCAATTCGAGAGCGGGGCCAGCGCCCTTGCCAAGGCGGCGGAGTGACAGGCGGTTGAAAAGCCGTTTGCCCGAACGCCTGCTGCCGCATTCTAATAGCGCTTGTATTCGCGTGTTCCCCCCAATAGCATCAGGGGGACAAAAAAATCCCGGAGCCCGGCCAATGAGACTGCAACCTGTGAAGTCACTGCTGGCGGGGGCCGTCCTTTGCCTGTCGAGCTGGTTCGTCCCGCCGGCCACCGCAGTTGCGGAAGTTGGCAATACGCTTGAAAACAAGCAGATAGAAATCGCCTATATCCGTCCCAAAAGCGACGTCCTGGTGCCCGTTTACGACGACCTCGTGCAGCGTGGTGTGCTTGAGGAAATGCGGAATTTTCTTGCGCCGCTGCGCTTGCCACGTCCGATCAAGGTGCAGGTGGACGAGTGTGGCGGCGAGGCGCGGCCCTACAAGCCGGGCGGCGCGGCAACCGTCTGTTACGAACTGGTCGCGAAAATCGCGGAAATTGCCTCCCAGCATGCCGCAACCGACTCGAGAGACTATACCAACGCGGTCACCGGCACGTTCATCAACGCCATGCTGCATGAGGTGGCGCTTGCCATTTTCGATGTCTTGCAAATCCCGGTCTGGGGCCGCGAGGATGATGCGGCGGACCGGCTGACCGCTTTTATCATGCTGCAATTTGGCGAGGACGTTGCTGACATCACCATCAGCGGCGCGGCAAATTTTTTCTCCTGGTCCAACAGAACGTGGACCGGGCGGGATTTTGAGACGGCGCGCTCGCCCGAAGCGCAGCGCTTCTATAATTTTCTCTGCATCGCCTACGGCGGCGAGCCGCATGTGTTTGGCGATCTGGTGGACAAGGGCATATTGCCCCAGCACCGCGCCGGTCGCTGTCGCGGCGAATATGAGCAGATCCGCAAGGCCTTCGACATGCGCATCATGCCGTTCATTGACCCGGACCTTCTGGTGCGGGCCAAGGCCTCGCGCTGGTAGACCGCACTTTCCGCCTTCCCTGTCCCTGACAAGCAATGGGCTGCCGCATGTTCAAATCGTTTTTTCTGGCGCTGGTGACCATGGTCTGCCTCGCCGCGCCGGTTTCAGCCCAGCCGGCTGATCTCTCCAACAGCAAGATCAAGCTGGCGGAGGACAATGGCGATGGTGGCTACCGCCCGGTCAAAAGCAAGGAATACAAGGGCGTGCGCGAGCGCCTGATGAAGCGCAAGGCGCTGGAGGAGTTTGCGCGCTTCCTGTCGCCGCTGCGGCTGCCTGCAACCCTGTGGATTTATGCCAGCGAATGCGATGGCGGCGCCAATGCCTCGCCCTATTACAGCCCGGCCCAGCACGCCATCAACATGTGCTACCAGTTTGTCGATGCGATGGAGAAAGTGGCGGATAATGTGGTCAAGACCGCAAAATCCAAGCCGACGCTGTTTCCGGCGGGCGTCGGGCGCGAGGAGTTTATCACCGGCTCGTTCATCGGCGTCATCCTGCATGAGGCGGGGCACGCGGTGTTCGACATTCTCGACGTTCCAATCTTTGGCCGTGAGGAAGATGCCGCTGACCAGATGGCAGCTTTCATCGCCTTGCAGTTTGACAAGGACGTCGCGCGCAGCCTCGTCAAGGGCATCTCCTATCTGTGGTTCGCGCAGTCTGATCCGCCAACCCAGAGCCAGTCTGATGTGGAAAAGGAAGCCGAGCAGGATGCAACCGTCCGCTGTTTCAAGGACCCGTTCTGCGCCTATTCGGACGAGCATGGCACGGCAGGGCAGCGCATGTTCAATGCGGTCTGCATCGCTTACGGCGGCGATCCAAAAAACTTCAAGGATTTTGCCGCCGCCGGCTGGCTGCCGCGCAACCGTGATTGTGTTGCCGAATATCAGAAACTGCGCTTTGCCTTCAGCAAGACGGTCTATCCGTTCATCGATCCGGCTCTGATGATCAAGGTCCAGTCAATCCGGTGGCTGCGGCCCAATGAAATGCGGAAACAGCCGTAGGGCGCATAATCCAGAGGGCTGGATCGAACCTGGCGCTGGAACCGGACAGCCCTTGCCCGCTGCTATTGTGTTGACCCGGTTCCGTCCGGGACTGCGATGCGCGCCAGCGGGCGGGTTGTGCGATACTGCCCGCGCACCACCATGTTTGTTGCCACAATGCCGGCCGCCAGCAGGGTAATCCACCAGATTTGCGTCGTGTGCAGGCCCAGCAGCGCGAATATCAGGCTGGCGGTCAAGCCACCCGCCAGCGCCGGACCGGCGGCGGCACCCGCCCGCCCGGCCGCGCCAAAGCATAAATAGAGCAGCGCCGCCAGACCCAGGGCACCCAGCGCCCCAAGCTCGTACCAGATTTCAAACAGCATGCTGCGCGGTGTCGCCGCAGGCAAAAACCCGGCCTGCACCGAGCGGATGGCCGCATCAAAACCATGGCCCGTCAAGAGCCTTGCCGGGTCAGACTTGATGACGCCCGCCCACGCAGCCGCTCCCCGCGCCAGCTCTGTCGTATCGGCTCCGCGCGCCTCAAACAGGGCATCGGCCAGCAGCGGCAGCGCCGGTGCGCACAGCAATATCAGCGCCGCAAGCACGCCAAGGCCGCGCGAGACCTGCGCAAGGTCATTGCGGGCCGCAGCGAAGGCAATCGACCCGCAGCCCAGCGCGATGAGGCTGACTGGTGACCAGTTGAGCGCCGCCGCCGCCGCAACCCCGAGCATCAGCAGGCTGGCCAGCCCCCAGTGCTGGCGCGCGCCCAGCGCCCCCAGGGCAGGCCACACCAGCACGCACAGCGTGGCTATGCCGCGCGGTGTCGCAATGGTCTCAATATCGGGCGGCGTCAACGGTGCGGCCCTGAAGGCGATTGCAATCGCAAAAGCCGCGCCCGCCGCAACCCCGATCGGAACCAGATAAAGATCGGAGGTGCGCGTGTGGCGGGGCAATGCCGCCGCAACAGCCGCAGTAAACAGGCCGGTACCCGCAATTCGCATAATGTGATCTAGCGCGTCGGAGAAAAACGGAGTCCAGATGAGGCTCAGCGCCGTCCAGCCAGCCAGAAACAGCGCGGCGAACCCCACCCGCGAGCCGATGGCCGCAACAAAGCGGCGCGGCACCTGATCTTTGGCGCGCAGCATGGCACTGAGCAGGATGAGGGCCGCACCGATCGGAAAGGCGATAAAAACCGCCCGGCGCGTCAGCAGAGCAAGGCAGGGAAGCCCCAGCGCAAGCAGGGCAATGCCAAGCCGCAGCAGCAGGCGCGCAGCGTCGGCTGCCGGGTCGTCGCGGGTATGTAAGGCAGGCTGTGGCATCTGGTTCTTGGAGCGGCCAACGTGTTGAGCGCAAAATCCTACACCAGACACCAGGGCAACAGTGTGGGTCTTTGGCAACAGTCCCCGGAAAATCTGCGACAGTGCCGCAATTCCGCCGGCCTGCCCTGTAATATTCGCAAGTCAAGGGCGGCCTCGCGCATCTGACGAAGGTGCCCGCCCCGCGTCAGGACAGGTGAATGATCCATCGCCGCCACATGCTCCTCGGCCTTGCCAGTGCAGGCGCTTGCATGCGGGTCGGACCGTGCCTGGCACAGACGCCGTCACCCGCGCCCGATACGCGCCTCATTGCCGCCGCCCGGAGCCAGATCGGCATTACTCTCACCTATGATCCGGCCTATTCGCAGCTGGCCTTCCCCAACGGCGACGTGCCGCGCCAGCGCGGCGTCTGCACGGATGTGTTGATCCGTGCCTACCGGGACGCTTTCGGGCTGGACCTGCAAGCGCTGGTCAACCGTGACATGCATGCCGCCTTTGGTGCCTATCCGCGCAAATGGGGCCTGTCGCATCCCGACAGCAATATTGACCATCGCCGCGTGCCAAACATGCAGGTTTTCTTTGCCCGCAAGGGAATGGCGCTGCCGCTCGCCAATCCGGCGGCTTTTGTGGCCGGTGACATTGTGACCATGGTTTTGCCCGGCAATCTGCCGCATATCGGCATTGTGTCGGACCGGCTGGCCGAAAGCGGGCTGCACGCGCTCATCCACAATATCGGGCAGGGCGCGCGCGAGGAGGCGGCGCTGGGGCAGTTCCCGCTCACCGGGCGCTACCGCTGGCTGCCTGCCGCCTGAGACTATACGGCGGCGGGCAGGCGCACATGCTCGGGCCGCACGCCCATACCAATGATTCGAGCTGGAATGCGCCGCAGAAACGCGAAACGCTGCAATGCTGCAAGCGCAAAAGGCACCTGAATAGGGCCGGTGCTCGCCAGAGCGGACGCGATCACCGTATTCTGGATAGCGAGCTGGATGCGCTGCGTCACCTTGACCGGCCACTCGCGCCGCGCCTGCACCTTGCGCAAATCGGCATCCGCAAGCGTGCCCGCCCGCAATGGCGCGGCAAGCATGTTGGCGGCGGCGACCGCATCCTGAATAGCAAGGTTGATGCCGACGCCTCCCGCTGGCGACATGGTGTGCGCGGCGTCGCCGATGCACAGCAGGCCGGGCATCCACCATTGCTTCAGGCGGTCAATGCCGACAGTCAGCAGCTTGACCTGGTCAAAATTCCGCAATTCCAGCAGGCGCTCCGCGCTGAAATGCGAGACCGCTGCTATGGCGGCGCGGAAGGCCTCAATCCCCGCCGGGCGCAGCGCATCTGCCGAACCCTTTGGGATGACATAGCCGCATTGCCAATGCGTGCCGCGGTCGATCTGCACCATGATGCGCCCGCTCTCAAAGCGGCCGGTGGTTTCGTGAGGATCGCCCTCCTGGCGCGCCAGCGCAAACCACAGCACATCCATCGGTGCGCCGAGAGGCTCAACGATCAGCCCGGCTTGCTCGCGCAGTACGGAATGGCGGCCGTCGGCGCCGATGGTCAGGCTGGCATGGATATCAAACGCTCCCTGGCTTGACTGGGCGCGCAGGCCAATGACGCGGCCGTCCGCTTCGATCAGGCCAATCGCCTCTGTGCCCAGGCGCAAACTGAAACCAGGAAAAGCGGCGGCCTTGCGCGCCAGAAAATTCAGGAAGTCCCATTGCGGCATGAAAGCAATATAGGGGCAGCGCACCGGCAGATGCGAAAAATCCGCCATGACTATCCGTGTCCCGCCGACCTCGCCATAGAGCACCGAAGCCTTCTGGTGCGGCAGGGTCAGCAACTCGTCGAGAAATCCGAGTTCATGCATCACTTCCAGCGTTGAGGGATGGATAGTGTCGCCGCGGAAATCGCGCAGGAAATCCGCATGTTTCTCCAGCACGATGACGCTGACGCCGGCGCGGGCAAGGAGCAGGCCCAGCATTATTCCCGCAGGCCCGCCGCCAGCGATGCAGCATTGCGTCACAACAGGCGGCGCAGACATGTCGGCACTGTCCCCTGGCTTTGCCTCAAACCAGTCCGGCTCAGGCTAATACAGTCCTCCGGTGCCCGAGCCGACAGACTTGTCCGCCTCCGGCGCCACGGAGATGTTCTTGCCTCGCCCGCCGCCACCGCCAGCGCCGCCCGCATCACCGATAATCGAGTAGGAATCGGGCGGTGCGGTGCCTGGCTTGAAGGCCTCAAGAATGGTGTTGGCCCCGCTGGAGCGCAGGCCTGAATGCGCGTCTACCGAAATCAGTTTGATGCCGGCCGGCACGCGGAAGGGCACGTCAGCTTTGTCCTTCAGCGCAACTTTCATGAAATCACGGAAAATCGGCGCGGCATACTGGCCTGCGGTCGCCGAGTCGCCCAGCGATTTGGGCTGGTCATAGCCCATGAAAACACCAACGGCGAGGTCTGGCGAAAAACCGACAAACCACACGTCCTTGGCATCATTGGTCGTGCCGGTCTTGCCAGCGAGATGCTTGCCAACCTCCTTGATGACCTGGGCCGTGCCGCGCTGAACAACACCTTCCATGATCGAGGTGATCTGGTAGGCGGTGAGCGGGTCCAGCACCTGCTCGCGCTTGTCCACGAGGCGCGGCTCGTTCTGGTTGGTCCATTTGCCAGCGTCGCAGCCCTGGCAGACCCGCTCGTCATGCCGGTAGATTGTGTGGCCCCAGCGGTCCTGGATGCGGTCAATCAGGGTCGGCTTGATGCGTTTGCCGCCATTGGCGAGCATCGAATAGCCGGTGACCATCCGTATCACCGTGGTTTCGCCCGCTCCCAGCGCCATCGACAGCACTGGCAGCATGTCGTCATAGATGCCGAAGCGCTTGGCATATTCGACAACCAGCGGCATGCCCACGTCCTTGGCGAGGCGCACGGTCATCAGGTTCTTTGAATGCTCGACGCCGTAACGCAGGGTCTTGGCGCCGGAGGTGTTGCCGTCGTAGTTTTCGGGCCTCCACATGCCAAGGCCCCCGCCCTGGTCGATTTCAATCGGCGCATCAAGAATAATCGAGGAGGGCGTATAGCCATTGTCCAGTGCCGTCGCGTAGACAAACGGCTTGAAGGACGACCCCGGCTGGCGCTGCGCCTGCGTTGCCCGGTTGAACTGCGACTGGTCAAACGAAAAGCCGCCTACCATGGCGAACACTCGCCCCGTATAGGGGTCCATGGCGACCATGGCACCGGAAATTTCCGGAATCTGGCGCAGCCTGAATTGTCCAGGCTTGCCTTCCAGCGGCTCGACATAGACAACATCGCCCACCGCCATCAGCGCCTTCAGGCTGGTTTTGCGTGTCCACTTGACTCCCTCCGCGGTCAGCAGCACTGTCTCGCGATCACGTCCCACATCGCCGCTGCCCTCACGCTTGGGCTGCAAGCCGACGCGGGCGGACGAATCCGTCACCTCCAGCACAGTTGCCAGCCGCCATGGCGTCACGTCACCAAGCGCCGGCACTTCCGAAAGCGCGACGCCCCAGTCAGCGCCAAGCTGGATGTTGCGGAACGCGCCGCGCCAGCCATGCGCCTCGTCATAGCGCACCAGGCCGTCGACCAGCGCCTTGCGGGCCCACAGCTGCATCTTCGGGTCGAGGGTGGTGCGGACCGAAAGTCCGCCTTCATAAAGCTTCTTCTCGCCATAGCGGTCGTTCAGCTCGCGACGCACTTCCTCGGCAAAATAGCCGGCCGCCAGACTGTTGGGTGACAGCACGCGCGGATTGACGCCAAGCGGCTCCAGCTTGGCTTTGTCCGCCTCTTCCTTCTTGATGTAATTATTCTCAAGCATCCGGTCGATGACGTAATTGCGCCGGATAACCGCTGCTTCGCGCTTGTGGAACGGATGATAATTATTCGGACCCTTGGGCAGGGCCGCGAGATAGGCAACCTCAGCAATGGTCAGTTCGCTGACAGACTTGCCATAGTAATTCAGCGCTGCCGCCGCCACGCCGTAGTTCGAAAGCCCGAGGAAAATCTCGTTAAGATACAGCTCAAGGATTTTTTCCTTGGAATAGGCCTGCTCGATGCGGAATGACAGCAGCGCCTCGCGGATTTTGCGCTCGTAGGACCGCTCGCCCGACAGCAGGAAGTTTTTCGCGACCTGCTGGGTAATGGTCGAGGCACCCTGCTGGCGGCGGCCACCGCCCTGGAAATTGGACAGCACCGCACGCAGCACGCCTTCAGGATCAACGCCGCTGTGCGAGTAGAAATTCTTGTCCTCGGCGGAAATAAAAGCCTGTTTCACCAGCACAGGAATGGCGGCGGACGGCAGGTACAGACGCCGCTCGCGCGAATATTCGGCAACCAGCGAGCCATCGCCCGCGTGCACACGGGTCATCACCGGCGGTTCGTAATTCTTCAGCTGCGTGTAGTCCGGCAGGTCCTGCTGGTAGCGCCAGATAAAATAGCCGACCACAGCTGCGCCCAGCACAAAAACGATGGCTGCGGTCGCAAAAACAAAGCCAAAAAATCGTGCGATCATGCGCATCAGGCAAAAACCCCAAAAACTTGCAACGCGCGGCTAACCGCTGCCAATACTGCCGACCGCCAGAACCCCGCCGAGGGCACAGATTCAATAACCAACCTGCAAGCCGCCAGACGCATAGCACGTACTACCAGCGCCCGCGACCACCCGAAGCGGCCACGTCCAACGCCGCGGGAAACGCGGGATCAGACACTGTTCCAAGCCGCGATTGCGCTTGCTTTATGGTCATTATTGGGCGGAGACGGCGCTGTCACGGCGTTTGCGATGGCGGCTTCAGTTTCCGTAGGATTGTGGCGTTTGCAGCACAGAGGGGCCGATGCTCCCGGTGGCGAGAGGATCAACCAGCGGCTCGTCGGGTTCATCCAATACCAGTCGTGGCGCAAAAAACTGGTCGATTGCCCGCACAACACTGGCGGAGGCGCGCTCGCGCCATTCCAGGGAAACCATGGAGCGCGCGTCCCTGTCATTCGACAAAAACCCGAGCTCCAGCAGCACGGAGGGCACATCGGGGGCGCGCAACACCCGGAAGCCGGCCGCGCGCTCGGGATTCTTGTTAAGCCGCGCGGCACCCGCCCAGGCGCCGGTCAGCTGGCGGGCAAAGCCATGGCTGTAGGCGCGTGTTTCGCGGCGCGTCAGATCGAAAAGTATGTCAGAAACGTCGCTGATCTCCTCTTTCGCCGTCACGCCGGCAACAAGATCAGCGCCATTCTCTTTTTCGGCAGTCCGGGCTGACTCAATGTCGGAAGCGCGTTCGGCAACCGTATATACGGTCGCGCCATTCACATCGGCCGAGTCGGATACTGTGTCGGCATGGACAGACAGAAACAGTGCCGCATGACTTTCCCGGGCAATCCGCACCCGCTCGTCAAGCGTCACAAACACATCCGTATCGCGCGTCAGGATAACCCTGTAGCGCTTTGAAGCCTCGAGTTTTTGCGCAAGGACTCTGGAAAATTCGAAAACAATAGATTTTTCGGTTGTCGGGGTTGCGCCTGCCTGCCCCGCTGCGCCGCTGTCAATGCCGCCGTGGCCAGGATCGATCACAATAACCGGCTTTGCCGTCGCCACAGCCGTGGCTGCCGCCGGGCGCACGTGGCGGACTGCGCTCGCCTCGGCCGCCGCAGCTCTCGCCGCCGCCGCCGCAAAATTGGCTGGTGTTTCCGCCGCCAGGACTATTGCAAGACGCGCCGGATCGCCAGCCGCCAGCCGCGCGCTTGAGGCCTTGACGATTCGGGCTGGGCCGGCAAGGTCAATCACCATTCTGGATTTGCCTGCGGCAAACTGGCCAAACCGGAACGCCCGGATTAGCCCTTCCGGATGCGCCAGCCGCCCGGCGTCCTCGGCAATATGAAACGCCGTCTCTGGCAGTTCGACAATAATCCGGTCAGGCTCGGCCAGAACGAAAGCCGTGACATTGACCGGCGCGGACAGATCGACGCTGAGAAGGGTTGTGCCCTCACTGACGGTGACGCGCGCGCCCAGCGCCAGAATCTCGCCGCCTGCCGAACCGGCGCGAAGCCCGATGTCCTGCGGGCGCACGGGCGGTTTTGCTGATTCCAGTGGCCTGGCAGGCATTGCGGAGCTGGCAGGCGCAACCGGATTTGCCGACACAGCAGCAAGCGCCCCGTTGATCGCATCCTGGCTGGCTGTCTGCGCGGCCGCCTGCTTGCTGCGCGGCCCCCGCCCGCCCGCCTGCACCTGACTCGCTGCCAATGTGAGACAAAGCAGCAGCGCGAGGCCGCAAGCGCGGGCAAGCAGACCAGCGCCGCCCCTGTCAGCCGAATTTGCAAACTGAGAAGTCACCCGGCACAATGTCTTGCCTCGCCTGCACCCTGCTGCGCAGCCTAGAGCATAGGCGGGGTTTGGTTAAAGGAAGGTTGTGCCCGCAATTGAAGAATATGGCCGGCGTGACCTGTCTGCCACAGTGCAGCCGCAGTCGCCCGGATTCCGTACGCGCTGCCATATGGCTTCGCCCGGTAACTTCTGGCCAAAAGCTCAGGCCAAGACTTCCCGCCAAAACTTCCGCCAAAGTCTCAGCTTGCCAATTTTCCTTGCTGGCCCTAAGAGAAAGCGTGTTTGGTTCAGGATCATCCATTGCGTCCGTTTGCAATTGGAGATGATCGTCGAAAGGCTTGCCTGAGTTATCAGGTCAGCGTGCAATGGGTTAATTTGCTCAAGTTGGGCTGCCCGTGGCTCGAAGTAGGTCATTTCCCGCGTTTTATTCAAGGCGCATGGCAGTTTCCTGAACCAGAAGAACAGCCCGCACGGCGCGCGGCTAAATCGAGCAGGTGTTGAGGCCATGATTCGCCCGCTACAGGGTCGGCCAGAGCGAAATTTTCGCGGTGATGAGATGCAGTTTGCAGTTTGCGCGGTGGCTTTGACCGCAGGAACCGCAAACACTGCAGCGTCATTCTATTCACCTGCCCGCTGCCGCGCGTACGCGCCGCCCAGACTTTTTCAGCAGTTTTGCCTCAACCCGCAGCCGGGGGCGTTGCGCCTGACCGGCTCCTTGTCCTTTCCTGTCAACCGCATGGCGGGTCCAGCTGACCGATGCCTGATGTCGCAACGTGGTTCGCCGCGTTCGCGCACGATTACGCCGATCCCTGCGCCTGCCGTGCTCAAAAGAGTTCAACATGGCCAACAAAATGATCATCGATGCATCGCACCCGGAGGAGACCCGGGTGGTGGTGCTGCGCGGCAACCGCGTCGAGGAATTTGACTTCGAATCCGCCAGCAAGCGTCAGCTGCGCGGCAATATCTATCTTGCCAAAGTCACCCGGGTCGAGCCTTCGCTCCAGGCGGCCTTTGTGGAATATGGCGGCAATCGCCATGGCTTTCTTGCCTTTTCCGAAATCCATCCGGACTATTACCAGATTCCGGTAGCAGACCGGCAGGCGCTGCTTGAGGATGAGGCGCGCCGCCACGCCGAAGACGAGGACGAAGAGCAGGGCCAGAAGCAGAAGCGCAGCCGCCGCAACCGCGATGAGCGGGGCGGCAGGGCGCAAAAGCGCCAGCCGAGGTCTGGCGACAGTGTTTCGGAGGCTTTGCCTGCGGGTGACAGCGGCGAGCATTCCCGTGCTAATGAGACGGATGCCGCGTGGAGCGATCACGCTGGGCAGCAGGCGCGGGGCGAGGACGGCGGCACCGGGCCAGCACATGCCCAGGGCGCAGACATCCATCATCATGATGGCGATGAGGACCGCGCGCGCCACCATGCGGACGAAGGCGATGGCGAGCCTGGCTCGCATGGATTTGGCCATATCGAAGAGGTCAGCCACGAGCATTCCGGCAGCGACGAGATAACCACGCTGGGCGGTGATGAGGACGGCGACGACGAGCATGGCACTGATGAGGATGCCGGGGACGAGCATGAAGGGCAGGGTGGACGCCAGTCAGCCCGCCGCCATGCCGCAGAGGGCGATCACGAGGACGCGGACGCAGCGCCCGACGATGATGCCGCCGCAGCGCAGACCGGCGAACCCGACGATGACGGCGAGGCAGGGGAGGCACCGCGCCGCGCTTTCCGGCCGCGCCGCAATTACAAAATCCAGGAGGTGATCAAGCGCCGCCAGGTTATGCTGGTGCAGGTGGTCAAGGAAGAGCGCGGCAACAAGGGCGCGGCGCTCACAAGCTATCTGTCGCTGGCGGGGCGCTACTCGGTGCTGATGCCCAACACGGCGCGCGGCGGCGGCATCTCCCGCAAAATAACCAATAATGTCGACCGCAAGCGGCTGAAGGAAATCGCCCAGGAGCTGGAGGTGCCGGACGGCATGGGCATCATCCTGCGCACCGCAGGCGCTTCGCGCTCCAAGCCCGAGGTCAAGCGCGATTTTGAATATCTGCTGCGCATGTGGGAGCAGGTGCGCGAGCTGACGCTGAAGTCGTCGGCGCCGATGCTGACCTATGAGGAAGGCTCGCTGATCAAGCGCGCCATCCGTGATCTCTACAGCAAGGAAATTGACGAGGTCATTGTCGCGGGCGAGGCGGGCTACCGCGAGGCCAAGGATTTCATGCGCATGCTCATGCCCGGGCATTCGAAGAATGTCATCGCCTACCGCGACCCGCAGCCGATTTTCGCGCGGGCGGGTGTCGAGGCGCAGCTTGACGCGATGTTTGCGGCGCAGGTGACGCTGAAGTCGGGCGGCTACATCGTCATCAACCAGACCGAGGCGCTGGTGGCGATTGACGTCAACTCCGGGCGCTCGACCCGCGAGCATAATATTGAAGACACGGCGCTGCGCACCAACCTTGAGGCGGCGGACGAAATCGCCCGCCAGCTGCGGCTGCGCGATCTTGCCGGTCTCATCGTCATCGACTTCATCGACATGGAGGAGCATCGCAACAACCGCTCGGTTGAGCGGCGCATCAAGGACGCGCTGCGCAATGACCGCGCCCGCATCCAGATCGGCCGCATCTCGCATTTCGGCCTGCTGGAAATGTCGCGTCAGCGCATCCGCACCGGTGTGCTCGAAGGCTCGACCGTCATGTGCGCGCATTGCATGGGCGCAGGCACGGTGCGCTCGACAGCCTCCATCGCGCTGCATGTGCTGCGTGTGGTCGAGGACGCGCTGACCCGTAACGCCGCTTTCAACATCAACGTCCGCACCCGCACGACAGTGGCGCTCTACATCCTCAACCAGAAGCGCAGCCATCTGCGCGAGCTGGAGCGCCGCTTTGGCGTGACGGTGAATGTCGGCGCCGACGACATGCTGACCGGCGTGACGTATCACGCCATTGAGCGGGGCGAGGCCGCGACGCCGGTGGAGGAGGCTTTGGCCACGCCCGCCGCCATTGCGGAAGATCCCGAGATTGACGAGGATTTTGTCGAGGAGGCGGAGGATTTCACCGCCGCCGCAGAGCCTGACGACAGCGCCGCTGAAAGCGAAGATGACGGCGGGCGCGCCGAGCGCGCGCCGCGCCATGGCGGACGCCAGCAGGCCGCCGCAGACGGCGAGGAAGACCGTAACGACGACCGTGACGACAAGGGCCGCAAGCGCCGCCGCCGCAGGCGTGGCGGCCGCAATGGCGAGCGCGAGGCGACAGACATTGCCGCCAACGCGCCGCAGCCGCCCGATGATGCGCTGGCTGCGATCTCTGAAATTACCGAGGCGCAGCTGGCTGGCACGCCGCCTGAAACCGCTGAGCCGGTAACCCAGGGCGCAAGCGAGGACCAGCGTCCGCGCAGCCGCCGCTCGCGCGGCGGACGTGGCCGCAGCAGAAACCAGCGTGAGAGCATTGCGGATGCTGCCGATGGTGTGGCAGAGGCAAGCGACCTCCCGGCTCCCGCTGAGAACGCGGGCGAAAGTGCCGTTGCGCAGGCCCAGGACGTCGCACCGCCCAAAACTGTGTTTTGGCCGGTTGACGCTGGCGTGACGGACGCGCCTGCACCCGAGGTAGCAACAGAACAGGCAGCGGATGCCGGCGTGGCGCGGGACCATGTTGCGCAGGTGCATGTGGCGGCACAGGTGGCAGACTCCGTGACTGAACCCGCAGCGTTTGCAGCAGCTGAAAGACCGGAGATGGTCAGCACATCGCTTGATCCCGGCCAGCCAAAAAAGTCCGGCTGGTGGAAGCGGGCGGCGGCAAGCTTCGGCAGCCCAACCTGAATTGCAGGCCCGGCTCAGGCGAAAGCCCGCCGGGCCAGGGCCTGGTCATGCGCGGTCGGCGCGGCCCGCGTCCCGCACCCATGCGAGAGAGTGGCACGAGCTGAGCGTTTCCTGCCCGCTGCCTCGCGCTCCTTGGGCTTGTGACATGGCTATCCGGGCGGTTAAGGTTGCGCAGGCAAAGCAGAAGGCGGAAACCGATTCATGGCTGACACACCTATTGGCCGTCCCAAACGGCAGGAAATCACCGACCAGGAAGCGCTGAATTTCCACTCGCGCGGGCGGCCAGGCAAGATCGAGATTGTCGCGACAAAGCCGATGGCGACGCAGCGCGATCTGGCGCTGGCCTATTCGCCCGGCGTCGCCGTGCCGGTCAAGGCAATCCATGCCGATCCCTCGAAGGTTTTTGATTACACCGCACGCGGCAACATGGTCGCGGTCATCACCAATGGCACAGCCATTCTGGGCCTCGGCAATCTTGGCGCGCTCGCGTCAAAACCGGTGATGGAAGGCAAGGCGGTGCTGTTCAAGCGCTTCGCCGATGTCGATTCGATTGACCTTGAGGTCGATACCGAAGACCCGGAGGAGTTCATCAACTGCGTGCGCTTTCTCGGGCCCTCGTTTGGCGGCATCAACCTTGAGGACATCAAGGCCCCCGAGTGTTTCATCATTGAGGAGCGGCTGCGCGAGCTGATGGACATTCCGGTGTTCCATGATGACCAGCACGGCACGGCGATTATCGCCGCGGCGGGCATGATCAACGCCATCGCGCTGACCGGGCGCGACATCAAGAAAACCCGGCTTGTCTGCAATGGCGCGGGGGCTGCGGGCATCGCCTGTCTCGATCTCATCAAGGCGATGGGCTTTGCCCCCGAGAACGTGCTGCTCTGTGACACCAAAGGCGTCGTTTTCCGCGGCCGCACCGAGGGCATGAACCAGTGGAAATCAGCGCATGCGGTTGATACGCCGCTGCGCACACTGGAACAGGCGATGGAGGGCGCTGATATTTTCTTTGGCCTCTCCGCCAAGGGCGCGCTGACCCCGGCCATGGTCAAGAGCATGGCCAAAGACCCGGTCATTTTCGCCATGGCCAATCCCGACCCGGAAATTACACCGGAAGACGCGCAAGCCGTGCGCGACGACGTGATTGTGGCGACAGGCCGTTCGGACTACCCCAACCAGGTCAATAATGTTCTGGGCTTTCCCTATATTTTCCGCGGCGCGCTGGATGTGCGCGCCACCACCATCAACATGGAAATGAAGATCGCCGCCACCAACGCGCTTGCCGCCCTGGCGCGCGAGGATGTGCCCGACGAGGTCGCGGCCGCCTATCAGGGCGCGCGCCCGCGCTTTGGCCGCGACTATATCATTCCCGTGCCGTTCGACCCGCGCCTTATCCATGTCATTCCTGTCGCCGTCGCCAAAGCCGCGATGGAGACAGGCGTGGCGCGTAAACCCATCGCCGACATGAAGGCCTATGAGGCGCAGCTGTCGGCGCGGCGCGATCCTATCGCCGGCGTGCTGCAGCGCATTGTTGAGCGCGTCCGCCGTTTCCCCAAGCGCGTCGTATTTGCCGAGGGCGAGGAAGAGCAGGTCATCCGCGCGGCGGTGTCCTTCGCCAATCAGGGCATGGGCACGGCTATTATTGTGGGGCGCGAAGAGCGTGTGCATGCGGTGGCCAACGCGGCGGGCATTGATCTCAATGAAAAAGACGTCGAGATTCACAACGCCCGCCTGTCGCACCGCAATGTTGTCTACGCGCAGTTTCTCTACGAGCGGCTGCAGCGCCAGGGCTTTCTCTACCGCGACTGCCAGCGCCTGATAAACCAGGACCGCAACAGCTTTGGCGCGGCCATGGTGGCGATTGGCGACGCCGACGCGATGGTCACCGGCGTCACCCGCAATTTCTCGATCTGCCTTGAGGAAGTGCGCCGCGTCATTGACCCCAAGCCCGGCCATCGCATGATCGGCGTGTCGCTGGTGCTGGCGCGCGGCCGCCCGGTTGTTGTCGCCGACACGGCGATAACGGAGCTGCCCAATGCGGAAGAGATTGCCGAGATTGCCATCGAGGCGGCGGGCGTCGCGCGGCGGCTGGGCTATGAGCCGCGCGTGGCGCTGCTGGCTTTTTCCTCCTTCGGCCATCCGCCGGGCGAGCGGACACAGCGCGTGCAGGACGCGGTGAAAATTCTCGACCGGCGCCGTGTCGATTTTGAGTATGACGGCGAGATGGGCGCGGACATAGCGCTCAACCGTGAGCTGATGCTGGCGCAATATCCGTTTTGCCGACTGAAAGACTCGGCCAATGTGCTGGTGATGCCGGCTTTCCACTCCGCCGCCATCTCGACAAAAATGCTGCAGGAGCTTGGCGGCGCGACAGTGGTCGGGCCGCTGATCGTCGGACTCGACAAGCCGGTGCAGATTGTCCAGCTCGGGGCCAAAGACACCGACATTGTCAACATGGCCGCGCTTGCCGCGTTCAATATTGGCGGGTGAGACGAATGGCTGTTCCCGTCATTGCGAGTGAAGCGAAGCAACCCAGAGCCGCGTGTGTGACCTCTGGGTTGCTTCGCTTCGCTCGCAATGACGGTATTGCGCGCGGGCAAAGCGCAGGCAAGACAAACCAGCTCATGGAAGCCCCATGCGCATAGCAATGATCGGGGCAGGTTATGTCGGCCTCGTGTCAGGGGCCTGCCTTGCGGACTTTGGCCATGATGTGACCTGCGTTGACCTTGATGCGGCGAGGGTCGAGGCGCTCCGGCGCGGCGAAATTCCGATCTTTGAGCCAGGTCTGCAGGAAATCGTCGCCGAGAATGCCAGCGAGGGCCGGCTGTCCTTCACCACAGACACGCATGGCGCGGTCCACGGCGCGGATGCGGTATTCATTGCTGTCGGCACGCCCGCGCGGCGCGGCGAGGGCGATGCTGACCTCAGCTTTGTCTATGCGGCGGCGCGTGACATAGCGGCGGCGCTGCACGGCTTCACGGTTGTCGTGACAAAATCAACCGTGCCGGTCGGCACGGGTGACGAGGTGGAGCGCATTATCCGCGCGGCGCGGCCGGACGCGGATTTCGCCGTCGTGTCCAACCCCGAGTTTCTGCGCGAGGGCGCGGCCATCGGTGATTTCAAAAAACCGGACCGCATTGTTGTTGGGCTGGAGGATGCCCGGGCGCGCGACGTGATGAGCGAAATCTACCGCCCGCTGTATCTCAACCAGGCACCCATCCTGTTCGTGTCGCGGCGCGCGGCGGAGCTGATCAAATATGCCGCCAACGCGTTTCTTGCGACAAAAATCACCTTCATCAACGAGATTGCGGATCTCTGTGAAAAAGCCGGTGCCAATGTGCAGGACGTGGCGCGCGGCATCGGCCTCGACAACCGCATCGGCTCAAAATTCCTGCATGCGGGGCCAGGTTATGGCGGCTCGTGTTTTCCCAAGGATACGCGCGCGCTGATCGAAACCGGCAAGGCGCTGGGCGCGCCGCTCCGGATTATCGAGGCAGTGCATGCGGTCAATGAGGCGCGCAAAAGCCGCATGGCGCAGAAGGTGATCGCCGCCTGTGGCGGCTCGGTCCGGGGCAAGACCATCGCCGTGCTTGGCCTCGCCTTCAAGCCCAACACGGATGACATGCGCGACGCGCCGTCCCTGCCGCTGGTGGCCGAACTGGAGGCGGCGGGGGCGCAGCTGCGCGCCTATGATCCCGAGAGCATGGACCACGCCCGCCCGCTGATGCCGCGCGTCACCTTCTGCGACAATCCCTACGACTGCGCGCAGGGCGCGGCGGCGCTGGTCATCGTGACCGAGTGGAACGCCTTTCGCGCGCTCGATCTCAATCGCATCAAGGCCGCGCTGGCTGCGCCAGTGGTGGTGGACCTGCGCAATATCTACCGGCCCGACGAGATGCGCAAACGCGGCTTTGAGTATGTCAGCGTCGGGCGGGCGTAGCGTTGGACCGTTGGCCTCCGGCCGGCTCTTGACCACAACAACGACGCTCGTAATTTTTGCGCCGCGCAAAGTCGGCCGGAGGCTGGCGGTCCAGGGTTATTCCGCCGCCAGCGGCGCGCGAGCGTGCCGCCCCAGCGTTGCGAGGCACACGCATAGCGCGCCAATGGCGCAGAGCGCGATGGTCACCACCATCGGCGCGGCAGTGCCATTGAAAAACTGGCTGACGATGACAATCATCACGCCGCCGGTGACCATTTGCAGCGTGCCGCCCAGCGCCGAGGCGAGCCCGGCAATCGGGCCAAGCGGCTCCAGCGCCAGCACCATGACCGAGGGCACGACAAGGCCAAGGCAGGCGAAGGCGCAGAACAGCAGGGCCATCAGCAGCGGCAGGCTGTCAGCGCCAAGCGCGGTGACGCCCAGCAGAATCAGTGCAAAGACCGTGTGCAGCGCCACGGCGGCGGTGACAAGGCGCGGCATGCCAAAACGCCCGCCGAGCAACGCCGCAAACTGTGACGCGCCAATAAAGCCGATGGCGTTGACCGCGAAGGCAAGGCTGTACTGCGTCGGCGTGAGGCCAAAGTGATTGATGTAAATAAACGACGAGTTGGCCAGAAACACAAAAAAGCTCGCCATGCCGAGGCCGCCGATGAAGGTGAGGCCAAGGAAGCGCCCGTCACGCAGCAGCCGGGCAAAGCCGCCCAGCATATTGGCGAGACTGACCTTGACGCGGCTGTCCGCATGGCGCGTTTCGGGCAGAAAGAAATACACCATGCCCAGCGCCAGAACGGCGATGATGGTGACAGCGACAAACACCGCGCGCCAGCCAAACGGCACGATCAGCGCGCTGCCGGTGAGCGGCGCAAGAATCGGCGCGACGCTCAGCACCAGCATGACCAGCGACATCAGCCGCGTTGCCTCGATGCCGGTATGCAGGTCGCGGATGATGGCGCGCGGAATGACCATCGCCGCCGATGCACCAATGCCCTCAATGAAGCGGAAAAAAATCAGCCACTCAACACTGGGTGCCAGCGTGCAGCCAATCGAGCCGAAGACAAAAATTGTCAGGCCGAAATACAGGGGCGGCTTGCGGCCAATCATGTCGGACAGCGGGCCAAAGATGATCTGGCAGGTGCCAAAGGCAATGAAGAAAGCTGTCAGCGTCATCTGCGCGGCGGCAGTCGAAGTTTGCAGACTGGCGGCAATCGTCGGCATGGCGGGCAGGTACATGTCAATCGCAAACGGCCCGATGGCAGTCAGCAGACCAAGCATGATGGCATTTTGCGCGTAACGCGAGATCATGGAGTTCCCTTTGCAGCGCGGACCGCGCGACCCTGCATCCTTAGTGTAATCGCGCAGGCGCGGCGCGCGCGCAAACGCATGGCTGCCAAGCCTAGCGCCCGGCCAGTGCCCAGCGTGCGGGCTCGCGCTCGAGCGGATAGTCCGCTTCAACCACATAAGGCCCGCCGCCGGTCAGGGCCCGCGCGGAAAACAGCACGAACGCGTTCGCCTCAAAGCCGCGCGAGCGGAACAGGCCGCGCGCCGCAAGGTAGTCGGCAACGCTCCGCGCGGACATGCCATTGATGCGCGCCAGCGTGACATGCGGCACGAATTTACGCGGCTCGGCCGGCAGGCCGATACGCTGCAGCCGCCGCTCTATCGCGCCCTGCAAATCAAGCAGGGCTGGTGAGGCCTGTGCCCGCACCACCAGGCTGTGCGGCTTGTCGCCGCCAAGACAGTCGAGCGCGTCCAGCGTCAGCGTGAAGGGCGGCTGGCGGATAGCGGCAAGCGTCAGGTCAATCTCGCGCGCGAGGCCCGCCTCGACATCGCCGATAAAGCGCAGCGTCAGGTGGTAATCGTCCGGTTCGCTCCAGCGCGCCTGCGCCAGGCTACCCTTCATCAGCGCCAGATCGTCGCGCAGCATGCGGGGAATATCCAGACCGGTGAAGAGCCGTGGCATGGCGCGTCTCCTTAGCTTCTCTCCCGCGAAGCGGGGGAGATGTCGCGAAGCGACAGAGGGGGCGGCACCGCATCTTCTCTCTTTGAAAGCGATACGAAACGGCGCGGCCCCTTCTGCCTTCGGCATCTCCCCCGCTTCGCGAGAGAGAAGAATATTTCCAACTGTTCTCGAATAAAATCAATAGGCAGGATTCGGCCATTGGTGATGCAGCGTGTCAATCTGCACCTCCATTTCAGGCGTTATCTTCACATGGATGGAGGCGATGTCGGACTTCAGCTGCGCCAGCGTTGTCGCGCCGATGATGTTCGATGTCACAAACGGGCGCGAGGTGACATAGGCCAGCGCCATCTGCGAGGGGTCAAGGCCATGCTCGCGCGCCAGCGCCACATAGGCGGCGACCGCCTCGGTCGCAGGTGCCCGCTCATAGCGCTGCTGGCGGTTGTACAGAGTGCGCCGGGCACCCGGCGGCAGCGCGCCATCAAGGTATTTGCCACTGAGAAAACCCTGCCCCAGCGGGGAATAGGCAAGCAGGCCGATGTCCTCGCGCATGGCGATTTCGGCAAGGCTGATCTCAAACAGGCGGTTGAGCAGATTGTAGCCGTTCTGGATCGAGGCCATGCGCGGCAGGCCATTGGCCTGCGCGTCCTGCACAAAGCGCATTGTGCCCCAGGCCGTCTCGTTCGACAGGCCGACAGCGCGGATTTTGCCCGCCTTGACGAATTCGGCCAGCGCCTCCAGCGTCGCCTGCGGGCTGTTTTCCGCGGCAAAGCGGTTGTCCTTGTGCACAAAAGGTGTCGCGCCGAACAGCACCACCGGCCGGTCAGGCCAGTGCAGCTGGTAGAGGTCGATGTAATCGGTCTTGAGGCGGCGCAGCGAGCCGTCCAGCGCCTGCGCTATGTGCTTGCGGTTCAGCTCAGGAAAGGATTTGTCGTCGCGCAGGTAGTTCTGCTGCGAGCGGCCCGCGATCTTGGTCGCCAGGATGACCTTGCTGCGGTTGCCCCGTGCGGCAAACCAGTTGCCGATGATGCGTTCGGTCGATCCGGCCGTCTCGGGCTTGGGCGGCACGGAATAGATTTCTGCCGTGTCGAAGAAGTTGACGCCCTGCTCCAGCGCATAATCCATCTGGGCAAATGCATTGGCTTCGTCGCACTGCTCGCCAAAATTCATCGTGCCAAGGCATATCACCGGTACATTGAGGCCAGTGCGGCCAAGTTTGCGGGTTTCCATAGATTGCTCCAGTCTGGGATGGCCAGCATTCTAGACAAGCTGCGGACGCAGGACAAATGCTGTATGAGCGCAGCGGGCAACAGGGATTCGAAGGAGCGCGCGCGTGAGCTATGTCAAAGGCATTTTGCAGCCGCATGAAGAGGTCAAGGCGATTGGCCAGATGCACTGGATCCGCTACGCGCCAAGTGTCGCCATCGCCCTGCTGGCACTGCTGGTCTATGTGTTTGGCATGGGTGCCGGCAATTTTCATGGCTGGTTTACCATTGCGGCGCTGCTGATTCTGGCGGTGGCGCTGTGGTTTGGCGGCAAGGCCTGGTTTGAGAACTGGATTTCCGAAATTGCCGTCACCAACCTGCGGGTCATCTACAAAACCGGGTTTATCAACCGCTACACCGCCGAGATGAACATGGACAAAGTTGAGTCCGTCGCCATTGACCAGTCTCTGCTGGGGCGGCTGCTCAATTACGGCACAGTGCACGTGCGCGGCGTGGGCGAGGGCATCGAGCACCTGCACCATATCGCCAATCCCATCGCGCTCAGGAATGCGATCGTGGCGCGGTAAGCTCAAAAAGCGCCGCCCTTCGGCGTCTCTTGGCTTTTCGCGCAATGATGAAAAAATAATCTTCGGGCCACCCAAGGATTGCCGCATCCATTTCGTCCAACACCCAGGACCAGCCCGAAAGCCGCCGCTTGCGGGGCTGGCGCATTGAGGCTCCATGCTGCTGATGACGGGCGCGACAGAGCGGTTGATTGACGCGGCCAGGGGCGGCGATGCGGTCGCGTTTGAGGCGCTGCTTGAGGGCCATTACGACCGCATCTATGCGGCCGCCTGGCGCGCCACCGGCTCGCGCGAGGATGCCGAGGACGTGGCGCAGGATGTCTGTATCAAGCTGGGGGCGGCGCTGCAGTCTTTCCGTGCCGAGTCGTCTTTTACGACCTGGCTCTACCGCATCACGCTGAACGCTGCCTCCGACTTCCGCCGCGCCATGCGCCGCACCGGCCATGTGCCGCTGGAGGCGGAGGCGGACCATCTGCGCAGCCCGGCCGAAAGCGCCGAGGCGCGGCTGATCCGCGAAGAGCTGTGGGACTTGGTGCGCGCCCTGCCGCCGCAGCAGCGGGACGCGGTGCTGCTGGTCTATGGCGAGGACCTCAGCCACCGCGAGGCCGGCGAGGCCCTGGGCTGCACGGAAGCGACACTGTCGTGGCATCTGCATGCGGCGCGCAAAAAGCTGAAGGCGGTCATCGGGGGCGATGGAAGTTTATCATGAGTGACGATCTGGACCACCTGCGCAACATGCCGCCGCCGCCGCCGCGCCTCGCGGCCAGAAAGCGCGCGCTCGCCGCCGGCCTCGCCGCATTCAGGCAGGCGAAGGCACCTGCGACTATTAATTCGGAACCCGCCAAAGGAATTCCCGCCCCGCCGCGTCTCACCCTTGCATCATCCAGCAATGCAGGGAGCAAGGTCATGCGTGCAAGAACTTATTATGCTTTGGCGGCCTCGGTCGCGGTTGTGGCGCTTGGCGCGCCGATGGCATTTGAGTTGTGGAAGAGCGCCCAGCTGCACAGCAGCTTTGGCGACGTGTCAGCGTCGCTGAACCTGCCTGAACCACTGCGCCAGGCAAAGCAGACTGACGCGGAGCGCATTGCCGCCGCGCCGCAAGCAACAGCGCCCATGCCCGCGCCTGCGCAAACCCCGCCGCAGCCGCGTCTTGAAGGTGACCTGAAAATAGCGCTCGCGCCGCCGTCCCCCCCGCCTGCGCCTGAACCCGCACCCGCCGCGCCGCTGCCTGCCAGCCTTCCTGCCCCTGCGTTCGCAGCGGCAGATGTCCCGCCCGCGCCCGCACCAATGCCTGAGGCGGCAAAATCCAAAAAAGCCGAACTGGCGCCTGACAAAGGCCGCGCTGACGGGGCGGCGCGCACGCGGGCGACCGTTGCCGAAACGGATGTGCTGGCGGCCCAGTCAAACCAGCCCGCTCTGCCAGCGCCCGCGCCCGCTCTGCCAGCGCCCGCGCCCGCTGTGGCAATGGCGGAGGCAGGCGATCTGGCGGATACGGCCACCAGCGCAAAAGGCGGCACCCCCGCCGAATCGATGCCGCAGCAGGCTGAGGACAGCCGCGACAAGCATCCTGCCGCCGCGCCCAGCCCCGTGCATCATGTCGCCGAGGAGCCGGTCTCCACCTTCTCGATTGATGTCGACACTGCCGCCTACAGCTTCGCGCGGCGTGCCATCAATGCCGGCCAGCTGCCGCAGCGCGCCGCTGTGCGCGTCGAGGAGATGATCAATTATTTTCCCTATGACTATCCGCGCCCGGAGACGGCAGCCGTGCCGTTCCGGCCGACAGTGACGGTTGCGCCCAGCCCGTGGGCGGAAGGCCACAAACTCGTGCATATCGCCATCAAGGGCTATGACATACAGCGCGCAGAGCGCCCGCGCGCCAACATCGTGCTGCTGGTGGATGTCTCCGGCTCCATGCAGCCTGCCGATCGCCTGCCGCTGCTTAAAAACGCCTGGCGCCTGCTGGTTGACGAGCTGCAGCCGCAGGACACTGTGTCCATTGTCACCTATGCGTCCGGCGTTGCCACCGCGCTGGCGCCGACAAAAGTGGCGCAGAAACAAAAAATCATCGCGGCCATTGACCGGCTTGGCTCAGGCGGCGGCACTGCGGGTGCGGAAGGCCTGCAGCGCGCCTATCAGCTGGCGCAGGAGAATTTTGACGCCAGGGGCGTTAACCGCATCATCCTTGGCACTGACGGCGATTTCAATCTTGGCATTTCCGATGTTGGCCAGCTCAAAAGTTTCATCGAGCAGAAGCGCGCCTCTGGCATTTTTCTCTCCGTGCTCGGCGTCGGCCACGGCAATTATAATGACGAGCTGATGCAGGCGCTGGCGCAGAACGGCAACGGCACGGCGGCCTATATCGACACACTGGGCGAGGCGAGGAAAGTGCTGGCGGAGGAGGTGGGATCAACGCTGTTTCCCATCGCCAAGGACGTGAAAATCCAGATCGAGTTCAACCCCGCCGCCGTCTCGGACTACCGCCTCATTGGCTACGAGACGCGGGCGTTAAAGCGCGAGGATTTCAACAATGACAAGGTAGATGCAGGCGACATCGGCTCGGGCCACACTGTCACCGCCATCTATGAAATCACGCCGCGCGGCGCGCCGGGACTGGTGGATGATTTGCGCTATGGCGCCGCCAGGGTACCGGCGGTTGACGGCACGCTGCGCGTCGCCCCCGGCGCCGGCGAGAATGAGTACGGTTTTCTCAAGCTGCGCTACAAACTGCCGGACGAGGACACCAGCCGCCTGCTGACAGTGCCGGTTACGCGCGAGCTTGAGGTCAAGCGCATTGAGGATGCGCCGCGCGAGGTACGCTTTTCCGTAGCGGTCGCCGCCTTTGGCCAGCTGCTGCAAGGCGCGCCGTATCTGAAGGACTTCGGCTACGAGCAGGTGCTGGCGCTGGCGGGCGCGGCGCGGGGCGAAGACACGTTCGGGTACAGGGCGGAGTTTATGAATCTGGTGCGGCTGGCTAAGTCGGCGCGGTAGGGACGCGAGCACAGTGCCCTCGCCCGAAAGGCAAGGGCACCAGCCAATCACGCGCTATGCTACAGATCTTCGCGCTGCACCACAGCCGCCAGTTCATCGCGGCAAACTGTTTCCAGCGCCGCCAGATCATCCTGCGCCAGTTTCCACAAAACATCGGGTGCAACCTGATCATAGGCATGCCGGAGAAAGTTGCCGA
>JANLPP010000127.1:0-6951 GCA_031367295.1 Hyphomicrobiales bacterium | reverse complement strand
TACGGCCCCGCGTGAGAAGTCATACGCCGGGTACTATGGTCCGGCGGCGGCGACAAGCCGGTAGGGAAGGACTGCGCCCTCCACCCAAAAGGGGAGGCGCTTTGCCCAACGAGAGAGGACTTGCGTTAGCTACGAACCCCGCTGTTGACCGGGACGCCCAGTAGCTGGCGTTCTTTTTACCAAAACCGGTTTATCCTGTCGGTGACAGGCGTCCCGGTCCCCTTGAACTATTCACACCCCGGCTCGCGCGCGGGATCGCGAAGCTGTGGCCGCAAGCCATCGCCGGGTCACTCTGCCGGAAACCGCATCACTCCGGCCCCCTGTACCGCATCACCTTGCCTGAGACAAACTCAAACACCTTGCCTGTCTCGTTCCATTCCGGCCCGCACATGGCGACGATATGCGGGGCCAGCTCTTCCGGCGTCCGCAGCGTCATCGGGTCTTCGCCTGGCATCGCCGCCGCCCGCATGCGGGTGCGCAGCGGGCCGGGGCTGACCGCCATCACCTTGACCCTGGATGTGGATTTTGTTTCCGCCGCATAGGTGCGCACCAGCGAGTCGAGCGCCGCCTTGGACAGCGCATAAGCGCCCCAATAGGGCATGGCCTCGGCCCGGTGCGCCACGCCCGACGTCATCACAACGACCCGCCCCGCCTCGGAACGGCGCAGCAGCATGTCGAGCGAGCGGATCAGCCGGTAGGTTGATGTGACATTGACGGCAATCACGTCATCCCATTGTTTTGGCTCGACATGCGCCAGCGGCGTGATCGGCCCCAGCACGCCCCCATTGGCAATGAAAATATCCAGCCTGCCCCAGCGCGCAAAAATCGAAGCGCCGAGCCGGTCCAGCGCCTCAAAATCCTTGAGGTCGCAGGGCGCGAGAGTCGCCTCGCCGCCGAGCGCCCGGATATCGTCGTCCAGCTCCTCCAGCCCGCCCTGGGTGCGGGCCAGCGCCAGCACATGCGCGCCCGCGCGGGCAAGCTCCAGGCAGACTGCGCGGCCAATGCCGCGCGACGCGCCGGTGACCAGCGCGACGCGCCCTGCAAGCGGTTTTTCCATATCGTGTCCTGGGGGGTTGGGCTCAGCTGGCTTCCTTCAGCAGCGAAATCTTCTGTTTGCCGCTCGCGCCCGCAACATCGGTCAGGCCGGTCGGATAGTCGCCAGTGAAACAATGATCAGTGAACTGCGGCCGGGCGTTGTCGCGGCCATCAAACCCCATGGCGCGGTAAATGCCATCGACCGACAGGAAAGCCAGCGAGTCCGCCCCGATAAACTTGCACATGGCGGGCACATCCATCTGCGCGGCGAGCAGCTTTTCGCGCACCGGGGTGTCAATGCCGTAATAGTCCGGGAAGCGGATCGGCGGCGAGGAAATGCGGAAATGCACCTCAGCCGCACCCGCGTCCCGCATCATCTGCACGATCTTGATCGAGGTGGTGCCGCGCACCACGCTGTCGTCAATCAGCACAATCCGCCGGCCCTTGACCACGCAGCGGTTGGCGCTGTGCTTCATCCGCACGCCCAGCTCGCGCACTGACTGCGACGGCTGGATAAAGGTGCGGCCCACATAATGGTTGCGGATGATGCCCAGCTCGAAGGGAATGCCCGAGGCCTGCGAATAGCCGATGGCGGCGGGCACGCCGCTATCGGGCACCGGCACCACGACATCGGCCGCCAGCGGATTCTCGCGCGCCAGCTGCGCCCCCATGTTTTTGCGCAGGTCATAGACCGGCCGACCATGCACCACCGAGTCGGGTCTCGCAAAATACACATATTCGAAAATGCAGGGCCGCATCGGCTGCACCGGGAAGGCGCGGATTGATTCGACACCCGCGTCCGAAATGACAACAATCTCGCCATTTTCGACATCGCGGACAAAACGCGCGCCGATAATGTCGAGGGCGCAGGTCTCGGAGGCCAGAATCATCGCGCCGTCGAGTTCGCCCAGCACCAGCGGGCGAATGCCCAGCGGGTCGCGCACGCCGATCAGCTTTTTGTTGGAAAGGCAGACAAAAGAGTAGGCACCCTCAATCTGGCGGAAGGCTTCGCACAGCCGGTCAATCAGCCTCGCCTTGCGGCTGCGCGCCACGAGGTGCAGCACTGCCTCGGTGTCGGATGTGGACTGATAGATCGCGCCGTCGCGGATGAGGTTGCGGCGCAGTGTCAGGCCGTTGGTGAGGTTACCGTTATGGGCAACCGCAAGGCCGCCGACCTCAAGCTCGGCAAACAGCGGCTGCACATTGCGCAGGATGGTCTCGCCGGTGGTCGAATAGCGCACATGGCCCACAGCGCTCTGGCCGGGCAGGCGGGCGATGGTGCTGGCCTTGGAGAAATGGTCACCGACGAGGCCGAGGCGGCGCTCCGAGTTAAAGCGCTTGCCGTCAAAGGCGACAATGCCCGCCGCCTCCTGGCCCCTGTGCTGGAGCGCATGCAGGCCCAGCGCCGTGATGGCGGCGGCGTCGGGATGGCCGAAAATGCCGAAAACGCCGCATTCTTCGCGCAGCCGGTCGGCGTCGGGATCGAAATCGGAGATTGAGGTTTTCATTGGTTCAATCCCCTGTCTTGCCCGGCAGCCACCCGCTCCCTTCGAGAGAGAGTGGCCTTGCGCATTGTTAAGCAGGCATCTCGATTGCCCGGATCAGCTCCACTTTCTTCTGTCCTGGCACAGGCGGAGTGCCAGGCGCCGGCGCAGGCACTGGAGCGGGGGCGGGTGCCGCAGGGTTGGCAGGTGCGGGTGCAGCAGGTGCAGGGACAACCGGTGCTGGCGCTGCCGGAGCGGCGGCGGGCGCTGGCGCCTTGGGCACGACAGCCTTCGGGTCGGTGGCCGGATCCGGCTCGGCCGGCGAGTCATCGCCCGGCAGCTTGCCCTTCTTGAACTTGTCAAAAATCACCGCCGGATCAGGCAGAATGGCCTGCAGCTTCTCGCCGGCCATTTCAAGGAAGGGCTTGGTCTTGGCTGTCTTGATCCACTCGGGCTGCTGTTTGTCATTGGCGAGCCAGACGAAGAACAGAAATCCGACAACGCAGAGAAAAAAGCCGCGCGCCGCGCCAAACAACAGGCCAAGCGTGCGGTCGAGCGCCCCAACCTTGCTGTCGAGGATGGCGTCGGAAATCTTGACTGTAATCACGGACACAATGATCAGCGTCACAAAAAACACCGCTGCGGCGGCAACACCCTTGGCGATCATTTCCTTGGCAATATAGGGCGTAATATACGGCATCAGATGCGGATAGAGCAGCCAGGCGGCAACCGCAGCCGCAGCCCACGAGCCAATCGCCAGCACCTCCCTGGTAAAACCCCGCACCATGGAGAGCAGCGCCGAAATCAGCACAACGGCGATTACAGCAATATCGAGATAGGAAGGCATGGAAGGTAGGCCTCACCGGAAAAGGGTTAAGCGGAATTTACACAAAGGAACGGGCCGCATCGGCGAGCCTTATAGCTGAGGCGCAAGCGCGCGTCACCCCTCATTGGCTCCAGATTCTGTGGACTGAACCGACCGGCGGATTCAAATTGGCTGCTTCAGTCAGCGGCATGGGGCTGGCTGGAAACTGGCGGTCGCGGCCGCCGCTCGGTTCTGCCCCGCGCCGCAATTTCGGCCACTACGCCTGCAATATGCGCTGCCGCATGCACGGGAATGGGTGCTGACTCGCCCTTTTCGCGGCCCTGCACGGGCGCAACGGCGCTTTCAAAGCCCAGTTTGGCCGCCTCCTTCAGCCGCAAGCCGGCATGCGCGACCGGACGGATGGAACCGGACAGGCCAATTTCGCCAAAATAGATCTGCGTCGGCGGCAGCTGCGCACCCGTGAGGGAGGATATCAGTGCTGCCGCAGCCGCAAGGTCGGCGGCAGGCTCGCTCACCTTCAGCCCGCCGGCGATGTTGAGATAGACGTCATGCTGGCCAAGCCGCACGCCGGCATGCGCTTCCAGCACCGCAATGACCATGGCGAGGCGATTGGAATCCCAGCCGACCACGGCGCGGCGCGGAGTGCCGAGCGAGGTTGGCGCGACCAGCGCCTGAATTTCCACCAGCACCGGGCGCGTGCCCTCCATGCCGGCAAACACCGCCGCGCCGGGTGCAGACGCGTCACGGCCCGACAGGAACAAGGCGGAGGGGTTGGCGATCTCAGACAGCCCGCCGCCGGTCATTTCAAACACGCCAATCTCGTCGGTTGGGCCAAAGCGGTTTTTCATGGCCCGCAAAATGCGGAAATGGTGGGTGCCGTCGCCCTCAAATGACACGACCGCGTCGACCATATGCTCGACCACGCGCGGACCGGCGATCTGGCCGTCCTTGGTCACATGCCCGACCAGGATCACGCAGGCCCCGGTGGTTTTGGCATAGCGGATCAGCGCCTGGGCCGAGGCGCGCACCTGGGTGACAGTGCCAGGCGCGGCGTCTGCGGTGGCGGTCCACATGGTTTGAATAGAATCAATAACAACGAGGCCCGCCCGCGGCCCTTGCTGCAACGTGGCGATAATATCCTCGACGCTGGTTTCCGCCGCCAGTTCCACCGGGGATTTTACGAGGCCCAGCCGCTCGGCGCGCAATCGCACCTGCGCCACCGCCTCCTCGCCGGATATATAAATGACACGCTGGTTGCGCCGTGCCAGCGCGGCGCAGGCCTGGATCAGCAGCGTCGATTTGCCGATACCCGGCTCGCCGCCAATCAGCAGCACGGAACCGGGGACGAAACCGCCGCCGGTCACCCGGTCAAGTTCGCCAATTCCGGACAGGATGCGCGGGGCAGGGCGTGACTCGCCCGCCAGCCCTTCCAACGCAAAGACGCGTCCGCGGGTTGCAGTGCGGGCAAGCTGCGCACCAATGCCGCCGCTGTCCGCCTCCTCAACGATGGTGTTCCACTCGTTGCAGGCCTCGCATTTACCCTGCCAGCGCTGTGAGACAGCGCCGCAGTTCTGGCAGACGAAATTGGAGCGGGGCTTGGCCATTTATCCGCCCACATACACGCGGTGATAGCGCGCGCCAAGGCCGGTCAGCACGGTATAGCCGCTGTTGCCTGCATAGCTGGCAAGGTCGTCAATGGTGATGTCGCGGTTCAGCAACTCCACTGGCGCACCGGGCTGCACGGCGCTGCCGGGCACGTCCGTCACATCGATGATCGCGAGGTCCATCGACACCCGCCCGGCAATGCGGCAGCGCCTGCCCGCAATCATGACCTCTGCGCCCTCGCGCCGCATGTCCGTGCTGCCGGCCTGGCGCGGATACCCATCAGCATAGCCGATGCCGACGGTTGCCAGCTGGGTGTTGCGCTGCGCCGTCCACTGGCTGTTGTAGCCAACCGTGCCCCCCGCCGGCACACGGTGCACCTGCAAAATCCGGGCGGTGAGCGTGATGACAGGCCGCATCGGGTTTGGCGCGCCCGGCACAGGATTGCCGCCGTAAAGGGCGTAACCGGGGCGGACAAGATCAAAGACGGGTTGGTGCGGCAGGAAAATGCCGGAAGAGTTGGCAAGCGAGGCGGAGATGCCGGGAAACTGCTCCGCTGCCTTGCGAAAGGTGTTGGTCTGGCGCCAGTTGAGCGGATCGTCCGGATTCTCGGACGAGACAAAATGGCTCATCACCAGATCAAGATAGACGCCGGGCGGCACGATTGGTGCCGTCTGTTTAGTAGTCTTGCGCAAGGCGACGATATTGGTTGGCGGCGAACTGGCGACACCGAAGGCTGACGAATCAAAGCCGCCTGGAGCTGTCGCGAGCGCAGGGTAGGGTCCCTTCGCCACCAGCGCCTTGGCAGTGTCAATTTCCTCAAGCGCTATGCCAAGCCGGTTCATGCCGGTGTCTATGTGCAGCGCCGCAGGTAGCCCGACGGCATTGCGTTCGGAAAAACCATTCCACCTGCCGATAGCCTCGAGCGAAGACAGCACCGGGCGCAGGCCGCTCTCAGCCAGCGCATCGGCCCCGTAAATATCAGGAGGGATGCCATTCAGCACATAAATGCGCACGCCCCGGATCTGCTCAGGCAACGCTTCGCGCACACGCCGCCCTTCGCTCGCATGGGCGACAAAGAAGGTGCGGCAGCCGGCTTTGGCCAGCGCTGGCACTGCCCGCTCAATGCCAATGCCATAGGCATCCGCCTTGACCACAGCCGCGCAAAGCGCCGGGCGCACGCGCGCGGCCAGCAGCCGCCAGTTCGACGCCAGAGCGTCAAGGTCAATAGTAAGAACCGCGCCCGCCTCGGCGAGCGGCACGTTATGCATAGGATGATGCGCTCCCTTGGAACGCCGACTTCCAGCCGACTCCAAATAAACTATTGGATACTATTGCAGCCCAAACGCCGACTGGAAGCCGGTCTTCCAACACTTCCCTGTACGTCTAGCGTTCCCAAGCCGGTTTGCGGCGCGCCAGTTCGCGGAGAGCGGGAATTGACTTCGGCGGGCGGTTTAGCCACGCGGTAAACGCATCCCAATGTTCTGCGGGAATAGTGACATTTTTTCGTTCGAGAATCTCTGTCTCGACGGCCTCAATTGCCCTTGTCCTCATGAAGTCCCCAATCTCCAGATGCGCTTGGTCTGCGGCTTCTTGCAGGATCGCACGCTCGCGGGGGCTGACTTCAACAATGAGAATAGAACGTTCTGGGATAACTGTTTTTTTCATACGAATGATCTTGTCATGCGCTGGGTTGCTTGGCAATCACTTTGGATTGCACAGTCTCAGATATGCGCGGGCATCTGCTCCTCCCTTGCCAGATTCGAAAACCGCGTCATCTCCGCCTCGAACGCCAGCTCGACTGTCCCGGTCGGGCCATGCCGCTGCTTGCCGATGATCACCTCTGCCCGGCCGTGCGAGCGCTCCATGTCGCCCATCCATTTGACGTGCTCTTCCGTGCCGGGGCGCGGCTCGCGGTTTTTCAGGTAATATTCCTCGCGATAAACGAACATCACCACGTCGGCGTCCTGCTCGATCGAGCCTGATTCGCGCAGGTCCGACAGC
>JANLPP010000124.1:0-1952 GCA_031367295.1 Hyphomicrobiales bacterium | reverse complement strand
ATGCGGATGTCATGGCGCGACAGGTCTGCCGTTTTGGCCTTGCCGCCGAGGAAAGCGGGGAGGTCGCTCAGCTCGTCCGGCCCGCGCGCGAAGGGCGCGCTAAACTCCAGTGCCAGCGCGTCAAGGTCCGCCCGGCAGCGGCCTGGCACGATAACGCGGTCACAGGCCAGCGGGCGCGGCAGACGCCGCGCGATGATGGCCTGTGTCATCAGCGCGGCGACCTTGACGCCGATGTCGCAGATTTCCCAGTCGAACGCTGTCGGCCCAAGCCCGCGCAGAACTTTCTCCAGCCGCGGCCGCGCCAGATGCCCGGTGAGAAACAGCAGGCGCTCAGCCATTTTGCGCCAGCACGCGGGCGCGCGTCTCCACTGCCGCGCGCAGGGCGGCGAGTGATTCCACAACGTCCGTAGACTCGAACGCCTTGAGTTTTTCGGTGTTTTCGAGATCGATGCGGCGCGGATAGACCGGCACCATGCCGCCCGGCGCGCGCGTCAGCATCTCCGGCGCGGTGTCGCAGGCGAACACGATGGCCGGCACGCGGCATTTGCCGGCCTGCGCGAAGACGTTGGTGGCGAGATTGTCGGAAATGCCGGTGACGAATTTGGCGACTGTGTTGGACGAGGCGGGCGCGACGACGAGCGTGTGATAGGCACCTTCATAAAACCGCCCCACAGGCGCGGCGCTGGCGGTGGTGTCGCGGAACATATGCGCGCCTTTGGGCAGGGACAGGTCTTCCTTGTACATGCGCACCACCTCCGCCGCCGCCTTGCTGACGAAAAGATCGACCTCAACCAGCTCGCGGATCAGCGCGAGACTCTCGGTGAAAAAATGGCCGGAGCCGGTCAGCGCCCAGGCCCAGCGTTGTCTGGCGTGTGTTTTCATTGTGATGTTCCGGGCGATGGGTCCGGCAGAACCGGGATAAGCCCCACCATATGGCCTGAGCGCAGCGCCGCGCCAAGGGCTTCGATATCGCCCGGGCCTGCGATGAAGGCGGGAATGGCGGCGCGCGCGAGAAAGGCGGGAAAGGCGCGGTCGACAACGCCGCTGGCCGCAAGAACCGCCGCGCTGGCAGGCGCGGGGCGGATTTGCTTGATGAGGATGACCGCGCGGGCCTGAAGTTTGACACCGAGCCAGATGGCGAGGCTGTCGGAGGTGACCTCCCATGACGCGGGGATGGACGCATCGGCCAGCGCCATCGCCTCGGGCAGCCACACCGGCACGCGGCGGGCTTTCAGCGCGCCGGCTATGGCGCGCAGCGTTGCCGTGCCCGCCAGCGCCGGATGCAGCGCGCACAGGGCGAGGCCGTATTGCCGCATCGCTGCAAGCGCCAGGCGGTGGGCCGCGCTATCGTCAAAACCCATGGCCGCCTGCGCCGCGCGCACGCCATCCGCAAACAGTCCGCCGCCGGGCACGAGAACCGTGGCACCGGCACCTTGCGCACTTGCGTCCAGCCAGCCGTGCAGGCCGGGGGCTGCGGCGGAGCTGCCGCCGAGTTTCACCACAAAAAGCGCTTTCACATTTCTGTCGCGATGCTAGGCAGGAGCCGCGTCCGGTTTGGCGCAGGGAGACAAACGGATGCAGCTGCGGTTCTGTCAAGTCTTGCGCCGCGCCCTCTGGCTCACGGCATGGGTGGCGCTGGCCGCGGCAGCGCCAGCGCGCGCCGGTCTGGAGCAGGAAACACCCGCCGGCTATCACGGCTACAAAATCGGGCTGGCCGGGTTTGGGTCGGAGGCCGAGACGCAGGCCGCGCTGGTGCTGGTGCGCGAGCAGATTGACATGGTGGAGCGCGTCGGTCTCAGGGCCGGGCAGCTGGCGTTTTTCCGCAGCCTGAAACTGCGCATTTCCGGCAATCTGCGCGGTTTTCATGGCATCTATAACAAGGGCGAAATCAGCCTCGCGCCCGGGCAGATCGATGGTCACAATCCGACGCTGCTGCATGAGTACATGCATGC
>JANLPP010000113.1:0-19153 GCA_031367295.1 Hyphomicrobiales bacterium | reverse complement strand
GGCAACGCCCTCATTGAGGGCGCGACATTTCTTGCAATTCTGCTCGGCATCATTGCGGGCGGCTATGCGGCCAGCGGCGCCCGCAGCGCACCCGGCATTGTGGTGCAGCTGATGGCGGTGGCGCTGGCGTGCTGGGGCGCGAGCCGGTTCATTCCATCGACGCGGGTTGCCGCGCCGGGGTTGAAGGTCAACCCGAATGTCATTGCCTCGACGCTCGGCCTGATCCGGGAAATCCGCGGCGACCTGCGGCAATGGACCGGCGCTCTGGGCATGAGCTGGTTCTGGCTGACCGGCACAGTCACGCTGTCGCTGGTGCCGGTGCTGCTGAAGTCGCGGCTCGGCGCCGGGCTCGAAATTGAAACCGCCATCAACGCCATTTTCGCCATCGGCATCGGCATCGGCTCCATCCTCGCCGCCGTCATCAGCCATGGCCGCATTTTCCTGTTGCCGGTGCCGCTCGCCGCGCTGGCGATGGCGGGCTTTCTGATCGACCTTGGCCTTGCCACCTCCGGCATTGCGCCGCTGGCGCATGATGCCGCTGCGACCCCGGTGTGGGATTTTTTCCAGAGCGCCAAAGGCCTGCGCGTCACCTTTGACGTGTTTGGCCTCGCGCTGGCCGGCGGCCTGTTCGCCGTGCCGCTGTTCTCCGCCTTCCAGTCCTGGGCGGGCGAGGACCGGCGCGCCCGCGCCATCGCCGCCAACAATGTGCTCAATGCCATTTTCATGGCAGGCGCTGCGGGCGTCACGGCGCTGCTGCAATCGAGCCTTGTGGGCCTGAGCGAGCCCGTGCTGATCACCGCTCTCGGCGCGCTCAACATCGGTGCAGCGGTCCTGCTGTTCCGCAACCTGCCCGCCGATTTTCTCGGCGACGCGCTCAACCTGCTGTTCCGCGTGCTGTTCCGGCTTGAGGTCAAGGGCCAGGAGAATGTCACGGCGGCGGGCGAGCATTGCGTGCTCGCCGTCAACCACCTGTCCTTCCTCGACGCGCCGGTGATGCTGGCGCTGACCGGCAAGGATTGCGTGTTTGCCATTGACAGCGGCATTGCACAGCGCTGGTGGGTGAAACCTTTCCTGAAAATCGCCCGCGCTTTTCCGATGGACCCGACAAAACCGCTGAGCACGCGCACGCTGATCAATGAAGTGAAGGCCGGCAACAAACTCATCATCTTTCCCGAAGGCCGCATCACCGTCACCGGCTCGCTGATGAAGGTCTATGACGGCGCGGCGATGATCGCCGACAAGGCCAATGCGATGGTGGTGCCGGTGCGGCTGGAGGGGCTGGAGCGCACCTATTTCTCGCGCCTCAAGGGCGGCCAGGTGCGCCGCAAACTGTTCCCCAAGGTGCGCGTGACGTTTATGCCCGCGCAAAAGCTTGAAATAGACCAGGCGCTGCGCGGAAAAGCGCGGCGGCAGGCGGCGGGCGCGGCGCTTTATGACGTGATGTCCGACCTGATTTTTGAAACCACCAACGCAGACCGCCTGCTGATCCATGCGCTGCACGAGGCGGCGCGCGACCACGGCATGAGCAAAATCGTGCTGGAAGACCCGGTCACCGGCAAGCTGACCGCCAAAAAGCTGCTCATTGGCGCGGCGGTGCTGGGCCGCAAGATTATGGCCTTCACGCAACCCGGCGAAAATGTCGGCCAGATGCTGCCCAACGCCAATGGCGCGGCGGTCACCTGGTTCGCTTTGCAAGCGGCGGGCCGCGTGCCCGCCATGCTCAATTACACGGCGGGACCGGCCGCTCTCATTGCCGCGTGCAAGGCGGCAGAGGTAAAAACGATTCTGTCGTCACGCGCCTTCATCGACAAGGCGAATTTGAAGGCCGTTGTCGCCGAGCTTGAGGCGCATGCCACAATCGTCTGGCTGGAGGATGTGCGCAAAACCATCACCCTGCTCGACAAGCTGCGCGGCCTCATCGACATCGGCAAATCGCTCAGCCCGCGCCAGCCGCAAGACCCCGCCGCCGTGCTGTTTACCTCCGGCTCCGAGGGCCTGCCCAAGGGCGTCGTGCTTTCGCACCGCAACCTCATCGGCAATGTGGCGCAGATCATGGCGCGGTTTGACATCACCGCGCAGGATGTGGTGTTCAACGTGCTGCCGGTGTTCCATTCCTTCGGCATGACCGGCGGCATGCTCTTGCCGCTGCTCAGCGGCATGAAGCTTTACCTCTATCCAAGCCCCCTGCACTACCGCCAGATTCCCGAACTGGTTTACGGCTCGAACGCGACGGTTTTGTTCGGCACCGACACGTTCCTCAACGGCTATGCGCGCATGGCCAACCCCTATGATTTCCGCTCGCTGCGCTATGTCGTGGCGGGTGCCGAGCCGGTGAAAGCCGAGACGCGCCGCGTCTATTCGGAGAAATTCGGGCTGCGGATTCTGGAAGGCTATGGCGTGACCGAAACGTCGCCCGTGCTCGCGGTCAACACGCCGATGTTCAACCGCGCCGGCACGGTTGGCCGCCTGATGCCCGGCGTCGAGCACCGGCTTGAACGGGTGCCCGGCATTGACACCGGCGGGCGCCTGCATGTGCGCGGCCCCAATGTCATGCTCGGTTATTACCGCACGGAAAAACCCGGGCAGCTTGAGCCGACCAAGGAAGGCTGGCACGACACCGGCGACATCTGTGTTGTCGATCACCAAAAGTTTGTCACCATCAAGGGGCGTGTCAAACGCTTCGCCAAGATTGCCGGCGAAATGGTGTCGCTGGCCGGCGTCGAGGCCCTGTGCGCCGACCTCTGGCCCGAGCATATGCCCGCCGTCGTCAACATGCCCGACGCCAAAAAAGGCGAGCGGCTGGTGATGGTCACCACCAAATCCGGCGCGCTGCTGTCCGAGGTGCGGACCTTCATGAAAGGCAAAGGCGCGACGGAACTCATGGTCCCCGCCGAGGTGATGGTGGTGGACGCCCTGCCGCTGCTGGGTTCCGGCAAGACCGACTATGTCGGCCTCAACAGGCTGGTGCGCGGCAAGCTCGGCCTTGATGTGGCGGCATAGGATGGGAACCGTCACCGCCTACAAGCGCGACGGTGTCGCGACCCGCGCGCGCATAGAACGCGAGGCGCTGCGGCTGTTTGCGCTGAAGGGGTTTGACGGCACGTCGATCCGCGACATTTCGCAGGCGGTGGGCGTTGCCGACCCGGCGCTATACCGCTACTTTGCCTCGAAGGACGAGCTTGGCCGCGCGCTGTTTCTCAAACACTATGGCGCGCTGGCGCGCAGCATTACGCGGATTGGCGCTGAGCCTGGCGGGATAGGCGCAAAAATCGAAGCGCTGGCCGGCCTGTTCTGCCGGCTGTTTGACGACACACCCGAGGTTTTCGCCTTCATTCTGCTAAGCCAGCATTCGCATTTGCGCTTTGTTCCGGACGCCAGCACCGACAATGTGGTCGAATGCCTGTGCCGTCTTGTCGAGGCGGCGGTGAGGCGCGGCGAGATAGCGCCGGGTAACCCGAATCTCGCAGCCGCCATGGCGCTGGGGGCCGTCGTGCAGCCCGCAATCTTCGCCCTCTATGGCCGCCTGCAACGCCCGCTGAGCCAGCATGCAGGGGCGATAGCGGAGGCGGCGCGGCGGGTTGTCGGGGCGGGGTGACTGAGCCGCCTGCGCAACGATTTTACGGCCATGTTTGAAGCAAAGGCGCTGCCGACAGACCGGCAATGGCCAAGAAAATCGGCCACGCCAGATGCCGCCCCCGGCTCACGATCAATGTGATGCCACCCGTCAGAAGGAACGTCGCCGCGACAATCCCGAGGACAAGGCGCTCTTGCCCGCCGATGGAGGAAAAAGCCAGCGCCGCAACGATCATGCCCATCCCCCACCATGCAAGGCTGGTCAGGTGCCACGCAAAGCGCAAGACCTGTCTTGCGAAAAAGCTTTTCGCAAGAAGGCCCTGACGCCGCTCAGGCGCCAGCAGCGGCCCTATCAGCCGGCGCTCTCCAAGCCAGGAGTGGACCCCGCCGATTGCGAAAATGAGGATCGCGGCGGCAATCAAGGCCTTGTTTATCATCATAGTCCTTTCCATACGGTATCGTATGGAAAGGACTACTTCTCCCGCTTGCTCCTGTCAATACGGCAGCGTATGGTCGCGTAATGAGCAAGCCGCTAGGAAAACAGGAGTGGATCGGCGCTGGATTAAAAGCGCTTGCCGCCGGCGGCGTTGAGGCGGTGCGCGTTGAAAAACTCGCGCAAGCGCTGCAAATCACCAAGGGTAGTTTTTACTGGCATTTCGCGGATCGCGGCACGCTGCTTGAGGCGCTGCTGGATGCCTGGAAGGCACGCTCCACGGGCGACGTCATTGCCGAGGTGGAGAAGCGCGGCGGCGACGCGCGGACGCGGCTGCGCGCCTTATTCTCCATCACTTTTGACTCCGATGGCCGACTGGACCGCGCGATACGGGAATGGGCCGGCAAGGACGCGCTTGCCTTGGCCGCGCAGGAACAGATCGACAGCCGCCGCATCAGTTATGTCGCGGCGTTGTTTGGCGAGCTGGGCTTTGCCCCGGCGGAAGCAAAAGCGCGGGCGCGCTTCGCATACCATGCCCTCATCGGGCAGTTTACATTGGCCTCGCGCGCTGGGACGCGGCAAAAGCCGAACGAAGAATTTGAGGCTATTTTCGCAATGCTGACGCGCAACCGCTAGACATGCCAAGCGCCGTTCTTGCATTCGCGCAGCCGATCCCCTATTAGATCTGGACTAGTCAAACGGGGTGTCCTTCCGGACTGAGAGGCGCGCGCGCCAACCCGTAGAACCTGATCCGGGTCATGCCGGCGGAGGGATGTTGACGATGAATTTGGCCTGACGGCCATCGGCAATCGCCCGCATGGATTTCGCTTCGCGCATGGCCCCTCCTACGGAGCCCGTCATGAACGCCATTGCCACAATTATCAGCGCCGCCGCCCTCGCCCTTGGCCTCACTGGCGCTGCCGCGCAGGCCGCCGACAAACCGACGCTCAACGTGCTCACCTACTCCGGTTTTTCCGGCAAATACGGCCCGGGGCCAGAAATCAAGAAAGGCTTTGAGGCGGTCTGCGGCTGCACGCTGGACTACACCTCGCTTGAGGACGCGGGCACGCTGGTCGCGCGCCTGCAACTGGAGGGCGCGGCGACAAAAGCCGATGTGCTGCTGGGCATTGACCAGAACCTGATGGGCGAGGCCAAAGCCACCGGCCTGTTCGCCGCCGCCAGCCCAGGCGTTGCGGGCCTGTCACTGCCGGTGGAGTGGAAGGACGACACGTTCCTGCCGTTCGACTACGGCTGGTTCGCGTTTGTCTATGACACCGCGAAACTCAAAACGCCGCCGACCAGCCTGAAGGCTCTCGTCGATGCGCCCGATTCGCTGAAGATCGTCATACAAGACCCGCGCACGTCAACGCCCGGCCTTGGCCTGCTCTTGTGGACGCAGAGCGTGTTTGGCGATGGTGCGCCCGCCGCCTGGACAAAACTGAAGCCCAAGATCGTCACCGTTACCAAGGGCTGGTCAGAGGCCTATGACCTGTTTCTGAAGGGCGAGGCAGACATGGTGCTGAGCTACACGACCTCGCCGGCCTATCACCTCATCGCCGAGAAGAAAGACAATTATGCTGCGGCGTCGTTCAGCGAAGGCCACTATTTGCAGATTGAGGTTGCAGCGGCGCTGAAGGCGTCAAAACAGCCGGTGCTGGCAAAGCAGTTCCTCGCCTTCCTCGTGTCGCCGCAGGCGCAGGCGGGTCTGCCGGAAACGCAATGGATGTATCCGGTCAAGACGCCCGCTGGCGGCCTGCCCGCAGGTTTTGAAAAGATGATCACGCCGGTGAAAAGCCTGAATTTTGACAGCGCCGAAATTGCCAAAAACCGCAAGGCCTGGATCGATGCCTGGCTGGCCGCAACGGCGAAGTAAAACGGACCGTCGGCCTCTGGGCCGACTTTCCGCCACAAGCCGGCCGCAGGCCGGCGGTCCAAGGCTGCGCATGACCCCGCTCGCCCCTGCCCTCGCTGCCGCTGCCCTCGTGCTGGGCGTGTGCGGCCTTGCACTCGCGGGCCTTGGCGGTGCGGCGGGCGGGCTTGACCTTGGCGTCGTCGCCGATCCCTATGTGCAGCACGCCCTGCGCTTCACGTTATTGCAAGCCAGCCTCTCAACCGCTCTGTCGCTGGCGCTTGGCGCGCTGCTGGCGCTGGCCCTTGCGCGCCGCCGTTTTGCGTTTCGCGGCGCCGTTATCGCCTCGCTGGGCGCGCTCTTCGTGCTGCCCTCCATTGTTGCCATTCTCGGCCTTGTGGCGCTCTATGGCCGTTCGGGACTGGTTAACGCAGCGCTGCACGCCACCGGATTGACAGCCACGCTCTCCATCTACGGCCTGCCCGGCATATTGCTGGCGCATGTGTTTTTCAACGCGCCGCTCGCCGCGCGGATTTTTCTCAACGCGCTGGAAGCTGTGCCGACCGCGCACTGGCGTCTGGCGCGGGCACTGGGCTTTGCGCCCGTCCACATCTTCAAAATAATCGACTGGCCGGCGCTGCGCAAATCCGGCGTTGGCGCGGCCGGCCTCATCTTCATCCTCTGCGCCACCAGCTTTGCCATTGTGCTGGCGCTTGGCGGCGGCCCGCAGTCGGCGACGCTGGAGGTGGCGATTTACGAATCGCTGCGTTTCGATTTCAACCTGCCGCGCGCCGCGACGCTGGCCTTCCTGCAAATTGTCACGATCCTCGTGTTTTTTCTGGCCATCGAGACTGTCAGTTCCGGCGGCGGCAATACGCCGGCGCCGGGCGGCGCAATCGAGCGCGGCGACGCGCAAAGCCCGGTTACCCGCGGGCTCGACGCCATTGCTTTCGCCCTCGCCTTCCTCGTCATCGCCGGTCCGCTCGCCGGTGCGGTCATCGCCGCCGCATCGGGCACGTTCGGCGCCATCCTTATAGACCCGGCGTTCCACCGGGCGCTCGCGGGCAGCATCGCCATTGCCATGCCCGCCGGCCTGCTTTCAACCGGCCTTGCGCTGGCAATTGGCTATGGTGTGGCGCATCTGCAAACCGGCCTGCGCCTGCCCAACACCGCACGCGCCCTCAGCGCCAGCGCCTCGGCCCTGCTCATCGTACCGCCCTTCGCGCTGGCGGCGGGGCTGTTCATCGCGCTGCGTCCGCTCGCTGATCCGGCCAGCATGGCCGTGCCGCTTGTCGCGCTGGTGAACGCCCTCACCGCGCTGCCCATCGCGCTGCGTATCATCGCCCCCCCGGTGCTAGCCAACGCGGAGCGGCACGGGCGGCTTGCCGCCTCGCTCGGCATCAGCGGCCTGTCGCGCCTGCGCCTTGTGGACGCGCCGCTGCTGCGCGCGCCGTTTGGCCTCGCGCTCGCCACTGTCATCGCATTCTCCATTGGCGATCTCGGCGTTGCGGCGCTGTTTGGCATGGGTGACGCCATGACTCTGCCGCTTTATGTCTACAGCCTGATCGGCGCCTACCGCATGGAGCAGGGCGGCGCGGCGGCGCTGGTGCTGTGCGGGCTGATCCTGCTGCTTTTTCTGGGCATCGAACGTGTCGCGCGGGGCCGCATCCATTATGCCTGAAGGTCTTGTCCTCAACGCGCTGGCCCTGCGCTATCCGGGTTTTGACGCGCTCTACACGCTGGCTGTGCCGCGCGGCGCGCTTTGCGCTCTCATCGGTCCCTCGGGCGGCGGCAAAACCACGCTGCTCAACGCCATTGCCGGGTTTGAAACGCCGGTGTCGGGCACGCTGGAGTTCGGCGGCGCGTCCCTGCTGGGCCTCGCCCCGCACAAGCGGCCGATGACCGTGCTGTTTCAGGAGCACAATCTTTTCCCCAATCTCACCGCGTTCAAAAACGTCGGCATCGGCCTTGATCCGGGCCTGCGCCTCAGCGCCGCGCAGACCGCGCAGGTTGATGAAGCGCTGGCGCGCGTTGGGCTTGGCGGCAAGGCCGGGCGGCTGCCTTCCGAGCTTTCCGGAGGCGAGCGCCAGCGTGTGGCGCTGGCCCGCGCGCTGGCGCGGGACCGGCCGCTGCTGCTGATGGACGAACCGTTCAGCGGCCTTGACCCGGGGCTGCGCAAGGACATGCTGTCGCTGACCGACGCGCTGCGCAAGGAGCGCGGCACGACGGTTCTGCTCAGCCTGCACACGCCGGAGGACATGCTGGGCGTGGCGGATTTGGCAGCGTTTGTGACAGAGGGGCGCGTGGCGCTTTGCGGCGAACCGCAGGCGTTGCTGGCGAACCCTCAGGAAGCCGGCCTGCGCGGCTATCTTGGGCTGAAGGCGGATTGAGCGCCTCAGCCCTGGAGCGCCGTCTTTGCACCTCCGCGCTTTCCCATTACAAGCGGTTGCAACTCAGGAGCACCGCCCATGCGCACAGACGCGCCACCGCTTATCCGCCTCGCCGATTATCGCCCGCCAGATTTCCTGATCGACACTGTCGACCTCGACATTTCCCTTGACCTGACCGCAACACGCGTCACCTCGCGGCTGACGCTGCGGCGCAATCCCGCCGGGCGCGCGGACGCGCCGCTGGTGCTGGACGGCGATGAGCTGCATCCGGTCAGCGTCCGGCTGGACGGTGTCACCCTTGATCTGGCCAGCGGCCTTGCCACCCCGCAGAAACTCACCATTGACGCGCCGTTTGCAAAACCTTTCACGCTTGAAATCGAGACCCTGCTCAACCCGCAGGCCAACACCAAGCTGATGGGCCTGTACCGCTCGGGCAGCGCTTTCTGCACGCAATGCGAGGCCGAAGGTTTTCGCCGCATCACTTATTTTCTCGACCGGCCCGACGTCCTGTCGGTTTACACAGTGCGGCTGGAGGCTGACAGAACGCAAGCTCCCGTGCTGCTGGGCAACGGCAATCCGCGCGCGCGCGGCAGCGTCCCTGGCACCGGCCGCCACTTTGCCATCTGGCACGATCCGCATCCAAAACCGTGCTATCTGTTTGCGCTGGTCGGCGGCAGACTGGACGCCATTCATGACAGCCTTGTCACCGCCTCAGGCCGCAAGGTGGCGCTTGGCATCTATGTCGAGCCGGGCAAGGCGGACCGCGCGCACTACGCCATGGATGCGCTAAAACGCTCGATGCGCTGGGACGAGCAAGCCTTCGGCCGCGAATATGACCTCGACGTCTTCAACATTGTCGCGGTGTCCGACTTCAACATGGGCGCGATGGAAAACAAGGGCCTCAATATTTTCAATGACAAATATGTGCTGGCCCTGCCGCAGACCGCGACGGACCAGGATTATCTGCATATCGAGGCGATCATCGCGCATGAATATTTCCACAACTGGACCGGCAACCGCATCACCTGCCGCGACTGGTTCCAGCTCTGCCTGAAGGAGGGGCTGACGGTTTTCCGCGACCAGGAATTTACCGCCGACGAGCGCTCGCGGCCGGTCAAACGCATCGCCGATGTGCGCAATCTGCGGGCCGGGCAATTCGTCGAGGATGCCGGGCCGCTGGCGCATAATGTGCGCCCCGACGCCTATGCCGAAATCAACAATTTCTACACGTCCACTGTCTATGAAAAGGGTGCCGAAGTCATCCGCATGCTCAAGCTGCTGATCGGCGCTGACAGGTTCCGCCAGGGCATGGACCTGTATTTCAGGCGCTGTGACGGCACTGCCGCGACGATGGAGGATTTCATCGCCTGCTTTGCCCAGACCTCAGGGCGCGACCTCACCCAGTTCATGCGCTGGTACAATCAGGCCGGCACGCCGGTCGTGCGCGTGCGGCAGGATTATGACGCGGCAGCCGGCGCCCTCACCGTGGAGTTGAGCCAGCACACCGCGCCGACACCGCGCCAGCCGGACAAACAGCCTTTCGTGATCCCGGTGGCGCTGGGCCTCGTTGATCCTGAGGGCGGCGCGCCTGCCCTGCATCTTGCGCCCGGCACGCCCGCCACGCCGCAGGAAACCGCCACCGGCGTGTTTGAACTCAGCGCGCCGGCACGGACACTGACCTTCACCGGCCTGAAGCGGCGTCCGGTCGTGTCGCTGCTGCGCGGATTCTCCGCGCCCGTGCGTCTCGATTCGACGCTTGCCGACGAGGGGCTGCTGACCCTGTTCCGCCACGATCCGGACCGTTTCAACCGCTGGCAGGCGGCGCAGACCTATGCGACGCGCCTGCTGATCCGCTCGGCTGGCAGCCTGCGCGCGGGTGACGAGGCGCAAAGCGATGCGGGGCTGACGGCGGCCTTCGCCAGCGTTCTGGCGGAAGCCGGCGCGGCGCAGGGCGCGCTTGACCCGGCGCTCGCCACGCAATTGCTGACTCTGCCGGGCGAGGCTGACGTGGCACGCGACATCGGTTCCGATATTGACCCGGACGCCATCTACGCTGCGCGGCGCGCCCTGCGCCACGCGCTGGGCGAGGCGCTGGCGGAGCCTCTGCTGGAAACCTGCGCGCGCCTGAACGAGCCGGCCGGTCTCGCCTACTCCCCCGACGCGCAAAGCGCCGGGCGGCGCGCGCTGCGCAACTGCGCGCTCGACCTTGCCTGCGCCAGCGGCAACCCCGCCGCATTCAGCCTGGCACAGCAGCAATTCAGCGCCGCAACCAGCATGACGGACGAACTCGCCGCACTCAGCGTGCTGGCCTATGGCGGCGGCGCGGCGGGCCAGACCGCGCTTCACCACTTCTATGCGAGGCACAAGGATGATCCGCTCATTATCGACAAGTGGTTTGCCTTGCAGGCCTGCGTCCCGGCTGCTGAAACGCTGGGTGTGGTGCGCCAGCTGATGGCGCATGCCGCATTCTCGCTGGCCAATCCCAACCGGGTGCGCGCGCTGGTCGGCAGTTTTGCCATGGCCAACATGACACAGTTCAACCGGCGCGACGGGCAAGGCTACCGCCTGCTGGCGGAGGTCGTCTGCGGTCTTGATGCCAGCAATCCGCAGGTCGCAGCCCGTCTGCTGGGAGCGCTGCGCAGCTGGAGGATGCTGGAGGCCGGACGGCGCGCGCATGCGCAGGATTCACTGCAAACCGTTGCCCGCGCCGCAAGGTCCCCGGATGTGACCGACATTGTGACGCGCATGCTGGCCTAAAATGCGCCAGCGCATTTTAACGGGAGGGCCGCAAGGAAAAACAGGCGTGCCCTTCCCCGGCGGAACATTATTTTGGCAACATTTCATTAATCTCTGGACAACGCCAGTGCGCATGATTCACATAGAGCGAATCGAAGCGGTGCGGCACATTTCTTCGGGCAAATTATTGGGGCGGACAATTCTTGCGGGAGGAGGCCATTCATGGCGCGTGCAAGCGCAGCCATTCGCGCGTCCGCGTCCGGACGGCGGCAGGCATTAGGCCACATTGTCGCATCGTCCGCGTCCGGCAAGTATGAGGCTGCCGAAGCGGGACTGCGGCGCAGCGTGCCCTTGCTCATCCTGATATTTTTTGTAATTCTGCTGGCGAGCGCCATTTTTCAGGCGAAGGACGCACACGACAAAGCGCTGGGAGCGGCCGCCGCTGAGACAGATTTGCTCGCGAGCCTGTTTGCTGCGGAAATTGAGACGCAGGCGGCGGCATTCCCGGATGAGCATCCGCGCGTGCTGCTTGAACGCATCAGCGCCCGGCACAGCCTCGGGCTTGGCCGCCAGCTGCTGCTGACAGACCGGCTGGGCGATATCGCCGCCGCTGTGCCAGCGCCGCAACTGAAAGCTGCCAGTTTTGCCACCATGTTTCAGCAGAAGCCCGACACTGCGCCGCCTGTTGGTGCCTCGCAGACGTTTCGCATTGAAAGCCAGAGCGGCGTCGCAAGCCTCGTCAGCATCCGCGGCCTCAGGGCACCGCATGGCCAGCTTGCGCTGATTCAGCCGCTGAATGTCCTGCTGGGCGAATGGTGGATGAATGCGCTGCGTTCCAGCCTGCTGCTGGCATCGGCCTGCGCCGTGCTTGCCGTGATCTGCTGGGCCTACCTGTGGCAGGCGGGGCGCGCGCACGAGCTTGACCGGGTGTCCGAAACCCTGCGCGCGCGCGTTGATGTTGCGCTCAGCCGGGGCGGCTGCGGTCTGTGGGACTGGGACATCGGCCGCGGCAGGATCTACTGGTCCGACTCGATGTACGAGATTCTGGGCATGCAGCCCGTATCCACATTTCTGTCCATCAACGAATTGCGCGCCATCGTCCATCCAGACGATAACCTGCGGCTGGCGGAACACCTGAAGTCGCCCGACAATCTGGGCATCGACAAGGAACTGCGACTGCGCAACAGCGCGGGGGAATGGGTCTGGCTGCGGGCGCGCGCGCAGATCGTGCGGGACGGAGACAACGCCGAACGCCACCTTGTCGGCATAGCAGTGGACATCAGCGCGGAGGTTGCAAACGCCGACCGGGCGCAGACCGCCGACCTGCGGTTGCGCGATGCGATCGAGGCAGTCTCGGATGCCTTTGTGGTCTGGGACGCCGACCGGCAGCTGGTGCTCAGCAATTCAAAATTCCAGGAGCTGCGCAAGTCCGGCCTGGTTGGTGATTGTCCCGGAGCGTCGCAGTCTGCCCGCGACTGCCGGGATAGTGGCGCTTTTCCGGAGACCGCCAATTACGAGGCCCGGGCTCCCGATGGCCGCTGGTTCCAGTTTGACGAGCGCCTGACGAAAGACGGCGGCTATGTGTCCGTCGGACGCGAGATCACGGCTTTCAAACTGCATGAGGCCGAGCTGCTGGCATCCGGAGCGGAATTGACCGCCACGGTTTCAACGCTGCAAAAAACCCGGCAGTCGCTGGAGACCCAGGCCCAGCAGCTCGCCGAGCTCGCGGAACGCTATCTTGAGCAGAAAACCATGGCGGAATGCGCCAATCTGGCCAAGGTGGATTTTCTTGCCAACATGAGTCATGAACTGCGCACCCCGCTGAATGCCATCATCGGCTTTTCTGATATGATGGAACACGCGGTGTTTGGCGCACTCGGCAACGACCGCTATCACGACTATGCCGTCAACATCAGAAAGAGCGGCGAGCACCTGCTGAATCTGGTTACCGATATTCTCGACATGTCCCGGCTTGAATCCGGGCGCATGCAGCTGCAGCGCAGCGAATTCCCGATCGCCGCGATTATCCGCGACTGCATCAGCGACTTTGCTGTCGCCGCGCGGGCAAAAAACATTCGCGTCAAGGGCGATGGCTGGGCAGATGTCAGCCTGCGCGCCGACCGGGCGGCAATCCAGCGCGTGCTCAAAACCCTGATTGCCAATGCGGTCAAATTCACGCCGAACGGCGGGCGGATCAGCGTGCGCGCCAGACTCGTCGGGCAGGCCGTCAATATCTATGTCGAGGACAGCGGCGCGGGCATCCCGCGCGGCGCCATCAACCGCATCGGCAAACCCTTTGTGCAGATCGAAAACAAGCTGGAGGACGGCATGAAAGGCTCAGGCCTCGGCCTTGCCATCGCCCGCTCGCTGGTGGAGCTGCACAATGGCTCCATCCGCATACGCTCCATCGAGGGCAGCGGAACCATCGTGATGGTGCACCTGCCCGCCGCCGGTGTGGTGCCGACGCAACTGGCGCTCGAAGCCAGCTAGGTTACGGCTTGGGCGTTACGGCTTGGGCGGCTCGCTCCCCGGCTTGCCCCTGGCGGCCTTGCGCGCTGCGGTGAATTCGTCCTGTTCCAGCTGGCCGTCCTTGTTGGCGTCAATGCCCTGGAACCATTTTTCGAGGCCGCTGATATATTCCTCGCGCGTCAGTTTGCCGTCCGCATTGGCATCGTCACCGGCAAAGCGCCTGGCGAGGCGCGCCCTCAGCTTTGCAACTTCCTCGTCAATGTATTTCTCATATTCAGCCGCGTCGACCAAAGCGTCCTTGTTGGTGTCAAGCCGGTCAAACTGCGTGCCGGCGCGCTGCATGATTTTATCATGGGTAACAGTGCGCCCGCCGGCCGCCTGCGCCGTGGCCGCGTGCTGCGGCAGCGCCAATGTCAAAGCCGCGATTGCCGCGCCAAACGCCAGCCGTCTCAAATCCGTTCGCATCGCACTCTCCAACCCTTGGCCCGCAGGCATCTCAGGCCTGCGCCGTCACCGCAGCATCCTCGCCCCCGAGCAATCTGTCAAAGATTTTGCGCACCTTTGACCGCGTGCGCACAAGTTCGGCATCAAGCCGCTGGAAATCCGGCAGGCCACTTATGCGCGCGATGCGCGCCTTGACCCCGGCGGCAAGCTCCGAGGGGCTGGCGCGGTTGCCGACAGTCAGCCGGACAATCTGGGTCACTGCCGACAGCTGCGCATGCGCCAGCGCGAGGCTTGCCGCATCCGCCGCGCTGGCAAGTTTTGCCGCTCCCGCCGCTGACAGGACCTGCGCTGTCTGTGTCACGTGCAGGTGAGGAAACTTCGCCGCATAGGCAAGGCAGAAATATTGCGCCAGAAATTCGAGATCGATCAATCCGCCGCGCGCCAGCTTCAGGTCGAACGGATCATCCTCGCCCTTCTGCGCCGCAATCAGCGCCCGCATCGCGCGCACCTCAGCGGCGACGCGGCGGGGATCACGCGGCGCCCGCACTATGCCGGCAATGCAGGCGGTCAGCGCGTCGCACAGGCTGGCGTCCCCGGCGAGCGCCCGCGCGCGGGTCAGCGCCATGTGTTCCCACGTCTCCGCCTCGCTCTGCTGGTAGCTGGCAAATCCCGCGAACTGCACTGCCACCGGCCCTTTGCCGCCGGACGGCCGCAGTCGCATGTCCACCTCATACAGGCGGCCGTGGCGCAGCGGCGCGGTCAGCGCGCCAACCAGCCGGTGCGTCAGGCGCGTGTAATACAGCGCCGCATGCAGCGGCCTCGCGCCGTCAGAGTCCGGCGTCTGCGCATCAAAATCATAGACCAGCACCAGATCAAGATCAGACGTTGCGGTCATCTCAAAGCTGCCAAGCTTGCCAAAGCCGAGCACCGCGCAGCGCCCGCCTTTGACGCGGCCATGGTCGCGCGCAAAATCCGACTCGGTCTGCCGCAGGGTTGCGACAACGATGGCCTGCGCCAGAGCCGTATAGTCGAGCGCCGTCACCGCCGCGTCATTGCGCCCGGTGAGCAGACGCAGGCCAATCAGGAAAGTCTGCTCCTGGGCAAAACCGCAGGCATGTTCCAGAAATGTCTCAAGGCTGGCCTCAACATCGAGGCGCCGCGCCACCCGCTCGCCCAGTGTGCCCTCCTGCGAGGCCGGATCAATCGCTGCGTCCAGCACATGGGGACGCGACACGATGATTTCGGCGAGGCGCGGCGCGCCCCCCAGTATGTCGGCAAACAGCGTGCGCAGCTGCTCGCTGGATTTGAGAATGGAGAACAGTTCCACCGCAGCGGGCATGCGCTGCATGGACTGGTCAAACGCGGCGAGCGCCGCGTCAGGGTCGCCCGAGCCGCTGAACGCCTGCAGCAGCGAGGGCACAAGCTCGGTCAAAACCTCCCGCGCGCGCGCGCTCTGCACTGCCGGGCGGCGGCCAAAATGCCAGCCGCGGATGGTTTCCGTCGCCCTCGGCGCGTCGGCAAAGCCAAGACCGCGCAGCGTCACCAAGGTTTCAGGATCATCGGACACGCCGGTGAAAACCAGACTTCCGGTGGCCGCGTCCAGCCCCGGCGCACTCTCAAACAGGCGCGCATAGTGGCGCTCGACCAGGGCCAGATGATGCAGCAGACGGCGGCCAAAAGCACCCGCGCTGGCAAAGCCGCAAAAGCGCGCGAAGGCCTCGAGTCCGGCAGGCTCGGCCGGCAGCCGCTGCGTCTGCTCGTCGGCAACCATTTGCAGCCGGTGCTCGACAGTGCGCAGAAAAACATAGGCCGCCGACAGGTCCTTGACCGCGCTGGCGCTGACCCAGCCGTCAGCGTGCAGCTGCACCAGCATGTCCAGCGTCTGCGATCCGCGCAGCTGCGCCCGCCGCCCGCCAAAGATCAGCTGCTGCGTCTGCACAAAAAACTCAACCTCGCGGATGCCGCCGCGCCCCAGCTTGATGTCATGGCCGGCCACCGCGATCACATCATGTCCGCGCACCGCGTGAATCTGCCGCTTCATCGCATGCACATCGGCGATCGCCGCATAGTCGAAATATCTGCGCCAGATAAACGGCGTCAGCTCCTTCAGAAACCGCTCGCCAAGCGCAATGTCTCCTGCCACCGGGCGGGCCTTGATAAAGGCAGCGCGCTCCCAGTTCTGGCCCAGCGTCTCGTAATAATTCAGCGCGGCCGGCAGCGCGATGGCGACGGCGGTTGAGCCGGGGTCAGGCCGCAGCCGCAAGTCAACCCGCAGCACATAGCCATCTTCAGTCGGCTCCTGCAGCAGCCGGGCGAGGCCCTTGACGATGCGCACGCAGTGGCGCTGCGGATCGGTGAGGGCGGCCAGCGCCGGCGCGTCCGGATCAAAGAAAACCACGAGATCGATGTCACTCGAATAGTTCAGCTCGCGCGCGCCATGCTTGCCAAGCGCCAGCACCGTGATGCCGCAGGTTGCACTGGCATGGCCCGCGCCCGGCGCGCGCAGCAGAAACGCCAGCGCGCCCTCAACCGCCGCGTCGGCAAAGCGCGACAGCGCAGCGGTCACATCGCGCAGGCTCCAGACGCCGCCAAGATCGCACAGCGCCACCAGCAGCGCCATTTCCTGCTTGGCGCGCCGCAGCGCGCGCATGGCGTCCGCCTCGTCTGGCGCGGCAAGCAGGCTGTCCAGCATGGCGCGGATGCAGCGCGCTGCCGCCGCATCCGGCGCGCTGGCCAGCAGCCGGGAAAGCCGCTCAGGGCCAAGCCGCACCAGCCGCCACAGATAGGGCGACTGGTCGGCGATGCCGGTCAGCAGCAGGTGCACTGGCGCATGGACCGCGAGGTCCCTGAGCAGTTCAGCGACGGCCCTCTTCGCTCTGGCCGGCGCGGCAGGCCGCGGCGCGGCGCAAATCAGGCTCGACAGCATTGCGCCAGCGTCAGCCATGCGCTGCACCCGGCGGCCCCTCGGCCAGCGGCAGCGCCAGCACCACTCTTAGCCCCGGCGCATTGTCCTCCAGCCGCAGCGTGCCGCCATGCAGCCGCGCCACCGCCGCCGCCAGTGACAGGCCCAGCCCCGATCCGGGCCGCGAGCGCGAGCCTTCAAGCCGCACAAAGCGGTCAAGCGCCCGTCCCCGGTCGGCGGGCGCTATGCCCGGACCGCGGTCCGCCACGGATATTTCGGCAAAGCCGTTCACGCGCCGCGTCCCGATCACGATTTCTGATGCGGCCGGCTGGCCGGCCGGCCCGCCGCCGTACTTGATCGCATTGTCGCACAGGTTGGCAATGGTCTGCCCGATCAATTCACGGCTGCCGGTCACGGGCAGCGGCCCGGTGTTGGCCACCCGCAGCGCGAGGCCCGCCGCCTCGGCTGACGGTTCGTAAAGTTCGGCAATGCCGCTGGCGATTTCCGCCGCGTCGCAGCGTGCCATGCCGTCGCGGCCTGATCCCGCCTCGGCGCGGGCAATCAGCAGCAGCGCGTCAAAAATGCGGATCAGGCCGTCAGCTTCGGCAATGGTTTTTTCCAGTGCGGCGCGCTGCTCCTGCGGCGAGGACGCGGCCTGCAACGCCCGCTCCGCGCCATTGCGCAGCCGCGTCAGTGGCGTGCGCAAATCATGCGCGATATTATCCGACACTTCCTTCAGCCCGTTGAGCAGCGCGCTGATGCGGTCCAGCATGGCATTGAGACTGCCTGCCAGCCGGTCCAGCTCGTCGTTTGACCCTGCCACCGGCAGCCGTCCGGACAAGTCGCCCGCCATAAAGCCTTGCGCGGACAGGTTGATCGCATCGACACGGCGCAACACCCGGCGCGCCACAAACAGCCCGCCGATCATGCCGACAACGCCCAGAAACAGGATGGAATTGACCAGCGCGCGGCCGAGCACCCGGCGCAGGCGCTCGCGCTCTTCCGTATCGCGGCCCACCAGCAGGCGGAAGCCGCCGGGCAGCAGGAACACCTGCGCCAGCGCGTGATGCGTCGGCTGCGCGTCGCCGCTGCGCCGGTAGGATGTTTCGACCGTGCCAGGCCGGTTCAGCACGCCCTCGGGCAGCACCGCGACATTGCCGGCCAGCGTCTCGCCGGCAAAACTGGTGACAAGATACAGCGAGGAGCCGGGCTGCTTTGCCCGCCGCTCGATCACTTCCACCAGCTGGCGCACGCCGCCTTGCGCATATTGCTCGTTGAGGCTGGTCAGCTCCACCTCGACCGTTTCGGCAATCTGCGCGTCCAGCAGCTGTTTGACATTAAAGCCGATGGCAAAATTGGCGAGCGCCGCGCCGACCGCAAAAATGCAAAAATACGCCAGCGACAGCTTGAAGACAGTGGTGCGGAAGAGACTACCGAAGGCCGTCACGGATCATGTATCCAGCGCCGCGCACCGTATGCAGCAGGGCGGTGTCAAAGCCCTTGTCGATCTTGCCGCGCAGCCGCGACACATGCACGTCAATGACATTGGTTTGCGGATCAAAATGATAGTCCCAGACATTTTCCAGCAGCATGGTGCGCGTCACCACCTGGCCCGCGTGCTGCATCAGATATTCAAGCAGGCGGAACTCGCGCGGCTGCAAGTCGATCTCGGCGCCGTTGCGCGTGACCTTGCGGGACAGCCGGTCAAGCTCAAGATCACCGGCGCGGTACTGCGTGTCCTGCACAGCGCCGCCATGCGGGCGGCGCGCCAGAATTTCGGTGCGTGCCAGCAGTTCCGAGAACGCATAAGGTTTTGACAGATAATCATCGCCGCCGGAGCGCAGCCCTTTGACCCGGTCGTCAACCTGGCCGAGGGCGGAGAGGATCAGCACCGGCGTCTCGATCTTCTGCGCCCGCAGGCCGCCGATGACCGACAGGCCGTCCATCTTCGGCAGCATCCTGTCAATGATCAGCACGTCATAGGCACCGTCCTGCGCGCGGGCGTAGCCGGTCAGGCCATCGCCCGCATGGTCAGCGACGTGGCCCGCCTCGCGGAAAGCTTTCAGCAAGTAGGCCGCCGCCTCGCCATCGTCCTCAATGATCAGAATCCGCATACCGGACATATAGCGCGCTTTCAGCAGAAATGGCAGGCCGGTTTCCCTTCTCCCGCAGCGCGGGAGAAGGTGCCCGAAGGGCGGATGAGGGCGGCGCCGCATCTTCTCAATTCGAAGATTGCGGCAGCGGCAACACCCTCACCCCAACCCTCTCCCGCGAGCGGGAGAGGGGGAAGGCCTCACGACGCCGCAGGCGCCAGCGCCACAAAGCGCGTGCTGTCGCCCGACTTCACCCGCAGCAGC
>JANLPP010000098.1:0-5967 GCA_031367295.1 Hyphomicrobiales bacterium | reverse complement strand
CCTTTATAACGGCTGGGACGTGGTGCAGGAAAAGCAGGGCGCAAGCGTCAGCGCCAACCTGCTCACCGGGCTTGGCGTCGACGAGCGCTTGTCGCGCGGCGCATCGACCGTGCTCACCGACGCGCTCGGCTCAACCGTCGGCCTAGCCAGCGGAACCACGGTCGCCACCCGCTACGGCTACGACCCCTATGGCGTGTCACAAATCACCGGCACGGCCTCGACAAACCCGTTCCAGTTCACCGGGCGCGAAAACGACAGCGGAACAGGCTTGCTGAACTACCGCAACCGGGACCAGCAATTCTAAATGGCCTTCGATGTGTTGATTTTTGGGGATTCCCAAATCAGCTTTGTTCTGATTCAAGGTAGGCATGGATGTTTTGGAAGAACTTTTATCTGGCCTGAAACAGGCTTGCTCCGGCTTTCCCGACAAGCGGAAGGGCGGCGAGGCTACCTATTCGATGGCGGACATCGGGCTGTCGGTTTTTTCGCTGTTTTTCATGCAGTCGGAATCGTTTCTGGACTACCAGCGCGGGCTGGAGCAGAAGCCACATGGCTTCCAACTGCCATACCCTGTTCGGCATGGCGAAAATTCCGGCTGACAACCACATCCGCTCGATGCTCGATCCGGTCGATCCCCGCCATTTGCAGCCGTGTTTTGACGCCACCATCGCCATGCTGCGCCAGCGCGGCGGGCTGGCCGGGTTTGAGCGGCTGGGCGGACGCACGCTGGTTGCGCTGGATGGCACGGAATATTTTTGCTCGCAGACGCTGGGGTGTCCCCAATGTCTGACCCGCAAACGCTCAAACGGCAAGCTTGAGAGCTACCACACCATGCTGGCGGCCACCATTGTCGCGCCCGGCAACAGCAATGTCGTGCCACTGATGCCCGAATTTATCGCCCCTCAGGACGGGCACGACAAGCAGGATTGCGAGCGCGCTGCGGTCAAACGCTGGCTGGCCGCCCATGGCGCCCGGATGGCCCCGCTGCGCCCGGTCTATCTGGGCGATGACCTTTTCGCCTGCCAGCCGGTGGCCGAGGCGGTGCTGGCCAGCGGCGGCGTTTTTCTGCTGGTATGCAAGGAAGGCTCGCACAAGGGCCTGTATGATTTTATGGCGGGGGCGACACCGCAGGAAATGACGGTCAGGGAAATCCGCAACAAGAAGCGCGTTACCATGACATATCAATGGTTTGATGCGGTTCCGCTGCGCGATGGCAAAGACGCCATGATGGTCAACTGGATCGGCATGAGCATGACCAATGCCGCAGGCAAGGTCACTTTCAGGAGCGCTTTTGTCACCTCGCTGGCCGTCACGCCGGCCAATGTCGGCGCGATTGCCTAGGGTGGCCGCGCCCGCTGGAAAATCGAGAACGAGAGCTTCAACGTCCTCAAGAACAACGGCTATCACCTTGAGCACAATTTCGGCCACGGCAAGCAGCACCTCGCGATGCTGTTTGCCGCCCTGAACCTGCTGGCCTTTGCCACCCACACTGTCTGCGACTGTCTCGACACCCTGTGGATCAGGGCCCGCGAAGCAAAGAAAAAACGCCGCCGCTTCTTCGAACACATAGCGACCCTGTGCGCCTACGTGATCTTCCCGGACTGGACAGTCCTTCTGCAAACCCTCATCGCTTCAAAACCGCCGCCAGAGCTGCAAAAAATGATGGCAATTTGAAAATCAGCGAGTCGGCGATGGGGATTTAGAATTGCTGGGATGTCACGCTCCGCCTTGAGTTTGACGACCTCCCGTCGCAAGCGGTCAATCTCAAGATGTTCGGGCTTCATTTGACCGTGGCCGGGAAAGGCTTGCGTGGGATCGGCGACCAGCTCCCGCACCCATTTGCGCAGCATGTTCACATGCACGCCCAGATCCCGCGAAGCCTGCGCCACGCTGACCCCGCGTTCGCGGATTAGCCCAACAGCCTCGCTCTTGAACTCCCGGCTAAACTTTCGTCTTTCCATCTGATGCCTCCGGCTTCACAAAACACTTTAACTTGGTGTCCACGAAACCGGCAGCAGCTCAAACGATGCCTTTCGCGCGCGTTCGAAGTTCCGCTTGGCAGGCAGTAGATTTCAGCACGAACTCGAAGAAGCGCACGTTTGCACGCTCTGCCGGTCGCAGCACCGTATAGTCAGGGCTGATCAATCCTGATTGTTTTGCGTAAGCGAAAACGCCCAAGTGCACCTTCAGGCGGTTCAGGACTAGATCGTCCCTTTCAACCAGCTTGCCTCCGACATAGCTGTCTGAAACGAGCGATCTTTCGACTTGATCGGCGGGGACAAGGCCCAAGCGCTGGCTCATAGAGAGATGCGTCTCTTCACCTGTGTTGGAACGGCTATCGACTTCTCGAAAAGCATACTTGCTGCGCAAGAACTCCCAATGCGCCGGCACCTCGCCAAGCCACTCAACCCCGCTCGGCTTCATGTCCGGATAAGGTTGCAACCCGTCGATCATCGCGGCTTGCCTTGCTTGGCGTGCACAGCCTGCTCGACCAGCCGCGCCAGCTCCAGTTCATGCGCGATCTCGGCGGCAGCATCGGCCGCCGTGCGGCGCGCATCGTCAAACGCGCCAAACCGGGCATACACGGCCTGTTCCATGCGCGCATGGCTGACGCTGCCAGCGCTGTGCAGCACCGGGCGCTCGTTGAACACCAGGAAGCGGTCAAGCTCGGCCTCCCACTCCGCCATGGTCATCGCCTTGCGCCGCGCCGCGCGATCCTCCGCCACATCGAGAAACATCACGACGACGCGGTTGAGTTCCTGCACTTCCGCCGCAGCGAGATAATTCTTCGCTGTCGTCACATCGCCCTTGCGCACCTGGCCGCCCTTCCACGCGGTCAATCCCATGTTCGCTGCGCCCGTATCGGCGCGCGCCAGCACAATCTCGGCGGCTGTGCGGCCGGTGACGGCGAACAGCATCTTGTTCTGCACCGTGGCGAAGAATTTCTGCGCGCGCTCCGCCTTGCCGTCATAGTCGCTGGCGGTGGCATAGACCTCGCGGACTTTCTGGTAGAAGCGTTTCTCGGAGGCCCGGATGTCGCGGATTTTTTCCAGCAGCTCGTCAAAATAATCGAACGGTCCGGGATCCTTGAGGCGTTGTTCGTCAAGAACGAAGCCCTTGACGAGATAGTCTTTCAGCTTTTCCGTGGCCCAGCGCCGGAACTGCGTGCCACGCAAGCTGCGGACGCGGTAGCCAATCGCCAGGATCATGTCCAGGCTGTAGAGTAAGGTGCTATAGCGCTTGCCATCGGCGGCAGCTGTCAAGGATTCCTTGACAACTGAAGCCGCCTGCAATTCCCCCTCGTCCAGCACATTGCGGGCATGCAGGCTGACGTTCTGCTTGGTGGTCTGAAAAAGCTCCGCGATTTCGAGCTGCGTGAGCCACACCGTGCCGTCTTGCGCCCTGAGCTGGACTTGCAGCAGCCCGTCTTCACTGCGGTAGAGGATGATTTCGCCGTTCATCGCGCCGCCCCGATGATGTCCGCCATCAGGCCGTCGGTTTCGCGCTCCAGCGCCAGAATATCGGCGCGGATCGCCTCCAGCGGGCGCAGCGGCTGCGGCTTGTAGAAATAGCGGGTGAAGCTTATCTCATAGCCGATGCTGGTCTTGGCCTCGTCGATCCAGGCGTCCGGCGCATGCGGCAGCACCTCGCGGCGGATGAAGGATTCTATCCCGCCTGCCTCGTTCAATTGCACCGTCTCTGTATCGCGCAGATCGCTGTCAGTCTCATACTCAACCACGCAGCGCTTGCCGCCGATCGTCAGCGGGAACAGCCCGCGCAGCGGGTCGGCCACGGCCTTGCCCGGCTTGTGAATGCGGCGGATGACGGGCTGGCCGTCACCTGCAATCCGGCCCTCGTCCTTCAGCCCCTTGATTTCTTTCGGCGCATAGGCGCGGGTTGCCTCAATGCCGAGCGCGCGCAAGGGCCGCTCCACAGTAACCTTCGAGTAGCCGAACTCTGCATTATCGAAGATGCGGGATTGCCCTGTCTCCTCAAAAGCCGTGAAGGTGGCGAGGATGCGCTCGATATCGGATTCGGCCAGTTCGCAGTTTTTCTTGCCGAGGTTCTTGCGCAGCGGCCGGAACCACGCCGTGGCGTCGATCAACTGCACGCGGCCAGCGCGGTGGCCCGGCTTGCGGTTCGACAGCACCCAGACATAGGTGGCGATGCCGGTGTTGTAGAACATGTTGAGCGGCAGGGCGACGATGGCTTCCAGCCAGTCATTCTCGATGATCCAGCGCCGCACATTGCTTTCGCCCGAGCCTGCATCGCCGGTAAACAGCGACGAGCCGTTGTGGACCTCGGCGATGCGGCTGCCCAGCGGCGTGTTGTGTTTCATCTTCGACAGCATATTAGCAAGAAACAGCATCTGCCCGTCGCTGGAGCGGGTCACAAGGCTATATTCCGCATCGCCCGCGTGCTTGATGACGAAGCGCGGATCGCGCATGCCAGACTTGCCGCCCATGCGCTCCTGATCGCTTTTCCAGCTTTTGCCATAGGGCGGGTTGGACAGCATGAAATCGAATTCGCGCGAAGGAAAAGCGTCGTTTGACAGCGTCGACCATTCCGCCCCGCCGATAATATTGTCGGCCTCCTCGCCTTCACCCTTCAGCAGCAAGTCGGCCTTGGCGATGGCATAGGTCTCGGCGTTGATCTCCTGCCCGAACAGGTGGGTGGAGACTTGCTTGCCCTGCTGTGCCGCCAGCTCGTTCAGCGTCTCCTCGGCAACCGTCAACATGCCGCCAGTGCCGCAGGCACCATCATAGAGCAGATAGGTGCCGGACGTGATCTTGTCCGCGATTGGCACGAAGACCAGCTTGGCCATCAGTTTGACTGCGTCGCGCGGCGTCCAGTGCTCGCCTGCTTCTTCATTATTGGCTTCATTGAAACGCCGCACCAGTTCCTCGAAAATCGTGCCCATCGCATGATTGTCGAGGCCCGGATGTTTTACCGAGCCATTGCCGTTCAGCACGGCGTTGGGGCCGAGGTTGATTGAGGAATCAAGGAATTTCTCGATCAATGTTCCAAGCGCGTCAGCTTTGGACAGGCGCGGAATCTGGTTGCGGAATTCGAAGCAATCAAGAATTTCCTGCACATTGGGCGAAAAGCCGTCGAGATAGGCTTCGAAATCGGCCTTCAACTGGGCTTGGCTGGCACGATTGCGCAGATCGCGCAATGTAAAGCGCGACGTGTTGTAGAACGCCTGACCGGCAGACTGGCGCAGCGCCGCATCCTGATTGGTGATGCCCGCCTTGTCGAGGTTGCCTTTCATGGAGAGTACAGCCTGCTTGGCAGGCTCCAGCACAGCATCCAGACGCCGGAGCACAATCATTGGCAGAATTACATCGCGATACTTGCCGCGCACATAGAGATCCCGCAGCGCATCATCGGCAATGCCCCAAATGAAATTCGTTATCCAGTTCAAATCGCCGTTGGTCATGCACGATCCGTTTTTCTGCGCTTGGCGGTCGGTCTGGCAAGGGGTTCGCGCAACTTCGCTGTCGCGTTATTGGCACTATCCCGCAATCGCTCGAATTCCTCGACGGCCAGCACAACAACAACCGGTCGCCCATGTTTTTCGACAATGACAGGCTCCGACCTCGCCAGATCGATCAGGCGTCCGAAACCATATTTGGCGTCTTTCGCCGACATGCTCTGCATAGAGCCGCTCTTGTTCGAATCAACGCAATTGTGGCCATTTTGGCCTTTTTATCAAGTTGGCCTCGCAGCAACGCCGATGGCTCGCGAGTGGGCAACCAAATCCGAAGTCCCCGTTTGCGGCCAATCCCAGACATGTCATCGTGTTCAATGTGGCAGTGGGCAGAATATTCCCGCTGTCCACAAAACCCGGTCAGGCTTGAGAAGCATAGTCACGGGTGAGGCGGCCATCGCCGCACCGGCTCTATTCGCGGCGGCAAGCCAGCGCTCACGGAGTCAGACGAGGGTCTGTCTCCGCCTTCGGTGACG
>JANLPP010000086.1:0-21245 GCA_031367295.1 Hyphomicrobiales bacterium | reverse complement strand
AGGCCAATGGCCAGAGCAGGCGAGAACACCGAACGCAGCCGCGCGAATGTGTAACCGCGGAAAATCAGCTCCTCGGCAATGGGGGTGATGATTGCGATGAACAGAAAGGCGATTGGCGCCGCCGCGCCTGCGCCGGGCGCCGCCGAGGTAATCTCCGGCATGACCACCTGGGCCGGCCACAAGGCATTCAGCAAGGCGATGACAAGCGCGGCCCAGCCGAAATAGCCGAGGAATATCATGGCCATCTGCCCGGCCAGCCGCCCTGTCCATGGCACCGGCACCAGCCCGATGGCCTGGTGCCAGACTGCGCCGAACCGGCGTGCGGCAAGTGCCTGCGCGCACAAAATCATCAGCACGCCTGCAAAAAGGCTGGCTATCCAGAACCCAAGCGCGGGCGGAATAATCTGTGCCTTGACAGTTTCGGCCAGCACTTCTCCCTGCAGGCCGTTCATGCCAGCTAAAACGCCAAGCGTGACCGCCGCGAGAATCAAGGCGAGCGTGTAGGGAACAACCATCAGCGCGGCAAGCCACAGAAGTGTTGCAGCACATTCGCGCCAAGGCGGCTGCGCCAGCGGTTCCGGCACATCAGGTTGGGGTGACATTGCGGAGTCCGGCACGAAAGGTGTCATGCTGTGTCTTTGACAGACACGATGCCAAACGGCAAAGCCTATCCCGAGCGCGGGCAGGACCAAATTTGAAACTGCCACCTTCGGCGGTTTGCTGCGTGCAAGCGCTGGCGTCCCATGATGTCTGGTGCGGTTGCCATTGCCAGGACAACCAGTGACGGTCGCTTCGGGGCGGACACATTACACCCCTGTCGAGCGGGTCTGCGCCAGTGGTTTTTCCGGCACGATCACCGGCGGCGGCGCATATTCTCGGCTGCGCGGCGGCGATCTATACGCTGCCCTGTCCGCATTCAGCGGAACTGGCCTGAAAACAGTTTTTGTCACCTCAATCGCCTCCGCGCCAAAACCACCACTTTGATTTTTCCTCAACAGTGTTTATATTGGGGTCTCCAGTGCGGAGCGATCCGTGCCGGATATGGCGATAAAGTGACATCGTAATAAACCATTCGGACCCGGGGGCGGTACCCGGCGCCTCCACCACAACCTGTGGGCAACACAGGTTGCGGCGGGGGCGAAACAGGATCGACGAGGGTGTAAAGGGTGGTCTTTTGCCCGGCATGATACCGCCGTTATCGGGTCAAACTTATAGTTGCCAATGACAACTATGCTCCGGTGGCTGTTGCTGCGTAATGCGGCCCCAGTACTGGGATCCAAGTCCTGAGGGTTTGCACCTTTAGGCGGGGTTCGGAGGCACCTGGCAACAGAAGCCTCCACTTTTTCGGCCTCGCGCGGGGCCTGTGCGGCAGGATTGCGATGGCCCAGGACACAACGCGTCAAGACGCGATCCGCTATGACCTCCTGGTGCAGGACGCGCTGCGTGGCGTCATGCGCGGTGTTCTGGCCGACACGGCACGAAAAGGCCTGCCGGGCGAACACCATTTTTACGTTACATTCAACACCCGCATGCCAGGGGTGAAACTGTCGAGCCGGATGCTGAAAAAATATCCGGAAACCATGAATGTCGTGCTTCAGCACGTGTTCTGGGACTTGACGGTCAACGACGAATTTTTCGAGGTCGGCCTGTCATTTGGCGGTGTTGGCGAGAAGCTGACTGTGCCGTTCAGCGCAGTGACGGCGTTTTTTGATCCCTCCGTCGAGTTCGGCCTGAAATTTGAATTGCGCGGCGAGCCTGATACCGCCGCCGGGACGGCACCGGCCGAACCAAAACCCGAGCAGGACATGAAAAGCCGGGATGCCTTGCCCGCCATCGCGCGCGCGCCTCTGGCTGGGAGGCCGGATGTCGGCGGCGCAGTGCAGCTTGCCGCCGCGCGTCCGGCGTTGGTCGCAGAAAAACGCACCGAGCCATTTGCTGGCAGCAAAGACAAGTCGAAAGTCACAGGCGCGCCAAAAGGCGAGGTCCCGGTGAAAGACACCTCGAAAGTCGTGTCCATCGACGCGTTTCGCAAGAAGCCTTGAGACTGGCATCGCAACTGCGAGATCGAGACCTGGAGCGCGCAATGGCAGACGTTGTCAATTTACGCCAGGCGCGCAAGCAAAAGCGCCGCGCGGCGGAGGATGCAGCGGCGCAGCAGAACCGTGCCCGCTTCGGGCAAAGCAAAGCTGCGCGGACGCTCGCCGCGCTTGCCGAAGCGCAAAGCGCCACGCTGCATGCGGGCCACCGGCGCGAGCGGCCGCGCGATTACACTGATGGCCAGTGAGGCTGCGGCTCCAGCCACTGCCGGTCCGGCAGGCGCGCGCGGCATACTGAAACAGTCGTTGTCAATTGCCGGCCATCGCACATCTATCGCGCTTGAACAGCAGTTCTGGAGCCGCCTGCGCACGCTGGCGACCCTGCGGCAACTCAGCGTGCCGCGCCTCATCGCCGATATTGATGCGCGGCGCGCTGACGGGTGCAGCCTGTCGTCGGCCATCCGCGTCTATTTGCTGGAAGACGCGCTGGCCAGCCGGCATGCAGACCCCGCCTAATTGGCGTGTGGCGGCGCGGGCGCGAGCGGCATTGCTGGCGGGGGCACGCCAGTGCGTGGCTGATCCTGACCCTGCCGGCGCTGCTGGTCGGACAGCGCCCGCGCCGCCTCGATCGCCCGGCGCTTGTCTTCCTCAAGAGCCAGCTGTTCGGCAATCAGGCGCTGGCGCTCACGCTCGCGTTCCTGCTCGGCAGCTTTCAGCCTGCGATTGAAAAAGGCGCGCTCGCGAATGTCGGCATCAACCGCAGCAAGCCGCTCGCTGTCGCGCAGGATAGCGGCGGCCGCAAGGCCATTGACCAGCGCTGTGGCATCGACGCGCCGTTCGATATGCGGCCAGATACCCTTCCAGGAGGCTGCTGCCTGAGGCGGCGCGCCGTTCCAGAATTTGGGCATCGACAGCGCGGCAAGCGTTGCGCGCAAGTCAAGCTCAAGGCTGCGCAGATCCAGCGTGGCGCTGGCTTCCGCCCGAGCCGGTGTCTCGGCCAGCAGCACCGGACCAAAGCGTGCTGTGCCTGCCGCCAGTGACACGGGAGTTCGCAGAATGGCACTCGTCAGGGCGGCACGGTCAAGCTCGTTGGACAGCGCCAGCGTGACAGACTGGTCGATGGTGACAATTTTTTCCGCCTCGGCCGCCTCCAGCAGCCGCTTGAGTGCCAGCGGATCAAAACCGTTGATCTGCAAGGGAGCGAAGCTGGCTTCGCCCGAACCCGCAAGGCCGGAGATCAGGGCGAGCGGACTGTCACCGGTTGTCGCAAAATCCAGCGTGCCGGACATCCGCCCCTTCAGCGTGGCCTGAGTCAGGGCAATGCCATCCAGCGCCAGCCGCCCGGCCAGCGCTGCCACTGGCCCATCGCGCCGCAGGTCAAAGCGCCCGGCAATCTTGCCGCCGCCTGCCGAGACAGTAAAATCCTCGACACTCATCTTGCCCGGCGATAATTGCAGCAGCATGGCCGCGTCGCGTCCTGGCAAGGCGCTGGAAAGGTCAAAGGCGGCTGCCGTGACCGAGATTTCGCTTGGCGGCGGGTAGGCCAGACCCGTGCCAAATGCAGTATCCGGCCACGTGGCCCCGGCCCTTGCCTCCGGCATCGGGCCGAGCGACAAGCTGGCAAGCCCCGCCAGACTTGTGCGTCCAAGACTGAGCGCGCCGGTCAGGCGCGGCACGAATGATTCTGGGACCGCTGCGGAATCCCCCGGAACAGAAAAGCGATAGGACAGCCTGCCCTCAAACTTTGTTCCTGCAAGGTTGCCGGCCAGTTTCTGCGCCTCGAACCCGCCCGCCACAATGGCAATATCTGTTGCCGCTTCGCCAGCTGCTCCTGCGGCAGTTTTTCCGGCGTCAGCAGCGGCCAGTCCCAGCGCCTGCAGCAATGGGGCAATATTGGCGCTTTTCAGCGTGGCTTTGCCTTGCGCTGTGCCGCCGCGATAGGTCAGCGCTGTGCCGGACACATTGGCGTCAGCCGAAATTGTCTCAAACTGGTCGCCGCGCCTGCGCGCCGCAAGGCTGATCCGCGCCGCGCCAGCACCAGCCCCGCCGGTGGCCGGCAAGCCAAGCTGCCGCAGCAGGGGAGCGGCGTCCGGCGCGTCAAGCACAAGTGAAATCGCAAGACTGCCGGGTCCCTCCGGCTTGGCAAAGGCGGCGATTCTGGTTGCGCCGGCCAATCCGTCCAAAGACAGCAAAGTCAGCGCCGGCGGGCCATTGCCTGTGGACGGGGAAGCGTCCGCCTTGATAATCAGCCTGGCATTGCCCAGTTGCGGCGCGCGCTGGGCCAGCGCATCGCTCCAGGCGCCGGGGGCGAGGCGCCGGGCCAGCGCGGCAACATCGGTGAGCTGCGCAGCATCGACACGCGCCTCAATATGGCTGCCTTTCGCATTGGAAACGCCCGCCGCGCTGACCGCCGCCCCGCTGACGTTGGCGAGAGTCAGCTGTTCCAGTGCTATAGAATCGCCCGTCTTGGTCAGCTTCCCGGCGATCCGCCCGACTTCGAGCACACCCTCGCCCGCCCGGGCGATACGGGCAGAGCGCGCCGACAGCGCCACAGAAAAATCGAGACCGGCAGCGCCTTCAGGCACGCCAGAGAAATCCGGCAACGCATCGAGGTCAATCGCCTCGCTGGTGAAATCGGCATAGACTTTCTCGCGCTCATCTCCCAGCGCCAGGGTATGCACGAGCGTGCCATTGTAGGTTGTGCGGTCAAGTGCGACTGTCAGGTCACGCCCGGCAAATCCTGTCGCCGCAAGTTCGAAAAAGCCGGACACCGAGATTGATTTATAGTCGGCCAAAGCGTCGGGACGCCGCCAGGCACCAGCATTCCCTGCACCGTTGAACCAGGCCTCCAGCCGCGCGGCGTCCGGCGCCAATACGGCAATGTCACCATTGAATTTCGCCGCAATGCCGGGCTCGACGACGCCCTTCAGGAGCATGCTGCTGCGGCCCGGGCCGTTAGCGGCAAAGGTCACCTGCGTCTGGCGGCCCGCCTCCTGGTATATTTTCAGGTCGAGATCGGAAACCGCCTCTTTGCCAAGCGAGACAACGCTGGCGGTCAGTGCGAAATCCACCGGCATCGGCAGTGGCTGCAAGCGCCTGTCATCGCGGATATAGGCGAGCAGCGCCTCCAGCACTGCGGCGGCACTTGCCTCACCTGCGGGCAGCAGACCCAGCTTGTCGAGGTCAAACTGCCGCGCATCAAGCCTGATTTCGGCGTGCGGCTCGTCCCCCAGGGTCAGCCGCGCCTGCCCGCCCGCGCTCAAGCCGCGATCGCCCTCGCCAGCACGCAATTCCAGGTTTTGCAGCACGGCGCTGTTCAGGTCAGCGGTGAGCGCGCCTGTCAGCTTCCAGGCGAGTCCGGTGGCCGCCACGCCTGCAACAACATCCTGCGGACCAAGGCCGGTGCCGGAAACCACAGCGGTCCCCTCAAAACTCGCTGGTGATTTGCCCTCCCCCCGGATCAGGGCACCATCAACCTCCGCCCGCCCGCCGATAGCCGGCACATCGCTGCCGAGCTTGAACCGGATGCGCTGCCTGTCCGGCGCACCCGTGGCGAGGCTGAATTTGACCGGCGCTGCGCCGCTGCCCTCAACCGCAACCACACCGCGCACATTGAACGGCCCGGCGAGCGATTGCGCCTCGCCGTCAAACGTCAGGCCGGGCAGACGCAGCTCGCCATCCGGGCGGCGAATGACCAGCGTGCCGTCCTGCACGGAGAAATGCTCAAGCCGCACGCCGCCTTCCGCGTCACCGCCAGTTGCGCCCGCAGACAGGGGCAAAGGCAGCTGTCCCTCCGCGTCAGCGTTCAGCTCCAGCAGCGGGCGCACAAATGTCGCGTCGGTCAGCCGGATTTCGCCACGCATCAAGGACGTCAAGCCCAGCTCGGCGCTGAAGCCATCGGCCCGCAGCCAGGGCCCCGAGGTCCGCTCGCCCACCGCGACAACACCAAGCCGGATTTGCGGCGTTGGCAGGAATCGCAGCTTGATTGGCCCGGCGGTGGAAACCGGGGATCCCAGAGATTTTGACAGCTGCGCCTCGATAGTGGCACGGAAATCCGACCAGCTGACAAACACCGGGGCAAACAGCGCGGCGGTCAGCGCCAGAATAAGGCCAATCGCCAGATATGTCAGGCTTTCCCGCACCTAGGCGACCCCGTTTTCAAATAGGCAGCTGACTAAAAACGCGGCTGGCCGCAGGCTCAAATCACTCTGACCAAAATTGGACTTAATAGCGGCAAGGTGACCCCGCAACTGCGGGTGCTGGCCCTTGCAAGTCCTCTTTTTCGTATTATCCCTGTATGGTCAATGCTTGGTCGCATCAGCTTTGCGTGTTCCTGATATTGGAACGCGAGGCAATGGTGGCCGCTCAACGCGGGTTTGTCATGACCGGGCCATCCATTCTCAAGCCAAGCCGCCGCCGGTTTCTGCAGCTGTCCGGCAAAGCGGCGGCGGCCTGTTCTGCCATATCCGTGGCCATGCCAGCAATCAGCCGTGCCGCCGACCGCCCGCAGGTGTCGTGCGGCCTCCAGTCGGGTGATGTCACGCAAAGCAATGCTATGGTCTGGGCGCGCGCCGACCGCCCTGCCCGCATGCATTTTGACGTTTCAGCGACGGAAAGCTTCAGAGACATTCTGCACAGCGTGTGGATCGACGCGCTGCCGGAGACCGATTTGACCGGCAAGGCGCTGATCGAAGCCTTGCCGGCCGGCCGGGATATTTTTTACCGGGTGCGCCTGCAAAACCTGTCCGAACCGGCGATTTTTGGCGACCCGGTTACCGGCCGTTTGCGCACCGCGCCTGACGGCAACCGCGATGTGAGCTTCTGCTTTTCCGGCGACACGGCGGGCCAGGGCTGGGGCATCGATGTCGCGCGTGGCGGCATGCGGATCTACGAGGTGATGCGCCAGAACCACCCGGATTTTTTCATCCATTCGGGCGACAATATCTACGCTGACAATCCAGTTGTTGCCGAGCAGACAATGCCGGACGGCGGCACCTGGAAAAACCTCGTGACCGAGGAAAAATCGAAAGCCGCCGAAACTCTCGCCGAGTTTCGCGGCGCATGGAAATATAACTGGCTCGACGCAAACTTTCGCGCCTTCCACGCGGAAGTCCCCGTCTTCGCGCAGTGGGACGACCACGAGGTGTTCGACAACTGGTGGCCGCAAAAGCCGCTGGATATCCCGGCGCTTGCAGCCCGCAAATACACTGAGAAAACCGCCATGATATTGCAGGCGCGCTCCAGCCGCGCCCTGCGCGAATACACGGCCATCCCGGTCGATTCCCGCGAGCAGGGCCGCGTCTACCGCAAGATCGGCTACGGTCCGCTGGTCGACGTATTCATGCTCGACATGCGCTCGTACCGCGCCGCCAACGGGGACAACAGGCAGGTGGCGGAGGGGCCGGAAACGGTGTTTCTGGGCGCACCACAACTGGCTTGGCTCAAGCACGAGCTCAAGGCCTCAAAAGCGATGTGGAAAATCATTGCCGCCGACATGCCCATTGGCCTGATTGTCTACGAGGATTTCAGGGCCAAAACCGGGTCGGAGGCAATCGCACAAGGCGATGGCCCGCCACTGGGGCGCGAGCTGGAGATTGCAGGGCTGCTGTCGTTTATCAAGCACGCGGCAATCGTCAACACAGTCTGGGTTACCGCCGACGTGCATTACGCCGCCGCGCATTATTACGACCCTGGCAAGGCGCAGTTCCAGGATTTTGAGCCTTTCTGGGAGTTTGTCGGCGGGCCGCTGCATGCCGGAGGATTTGGCCCGAACACACTCGACAACACGTTTGGCCCGCAGGCCGTCTTCGTCAAGGCGCCGCCAAACGGGCAGTTCAATCTGCCGCCAGTCGATGGCACACAGTTTTTCGGCCATGCAGCGATTGATGGCAAAACCGGAGTTCTGACGGTGACCCTGAAGGACAACACCAACGCGTCGCTGTACAGTGTGCAGCTGGAACCAAAACTGCGTTAGGCATGACCTTGCTGCCAGGAAGCGCATGCCCGGCTGATTTTGCCTGACCGTTCCCGGGAACGAACTCGCGTCTGGAGCGGCGATTTGACCTGTGTCTGAACGGCTGAACTACGTCTGCGCCACCATTTGCTGTGACCAAAGACAATGAGACCTTCACTGCAATGGCGTGATCGCTGTTGCCCCAAGCCACTCACGTCAAGAATTGAACAGAATCCAGCACTACAGAATTTTTTGATGTGAAAGAAATCAAAAACCCGGGAGAGCGGGCTTGAACCGAATTGGAACAAATGTTCTATTTATATCATCGCTGAAACAAAAGTTCTAAAACTGGCAAGGCGATATTCGAATAAGTTCGCGGCTTTGGCTGAACAGAACATTACTGAGGCTGCCTCGGTGAAAGCTGCCGGACGCACATGCGAAACCGGCTCGCGGCATCCGCAAAAAACAAACTCTGGTTATCAAAAGCCGTCAGATGACGACAACAAGGAGGAGACAGAAAATGAACGCAATGAAGAATATCGTGAAGGTGATGGCCTCTGTGGCCACGCTGGCACTGGTGGCGTCAAGCGCCTCGGTCGCACTGGCTGACGGTGCCAAGATTGCAATTATCGGCGGCAAAACCGATGATCCGTTCTTCGCAAAGGTCAAGAAGGGCATTGACGACGGCGCGCTGGTCGTCAAGGCACACGGCGGTTCGGTGAACTATCTCCAGCTCCAGACCTATGACAACATCGGCGGCGACGCTGCCAACCTCGTGCGCACCGCCATCTCGCAAAAGGCGAGCATTATTGCTGTGCCGAACTGGGTTCCGGCTTCGGAAGATGAAGCCATCAAGGCTGCCCTTGCCGCCGGTATTCCGGTTATCCTGTATAACTCCGGCGGCGGCGACAAGGCCAAGGAACTCGGTGCCATCAACTATGTCGGCAATGAAGAATATCCGGCCGGCCTCGCGGGCGGTGCTTATTTTGCCTCGCATGGAGCCAAGAACGTCATCTGCGTCAACACAGTGCCCGGCGCGCAGAACCTTGAAGACCGCTGCAAGGGCATCTCCGACGGCATTTCCAAGGCGGGCGGCAAGTCAACCCAGCTGCCGCTGCCTGCCAGCAGCTTTGGCAATCCAACCGCCGTCGCCGAGGCCATCAAGGCAACCCTGCTGAAGGATGCCTCGATCGATGGCGTGGTGACGATCTCTGCCGGCGACGCCGACAGCGCCGCCAATGGCATCCAGCAGGCTAACGCGACCGCCAAGGTCAAGCTCGCCTCGTTCGACATGAACGAGACCTGCCTTGATCGCATCAAGGCAGGCACACAGCTTTACGCGATCGACCAGCAGCCCTGGCTGCAAGGTTTCCTCGCCGTGACGCTGGCCGACGGCTTCGTCAACTACGGGCTGCGGGTCGCGACAGCGCCGATTCTGACCGGGCCTGGTATCGTGGACGCATCCACCATTGCCGCCACGCTGGCGGGCGCAAAGGCCGGCTACCGCTAGGCGATATTGGGTTGACGTCCGGCCCCAGGAGAAATCCGGGGGCCTGAAGTGAACTGGCGCGCCGCCTTTTTTGAATGGCGGCGGCGCGCTACGTGACATGCTGAAAATGCACCCCGGAAACGATTGATGAACATTCAGACCCCGCGTCTTTCACTTGGCAGCCTGCTGCGCCGGCCTGAAACCGGCTCGTTCCTCGGACTTGTGGCGGTTTTCACTTTTTTCGCAGTTTTCGGCGGCTCAAATTTTGCCTCTCTTGCGGGAGCGGCGAGCTGGCTTAACGTCGCGGCGTCGCTTGGCATTGTCGCAATCCCGATTGGCTTGCTGATGATAGCCGGGGAGCTGGACATTTCCATCGGCTCGATGATTCCGGCAGGCTCGATGACTGTAGCCATCATCTCCGGACATTTTCATGCCCCGATCCTTGTCGGCATCGGTGCCGCTCTCGTCCTTGGGGCCGTTGTCGGCTTTATCAACGGCGTGCTTGTGGTCCGCACGGCGGTCCCCTCGTTTATCGTTACGCTCGGCACGCTGTTTGCTGTGGCAGGGATGACACTGGGCCTTTCTGTCATCCTGACCGGCACAACGAGTGTCGCGGTCAAGGCCGGGCCGGAAGCCAAGTTTCTGCTGGGGCAGTTCATCGGCGGGGCCTATCAGGTCACGATCTTCTGGTGGATCGCGGTCGCACTGATCTTTGCCTACATCCTGCACTGGTCGCACTACGGCAACTGGATTTTTGCGATGGGCGGCGACAAGGTCAGCGCGCGCAACGCCGGCATCCCGACTGAACGCATGACCATCCTGCTGTTTATGGCCAGCGGCGTCAGCGCCGCATTCGTCGGCCTGTCGCAGGCGATTCTCTACAACAGCGCGCAGGTCTCTGCCGGGCAATCGTATATTTTCAACGCCATCATTTCAGTCGTCGTCGGCGGCGTGCTGCTCACCGGCGGCTATGGTTCGGTGTTTGGCATTGTGCTGGGCACTCTCACCTTCGCTGTCGTCAACCAGGGCATCTACTACACCGGCTTTGACGCCAACTGGGCCAGCCTGATTATTGGCGTTCTTCTTTTGCTGGCGGTGCTGATGAACAACACGTTCCGCAAGCTGGCACTGTCCTACACGCCCGCCAAAGGGAGGGTCGTGAAATGACCGCGCCCCTGCTGAAGATGACCGGCGTCAACAAGTCGTTTGGCCCGATTGACGTGCTGCATGACATTTCGCTTGAAGTAAAGGCAGGGGAAGTCCTGTGCCTGCTTGGCGACAATGGCGCGGGCAAGTCGACGCTTATCAAGATCCTCTCGGGCGTCTTCAAGCTGACATCCGGCACGGTCGAGATGGGCGGCACGGTCGTATCCTTCAACAGCCCGCGCGATGCCAGCCATCATGGCATTGCCACCGTCCATCAGTTTGGCGGCACGTTTCCGCTGATGAGCATCGGCCGCTCGTTTTTTGTGGGCGAGGAGCCAAAGAAGGGCTGGGGGCCGTTCAAGGTGTTCGACCGCCAGCGTGCCAATGAAATCGCCGTCAGGGCCGTGCGTGAACTTGGCATAACCCGCATTGATGATGGTGACCGCCTTGTCGGCGGCCTGTCCGGCGGCGAGCGCCAGGCGCTGGCGATTGCCCGCGCCGTGCATTTCGGCGCCAAGGTGCTGATCCTCGACGAGCCGACGGCGGCGCTGGGCGTCAAGGAAGCCGCGCATGTGCTGCGCATAGTGCTGCAAGCCCGCCAGAAGGGCATTGCCGTCATCTTTATCACCCACAATGTCGTGCATGCGCTGACGGTCGGTGATCACTATGCGGTGCTTATTCGCGGTGCCAAGGCGGCTGATTTCCGCAAGGGCGAGAAAAGCCGTGAGGAAATCACTGACCTGATGGCGGGCGGCGAGCATATGGCCGAGCTGGAAGCTGAAATTCAGAGCTATATGGCGGCGCAATAAAACTGTAATGCGGTGACAATCTATGCCGCCGCCCCGCCGTCATTGCGAGCGCAGCGAAGCAACCGAGGAGTCACGGACGGCACGGCTGGATTGCTTCCCCCCGGGCTTCGACCCGGGGGTCGCAAAGACGGATAGCCGCAGTACAGGCCACCAAAAAGAGATATTGATACGGGAACGATGAGATGGACGACCTGAAATTTGGCAAGCGCAACAAGCGGGGCGACTATGCACCCAACGATGCCTTGCAGATTGCCCCGCTGTTTGTGTTCCCTCCACAGCCTTTGAATTTCCTGAAATGGCTGCCCGGCTATTTCCTGCCGTGGAACGTGCTGTTCATGGCGCTGGCCGCAGTCTTCTGGTTTTATCTGACGCCAGACATTGCAACCATTAAAACGCTGGCGCCGGGATGGATTATCTATCTGCTCGCGCGCAACAGCCTGCTGGTTCTGGCCGTCTATGGCGCGCTGGAACTGCGCCTTTACATGAAGCGCAGCCAGGCCGGGCGTTTCAAATACAATGGCGCGTGGCCGTCGGAAAAACCCAGCACTGTGTTCATGTTCCAGAGCCAGAACATCGACAACATCATCCGAACGTTTGTTTCTGGTGTGCCGGTCTGGACAGCCTATGAGGTGTTTGGTCTCTACAGCTATGCCAACGGCTGGGGGCCGTGGACCACGTTTGAGGCGCATCCCGTGTGGCTGGCGGCCTTTGCCTTTGTGCTGCCGATTTATCATGAGTTGCATTTCTACTGTGTCCACCGGCTGATCCATGTGCCGTTTCTCTACAAGTGGGTGCATTCGGTGCATCACAATTCGGTCAACCCCAGTCCATGGTCCTCGCTGTCCATGCACCCGGTGGAGCATCTGCTGTACTGGTCCGACTCACTTATCCATCTGATATTGCCGTCACATCCGCTGCTGTTCCTCTACAACCTGCAAATCACCGGCACGGGCGCTGTGGTGGGCCACGTCGGTTTTGACAAGATTGAACTGGGCAATGACAAGGCGGTCGATACCCATGCCTACGCCCATTACCTGCACCACAAGTATTTTGAGGTGAACTATGCCGATGGCACAACAGCTCTCGATAAACTGTTTGGCACCTGGCACGACGGCAGCAAGGAAGCGCAGGCGCAGATGGAAGTCCGCTACGAGAAGAAAGTGGCGCGGATGAACCAGAAATAAGCCTATATGCTGGCCAGTTACATCCCGAAAGTGAGACATGCCAATTGTGGGAAATGGCTTCCGCGATGAAATTATGGCGCAAGTGCGGCGGGCTGTGCTGGTGCAGGAGGCCAGCTGGGATCCTGCGGTCCAAGACGGCGCGTCACGACGCCCAGTTCTGTTTAAACTCGCCAAACAGCGTCAGGCCACCACAGGCATAGATCGTCTGGCCGGTGATATAGGCCGCGTCATCTGAAGCCAGAAACGCGAACACCCGCGCGATCTCCTCTGCTGAGGCGGCGCGCCCCATGGGAATATGCCGCTCGACGCCCGCCCGCGCATCAGGATCATGAATCCAGGCGGCGTTCATGTCGGTTGTCACAGCGCCGGGGCCTACCGCGTTGACGCGCACATCCTGGTCGGCAAACTCCAGCGCCAGCGTGCGCGTCAGGTTGCCCAGACCGCCCTTGGCGATGGAATAGGCGGCATAGCCTGGCTTGGGAATCATCTCGTGCACGCTCGTCGTGTTGATAATGACGCCGCCGCCGGGGCGGGTGGCAAAATGCGCCAGCGCGGCCCGGGCGCAGAGCGCCGCGCCGATCAAATCCACGTGCAGAATGCGCAACAGCGTCGCCTCGTCAAAAGACGCGCCCGGCGTCGGGGCCTGGATGCCGGCATTGTTGACCAGAATGTCGATGCGCGGATGCGCTTTCAGGGCCTGCTCAAACATCGCTGCGATTTCCGCTGGCGCGCCTATGTCAGCATCAATCGCCAAGTGGCTGGCTGTGCCGTGGCCCTCTCGCTGCGAGGCGGATTTCAGCAGGTTGATGCATTTGGCGGCGGGCAGCTCGTCACGGTAATGGTTGATGATGACATGCGCGCCCTCAGCCGCAAAAGCCTCGCCCACGGCGCGGCCAATGCCGCGCGACGCGCCAGTGATCAGCGCGGTTTTGCCGGTCAGGCGGTGGGGATTGCGGCTCATGCTTTGCCAGCCTTCCAGTCACCAAACTTCCCGTCCCGCGCCGCCAGCTCCACCAGAAGCGGCGCAGGCTCGAACCCCGCACCCGCGCTGGCATGGATTGCCTCAACATCCGCCAGCACGGCTTTCAAACCGCGCGCGTCTGCCGCAAACATCGGCCCGCCGCAGTATGCCGGAAAACCATAGCCGTTCAGGTAGACAATATCGATGTCGAGCGAGCGCGGCACGATGCCCTCCGCCAGAATTTTCGCGCCCTCGTTGGCGAAGACGGCCAGCACATGGCGCTGGATGGACTCGGGCGCAATCGCGCGGCGCGCAATGCTTTTTTGTTTCGACACATCAAGCACCAGCGCCGTCACCGCCGGGTCAACCACCCGCTTGCCATCAGCGTAGAGATACCAGCCCTTGCCAGTCTTCTGTCCGAAGCGGCCTTGTTCGCACAGCATGTCGGCCACCGTTGACCCGTAGCGCTCGCGCGCGTCACGCGTCGCTGCGAGGCGCTTGCGGTTGAGCATGCCGATGTCGAGACCGGCAAGGTCGGCCACCGCGAACGGCCCCATGGCAAAACCGTAAGCCTCCAGCGCGCCGTCAACCTCCTGCGGCAGCGCGCCGTCTTCCACCGCAAACTCGACAATCGCCTTGTATTTGTTGAGCATGCGGTTGCCGACAAACCCGTCGCAGACGCCGCAGACAACGCCCACCTTGCCTGCGCGTTTTACAACAGCAAGGCCGGTCGCCACCGCGTCCCGTGCGCTCGCCTTGCCCTGCACCACCTCGACCAGCCGCATGATATTGGCAGGCGAAAAGAAATGCATGCCGATGACATCCTGCGGGCGGCCGGACGCCGCCCCGATCGCGTTGATGTCGAGATAGGATGTGTTGGAGGCAAGCACCGCGCCGGCTTTGGCCAGTTTGCCAAGGCGCGAAAAAATATCCTGCTTGACGCTCATCTCCTCAAACGCCGCCTCGATAATGAGGTCGCAGTTTTTCAGCCCGTCAAAATCGTCGCTGACTTCTATCAGGCCCATGCGGGCGCGCTGTTCATCGGCGCTGATGCGGCCTGACTTCACCTGCCGCGCGTAGAGCGCGTTGATGCGGTCATGCCCCGCGCCGACCGCCGCAATGGAGCTTTCGACAGTGCTGACGAGATAGCCCGCGTCCGCCATCGCCACACTTATGCCCGCGCCCATAGTGCCGGCCCCAATGACGCCGATGCGCTTGACCTCGCGGGCTTTGGCACCCTCCAGCTGCGGCACGCGCGCCACCTCACGTTCGCCGAAAAAGGCGTGCCGGAGCGCGCCTGCCTGCGGCGACGCGACAAGCTCCATGAAGGCGGCCCGCTCCGCCGCCATGCCTTCGGTAAAGGGCAGTGTGGCGGCCAGCGCCACCGTGTCGGCTGCCCTGCCCGGCGACAGCTGGCCGCGCGCTTTCTTTTTCACCGCGCTTACGGCCACGGCGAGGGCGGCGGCGTCAAACACCGGCACGGGCGTGGCGCTCAGCCGCCGCAGCTGCGTGCCCACCAGGCCCAGCGCATGCGCCATCGCGGCCTGCGCCAGATCGCCCTGTGCAATCGCGTCAGCAATGCCAAGCTTGATCGCCTCGGGCGCCCTCACCTGCCGCCCGCTTGTGGCAATCTCCAGCGCCGCCGCCATGCCGGTCAGGCGCGGCAGGCGCTGCGTGCCGCCGGCTCCAGGCAGCACGCCGATCTTGACCTCGGGCAGGCCCACCGCTGCGTCTTTCGCCATCACCCGGGCGTGGCAGCCCAGTGCAATCTCAAAGCCGCCGCCCAGCGCCGTGCCGTGAATGGCGGCAACGACTGGCTTGCCCGACCATTCAATCTGGTCGATCACCTCGGTGAGGTGGGGCAGCATGATCGGCTTGCCGAATTCGCGGATATCGGCCCCGGCGACAAAAGTGCGTCCCTCGCAGGCGATGACGATACAGCTTGCCGCAGGATTGGCATTGGCCTCCCCCATCGCCCGCACCAGCCCGGCGCGCACGGCGGCGGACGCCGCGTTGACCGGTGGATTGTCAATCAGCACCAGCGCCACCGCGCCATGCATCTCTACGCGGACGGGGGAGAGTTCCTGAGTCATTGGTTTGCTCGTCAAGTGTGAAAATCACCGCGGCGCGCGCTTGGCGAGGATACGCTGCAAGGTGCGCCGGTGCATGTTGAGGCGGCGCGCCGTCTCCGACACGTTGCGTTTGCACAGCTCGTAAATGCGCTGGATATGCTCCCAGCGCACCCGGTCCGCCGACATCGGATTTTCCGGCAGGCCGGACTTGTCGCTCTTGACTGTCATCAGGGCAGCGTAAATTTCGTCGGCGTCGGCGGGCTTGGCGAGATAGTCAAACGCACCGAGTTTGACCGCTGTCACGGCGGTGGCGATATTGCCGTAACCAGTCAGGATAATGCCGCGCGCATCGGGCCGTTTTGCCTTGAGTTCTGAAATCACATCAAGTCCGTTGCCATCGCCAAGGCGCATGTCGATGATGGCGAAAGCCGGCGGCGATTTTGCGATTGCGGCCAGCCCTTCGGCGACGGACTCAGCAATTGTCACCACAAAGCCGCGTGCCTCCATGGCGCGGGCAAGACGCGTGACAAACGGCTTGTCGTCATCAACAATCAGCAGTGACTGGCCTTCACTGCTGGCAGCAGGCTGCATGGGATGTGGCTGCAAGGAATGTGGCTGCTGGGGCTGAACCATGGCTGCTCCTGTGCTTCGTCCGGGCCATTGCGCAAGGCCGGGAAAAACGCTTGCGTAATAGCGCGTTTGCCGAAGCGCGACTGTCATGGCAGACCGCGCGCGCAGATTCAAGCTAGCTGCCGGGTGCCGCGCGCGGCTGACCCATGACGTTTGCGCGGTCTTTCTCAAAAACCGCGCGGGGCCAGACAATGCTGATGCGCGCGCCATTGTTTTTTCTGGGGCTGTTGGCGGTGGTCATCGCCGCGCCCGAGCGCTCCAGCAATGTCTTGGCGATGAAAAGCCCAAGGCCAAGGCCCGAGCCTTCCTCGGATTTCGCCCGCCGCACCGTATTGCGTGCGGTGATATAGGGATCGCCAAGCTTCGCCAGAATATCAGGCGAAAAACCCGGACCATCGTCCTCGATCACCACACTCACCCGGTCCGCTGTCCAGCCCAGCTCGATGCGCAACTCTGTGCGCGCGAAATCGAGACCGTTTTCGACAAGGTTTCCAAGGCCGTAGAGCACACCGGGATTGCGGCGGCATACCGGTTCGCGGCCGATGCCATCCCGCGTGATGCGCACTGTCACTGGCGCATCGGCTGTCGGCCCCACCACATCCTCTATCAGGTGGCTCAAGGTCATTTCCTCCAGCGGGCCGGCACCCTCGGAATTCAGTGATTTCAGCTTGCCCAGAATGCTGCGGCAGCGCGACACCTCCTGCCCCAGCAGGGCAATATCCTCGCCGACCTCCCCCTCGCGCGGCAACAGTTTTGCCAGCTCCTTGGTCACCAGCGTTATCGTCGCCAGCGGCGTTCCAAGCTCATGCGCGGCGGCGGCGGCAAGGCCATCGAGTTGTGACAGATGCTGTTCGCGCGCCAGCACCAGCTCTGTAGCCGAGAGCGCATCCGACAGCTGCCGGGCCTCCTCGGCAACGCGCCATGCGTAAACACCAAAGAAGCAGGTGCCGACGATGAGCGAAATCCAGACGCCGACGCTGTAAAAAAACGGCAGATTCAGGACCTGCCCTTCAAACCACGGCAGCGGGCGGTGAAAAAAAGCCAGAAACGTAGCCGCTGCCGCCGTAATCAGGCCAAGCAGCAATGTGCGGCCTGGCGACAGGGACCCAGCCGAAATCATCACGGGTGCCAGAAACAGCATCGCAAACGGATTTTCCAGTCCGCCGGTCAGATAGAGCAACGCTGAAAGTTGCAGGATGTCATATCCCAGCAGCAAGGTTGCCCGCGCATCATCCAGCCGCTCGGTCTGGGGATAGAACCAGCGCAGGCCAAAATTGAGCCAGGCGGAGGTGGCGATCACTACTATGCAAAGGCCCAGCGGCAGCGGGAAGCCGAGGCCGAAAGCGCAGGTAAACACAGCAACACTCTGCCCGCCAACTGCCAGCCAGCGCAGGCGAACCAGCGTTTCAACGCGCAGACGCCGTGCGCTCCGGCCCAAATTTGGATGTGTAATGTCTGGCATGGCCAATGCTAGGCCAGTTTGGCTCCGCACGCCATGGCTGGCAGCGGGCTGGCCAGCGGCTGCGCCCGCCGCACGGTATTTTGCCGCAGTTGCAGCCAATGTGTAAAGTTTATATGTTAGGTCTTGAAGGCCAGACACCCGCCATACATGGACCGCAGATGAAAAATCCGGATATTGCCGCGTGCGCAAGATTACCCGCTTCGCTGCCCGTGCAAAAACGGTCTGCAACGGCGCTGGGCGGCTGTCCGGTGCATGACCTGCGCGGCAAGCTGCGAAATGCCGGGCTGCGGCCGACCCGCCAGCGCGTGGCGCTGGGCTGGCTGCTGTTTGCGCAGGGGGACCGCCATGTCACGGCCGAGGGCCTTTATGAGGAAGCCATCAGCACGCGGGTGCCAATCTCGCTCGCCACAGTTTACAACACGCTGCACCAGTTCACCCAGTCAGGCCTGTTGCGCGAGATTGCGGTGGATGGATCAAAGACGTTCTTTGATACCAACACCAGCGAGCATCATCATTTCCTCGTTGAGGAGACCAGCGCGCTGTTCGACATTCCTGGCGCGCATGTCGAAGTGGGGCGCTTGCCGGACGCGCCGGCGGGCATGGAAATTGCGCGGGTGGATGTGATCGTGCGCGTCAGGCGCAAGGGCTGATTTCGCTCAAGCCGGTGATTGCCAGCGCCGCGACGCAACCCAAAGGCCACAAGGACACATCTGGATCACATCACTTTGCTCGCAAGGACAGCGTTACGCCACCTTCTGCGCCTTTGGTGGCGGGAAGCGCCCGTAGAAGCTTTCGCCCTTTTCGGCCATCTCCACCAGCAGCTTTGGCGGCTTGAAGCGCGGCCCGCACCTGGCGGCAAGCCGGTTGCACAGTGCCACAAAAGAATTCGTGCCCATGCCATCGATGTAACTGATCGCGCCGCCGGTGAAAGGTGCAAAACCAAAGCCGAGAATCGAGCCGACATCGCCCTCGCGCACGTCGGTCAGCACGCCCTCTTCCATCGTGCGCGCGGCCTCGACCGCCTGCACCACGAGAAAACGGTCTTTCAGCTCCTGTTTGTCGAGCGTATCGGGATCGAGCAGTTTTTTTGGCAGCGCCGACAGGCCGGGCCACAGCTTTTTTGGCTTCTTTTCCGGGTAGTCATAAAAGCCCTTGCCATTCTTGCGGCCAAGGCGGCCATGAGTGTTAACCATGGCATCGAGCAGAATTTCCTGTTGCGGCGAGACGGCGCTTGAGCCCAGATCCTTCATCGTCGCGCACAGAATTTTCCACGCAAGGTCAATTGCTACCTCATCGTTGAGCGACAGCGGTCCCACCGGCATGCCTGCCTGTTTGGCCAGATTCTCGATCATGGCGGGCGGCACCCCCTCCATCAGCATCAGGTGGCCTTCGAGAAGGTAATTGCCGACAAGGCGGTTGGCAAAAAAACCACGCGTGTCATTGACGACAATCGGGGTTTTCCTGATGGCGCGCACATAGTCCATGGCGGTAGCCAGTGCCCGGTCCCCGGTCTGCTTGCCGACAATGATTTCGACCAGCAGCATTTTCTCGACTGGCGAGAAAAAATGGATGCCGACAAACTGGTCCGGCCTTGCCGAATTTTCAGCGAGTGAGGAAATCGGCAGCGTGGAAGTGTTGGAGGCGAAAATAATGTCTTTGCCAATCACCGCTTCCGCCTTCCGCGTCGCCTCCGCCTTCACGGCGCGGTCTTCGAACACGGCCTCCACCACAAGGTCGCAGTCCTTCAAATCCGCATAATCGGCGCTCGGCGTGATGCGGGCGAGCAGCGTTTCGCGCTCGGCGGTCCTGGCGCGTCCTTTGGCGATCTGGTCGCTCATCAGCTTGTGCGAATAAGCCTTGCCCTTTTCCGCCGCCGCCATGTCGCGGTCAATCAGCACCACATCGAGGCCCGCGCTGGCGCTGACATAGGCAATCCCTGCGCCCATGAATCCCGCACCCAGCACGCCGATTTTCTTCAGCTTGCTTGGCGCAACGCCAGCCGGGCGGCGCGCGCCCTTGTTAAGCTCGCCCATCGAGACGAACAAGGAGCGGATCATCGCGGCCGCCTCTTTGGAGCGCAGGATTTTGGCGAAGTAGCGGCTCTCCACCTGCAGGGCGAGGTCCATCGGCAGTTGCAATCCCTCATATACGCTGGCGAGGATGGCCTTGGCTGCCGGATAATTGTCCTGCGTCTCGCGCCGGTAGATTGCGTTGGCGGGCGGCCAGGTCATCATGCCCTGCGCGGAGTAGACCTTGCCTGACGGATTTTTAAAGCCCTGCTCGTCCCACGGCGCGACGCCCTTGCCGCCTGCCATGATCCAGGACTTGGCCTTGGCGACAATATCGGCGGCGGGCACAACCGCATGCACCAGCCCCATGCCCTTGGCGAGGTTGGGCCGGATCTGCTCGCCCTTGAACAGCATCTGCAACGCGTCGCCGGTCTGCATCAGCCGCGCCACCCGTTGCGTGCCACCCGCACCGGGGAACAGGCCGATTTTTATCTCGGGCAAACCCACGCGCGCTCTGTCACTGTCAGAGATTATCCGGTAGTGGCAGGCCAGCGCCAGCTCAAACGCACCGCCGAGGCAGGTGCCGTTGATGGCGCAGGCGAAGGGCTTGCCGCACTTTTCCAGCTTGCGGAAAATCTGGCTGAGGCGGCGCGAGCCATCGAAAAATGCCTGCATGGCTTTGTCCGCGCCTTCGCTCTTGACCATGCCTGCATAGGAACGCCCCAGCCCCTCCAGCATGGTGAGATCGGCGCCGCCCGAGAACGTCTCCTTGCCGGAGGTGACAACGCAACCTTTGATCGCGGCGTCGGACGCAACCCTGTCGATGACGCTGTCAAGTTCGTTCATGACGTCAAGCGTGATGACATTCATCGATCTTCCGGCCATGTCCCAGGTGAGCAGGGCGATGCCGTCAGCGTCAATGTCAAAGCGGAAATTGGCGAGTTTCATGGGGATTTCCTTCAGATTGGACGTTGGCATGCGGTGCATCATGCCAGCGCAACCTCCCGGCGGCTGGCTTCGATATATGCAGCACGCTCTTGCGGCGTCAGGGCGACGAAGGGCGGATAGCTTTTCCTGGCCTCCTCCGCTTCAGGCTTGTCGGCAAGCAGGAAGCGCGCAAATTCCTCTGGAGAATTGCCCAGAATATGTCGCCAGATCCGCAAGGACCGACATTTTGAAGGGTCGCCGCCCCAGTATTTTTCGATGCATTCCCGCAATTCGCTCAAAATTTCCGGGCGCTCTATGATTTTTCGCGCCAGCGCGCGCGCCCGGAACCAGTCGAGGCGCTTCCTCTGGTCCCAGAACTTGATTTCGTTTGGCATCGGGCAATCTTTTTCAAAATCAGCTGACCGGGTTCAAGCCGCCACACTGCTGCGAATTTCAATATTGATATCTTTGCCCAGCTTTGCAAAGGCTGCTTCAATCTGGTCGAGCCGCGAGGCATGCCCGATACGAAACAGCCGGTCCACCTGTTCTCTGTGCCAGCCGAGCCGA